>NZ_JBXWOP010000012.1:0-174074 GCF_059610965.1 Ruegeria sp. CDSB136
TTCCGCGCCGGCGACATTCGCTATGCTCTGGCCGATATCTCGAAGGCACGCCGCCTGCTGAACTGGTCCCCACAGGTTTCCGTCAGGGACGGCCTCAACCAATTCAGCACATGGGCAAAAAAGGAGCAGGGGTGATGCGCGGGTTAATCTACAATCTGGAGCTTCAAAAGGGTGAAGTCCTTGGGTACGCCACGCATTGCCTTGCGTCTCTGCGACCGGATTTCGATCGTATCTGGGTTGTAACCAACGGAACGCCTGATTCCGATGGCCTGGCCGAGCTGAATGCATGCAGCGACGAGGTCTTCGTTCTGGAGAAACAACCGCGGGACCACATCCGGGGGTATCTGGGCTGCATCAGCCAATTGGGTTTGGATCAGATCCAGGCGCTGGATGAATTGACCCTTATGGATTGTGACCTGATCGGACCCGTCTACCCCTATGAAGCCATGCGGGCCAGCATGGCGGCGCAAAGCGATCTGGACTTCTGGTCAATCGCCAGCAGAAAAGACGAAGCGTTGTCAGAAAACGATCGGCAACTCGTTAGCATCTTTCTGACTTTGGGGCAGAACGTGCTGCAATCGGAGCCGTTTCATAAGTTCCTGCAAAAACACACGCCAAGGAAAGGTTCGCCTGGCAACAAACCGGGTACCACGCCGGATCTGGCGGCCTATCTGATCAAGCACGGCTTCCAAGGCGGTGCGTTTATCAAACCTGAAGACTATGAGACGGACCATCCGCTTCTGCTGGAAATAAAAGAAACGCTGGAGGACGCGCGGTGCCCCTTTATCCTGCTGCACCCGTTCTACAGCTCGCCGGCGCTTCAGGATGCATATCAGATCAACCTGGACCGGATCATTCCTTATCTGGAAGAAAACAGCGACTATCCGACGAACCTGATGTGGCAGGTTCTGTTGAAGACGACTTCATTGCGGTCGCTACACACCAATCTGGCCTATCAATTTACGTTTGACAGCAAATCATACGAAGGAACGCCAAAATGGGATCCTTCGCTCAAAATCGCGGCCTGTGCGCATCTCTACTACACCGAAGCGTTTGAAGAGATTTTTGACCGGGTCAGCAATATTCCACACCCGTTTGCTTTCTATATCACCACCGCGTCGGACGAGAAGAAAGCGATCCTGGAAGAAAAATGCGCAGCCGCTGGAATTGAGGCAGATGTGCGTGTCGTGGGCGAAAATCGCGGGCGGGATATGTCCTCGCTGTATATCGACCTCAAAGACGTGGTGATGGAAAAGGACTATGACCTGGTTTGCCGCCTGCATTCCAAAAAGTCACCTCAGGTGCATCCAACGACCGGGAAATACTTCAAAAACTTCATTTTTGACTCGGTCTTGGCGAACAGGGAATACGTGTCTCATCTGTTGGATTTCTTTGCCACCCACCCTCATGTGGGCATGGCATTTGCGCCCATGATTCATACCGGTTACCGGTCGATGGGGCACGCCTGGTACGACAACCGGCCGATCTTTGCTGAAATCCTGGAGGACCTGAACTGCTCGGTCCCGGAAGAACCCTATTCGCCTTTGGCCGCATACGGCACTGTGTATTGGTTCCGTCCGGACGCCCTGCGGCCGATGTTTGACGATCAGTACCAGTATTCGCAATACAATCAGGAACCCAATCATGTGGATGGCGGGTTGGCGCACGGCCAGGAACGGGCCATGACCTATGTCGCACAGGCCCGGGGTTACATGTCGGCGACCGTCTGGCCGGACTATGTGGCCGCCCAGAGCACGACGTTGATGGAATACAAGATGGACAGCCTGTATTCCTATTTCCCGATGGAGCACGTCGCACCGCACGGGCACCTGATTTCCTACGTCAATGGTGAAACTCACCGCAGCCGAACACCCAGCACATTGCGGCAGTTCGAAAGGTTTTGCAGGCCGGCGCTCAAATCGGTCGGTGCAGCGCTTGGTATCAAACGCCAGAAAAAGAACAAGCATCGCGACTTGTCGCAATTCCAGAAGTGAGCAGCCTGACGGATGTTATTCAGCAGCCCGACCTTTTTGTATGCGTTCCTACCGCTGATATTGGCAGGATGCTATCTGACCAGAACGGCCCACACGCGGAATATCCTTCTGCTGTGCGGTTCCGTGATCTTTTATAGCTGGGGAGAGCTGAAGTACCTTCCGCTCATCTTTACGGCCATTGCGATCACGCATGCTGGCACGGTCTATCAGATCAAGGGAACAACGCATAAGCGGCTGGTAGTTTCGCTGTGTATCGCGGCCCTGCTATCGCTGCTCGGGTTCTTCAAATACTACGGCTTTGTAGCCGAAAACTTGCGCTCGGTCGGGGTCGGATTCCTGCCCGAACTGACCATTGCCCTTCCGCTGGGTATATCGTTCTTTACGTTCCAGGCAATCTCGCAACTGGTCGACGTGTATCGTCATAGCGACGAAGAAAAATACCAGTCCCCGACGTTGTTGCGCACTGCGCTGTATATCATTCTTTTCCCGCAGCTGATTGCCGGCCCAATTGTGCGCTTTGGGTCCGTTGTAACGCAGATGGGAAAGCGGCTTGATACCGGCAGCAGGCGCTCGGTTGGGGCCAAGCTCTTCGTCCTGGGCCTGGCGTCAAAGGTCATCATCGCAGATAAGGTCGCACCAATTGCAGACCACGCTTTTTCACTCGGGCCAGCGTTGGACATGGGGGAAGCGTGGCTGGGCGCTGTGGCCTATGCCCTTCAGATCTTCTTCGATTTTGCCGGATATTCGAACATGGCGATCGGACTGGGTCTGTTTTTCGGGTTCAAATTTCCAACCAACTTCCGCGACCCATATGTGTCCAAGTCCATGACCGAGTTCTGGCGGCGTTGGCATATGTCATTGTCCAGCTGGTTTCGCGACTATCTGTACATTCCACTGGGCGGAAACCGTCACGGTCAGGTCCGTACGGTCATCAATCTGCTGATTGTCTTTCTTGCGACCGGTATCTGGCATGGTGCCGCGTGGAACTTTGTCATCTGGGGCCTGTGGCACGGTAGTTTTCTGACGCTTGAGCGGTTCTTTGGCAAACCCCGTCAGATTGTTTTTGCACGAGTCTACACGTTGTTGGTCGTGCTGATCGGGTGGGTGTTCTTCCGGGCCGAGACGTTGGGTGACGCGGTTGACTACCTTGGCCACATGTTCGGCGCCTCGGGGGATGGCGTGATATCCCCCGAGTTCTTTCTGACGGTCAGCAATGAAGTCATGGCGATCTTCGCGATTGGTCTTTTCTTCGGCTTGGTTCCACGGCCGGTTCGCGACCGCATCTGGAAACGCCCCAACAGAATTGGCTGGCTCTCTAATATGTGGTTCACTTTCCTGCTGTTGGTATGTTTGATGTTCGTGGCCAACAGCACGTATAGCCCATTCCTGTATTTCCGGTTCTGACATGGACAAAATACTGCTCATATGCCTGCTCATACCCGTCCTGGCCGGGTTTTTCAGCAGTGATCTCAATCTTGAAAACCGCGCACAAACTGAGTTTCCTGCGTTCCCGGATTCACTGTCCGGACTGGACGACTTTTTTGCAGGGGTCGATGACTTTGTCTCCGACAATATCGGCCTTCGCAATCAGATGATTTTGGCCAAGAAGTCCTTGGATAAAAAAGTGAACCGCCAGGGCAACGCGAAGGTCATCGTGGGGCGGGAAGGCTGGATGTACTACAACGCGCCGTCGGTCATTGAACGAACAAGCGGGTTGGAATTCTTGCCTTGGCGCGTCACCAGTATCACAAACTATGTGCTCGAGGCGCAGGACCTGGCAGACAAGGTTGGGGCCGAATTTCTGGCTATTCCGGTTCCGACCAAGCACGCTGTCTACAACAAGTATATGCCGTCCTGGGCGCAAACAGACGAGTTCGAGAAATCTGAACAACGGGCCATCATCAAGAATTTGGCAGACCAGAACATACCCCTGACGGATCCCTATGTCGTTTATCAGGACTATGATCTTGACGAAACGCCTCTTTATTACAAACGGGATACCCACTGGAACAGTTTCGGTGCCTATGTCGTCTTCTATGACGCGATGAGCCGACTGGGCCTGGCCGAAAATCTTCCACCCCCGCAGGCTCTGTTGATCGGCTACAATGAAGGCACGTATTTCGGTGTTCTCGACCAGTTTATGGGGCTCAGCGAAGCCGCTGATAGTGAGGCAATTCCCGAATTGGACATGACCATGTTGCGGGCCGTCGAAGAACAAAGCGTTGAGGACTTCGAAGACCATGTTTCGATGAATTCGTACATTGTCAAATTCGATGACGGTAGCTCGGGCAAACCCAAACTGCAGATTATCGGGGACAGCTTCACGTTTGGGTTCTTTCGACCTTTCCTGGGTGCAGTTTTCAGTGAAGTACGGTGGTCGCATCATGCGCACGGCGCCTACGATAGAAACGCAGTCGAAGCGTTTCAGCCTGACTATCTCATCTTTGAGTTTGTCGACTGGGAAATACCGGGCTGGCACCTGCATGAAACACTCAAGGCGTTGAACTGATGCGGGTCTTTGGTCACCAGATTGTCATGGCAACAATCTTTGAAGTTTACGGCGGAAAGGCCAGCATTCTCGCCGACAAGGCGGAACAGATCGCTTAACGAAGCGGCCGGATCACAAAGTAGCAGTTGTTATGCCGTTTTGGAGATGGTCCCGAACTCCGCCTATGGAAAAAACCGGAGAAGTTTGTAGGAATAACATCCTATCTGAAATATCCACCCACTCATACGAGAAACGATAAGTGAACGGCACCTTGACGCATCCTGACTGGTTCGACCCCGAATACTACCTGAACAGCAACCCTCAGATTCGCGAGAAAGGCATAGATCCATGGTCTCATTACTTGAAGCACGGTTATCAGGAAGGACTTAAGCCGTCAGCTGCGCCAACCCATCCTGACTGGTTTGATCCTGAGTTCTACCTGAGTACCAATCCGGCCGTCCGCGAGACAGGAATGGACGCATGGGCTCATTACCTGAAGCACGGTTATCAGGAAGGGCTCAAGCCGTCGGCGACGTCAGCCCATCCTGACTGGTTTGATCCCGAGTTCTACCTGAGTACTAATCCGGCCGTCCGTGAGACGGGAATGGACGCGTGGTCTCATTACCTGAAGCACGGTTATCAGGAAGGACTTAAACCATCGGCAACGCCAGCCCATCCTGATTGGTTCGACCCCGAGTATTACGTGAAAGCCTACCCGGAAATTGGCGCAAGCGGTCAGGATCCCTGGACCCATTTCGTCAACTATGGCTATCAGGAAAAACGTCGTCCATCCGAACTAAAGGGTGTGTATGATTTTGACGGGCTCAGCACCATTCACAGCTCTGATTTCATGCAGGATCCCGCCTTCAAAAAAGCGTATGAACGGGGTTCGAAAGCCGCCCGTGGCATCGACCATCACTGGTACTGGCGGTTCCATGTCGGTCTGTGGTGCATGCGAACCGCCATGGCGCTTCCGGGCGATTTTGCCGAGTTCGGAGTGAATTACGGCATGTTGGCATCCGGCGCCATGCTTGATCTGGATTGGAACAACCAGAACAAAACCATCTTCCTCTTCGACTCATTTGCCGGGATGAAGCCCGAACATATTGAAGGCGCGGAAGAAGGCAAAGAGCACCTGTCCGAATACAACACCGCCGCGTTGTCTAATGGCTTCTATGCGATCAGTGCCGATGAAGTTCGCGCGAATTTTGCGGAATTCAAAAACACCAAGATTGTGGTTGGCTTTATTCCTGACACGCTGGATCAGTTGACGAGCGAACAACTGGCATTTGTTCATATCGACCTGAATAACCCTGCACCGGAAATAGACGCCTTGCGGTTCGTTTGGGACAGAATCGTGCCCGGTGGAATTGTGCTTCTGGATGACTATGCTCAGAAAGGGTTCGAACTGCAGAAACAGGCGATGGATGAGCTGAGCCGGGAGATGAACTTTCACATTTTGTCTCTGCCGACAGGTCAGGGCTTGATCCTGAAAACCTGAGATTTGTATGCCGGACACGTGGCGCGTCACGTGTCCGGTACTTTCTGCATGCAAACGGTGTCAGAACCGGTCTTGTTGTTGCCATAGGGTGCAGTCTTTTGAAGCAGACCCTGCAGAAGGACCGGCGAGGTTCCGCGGCCGTCGCCTTGCCGTGACCAGTATTGTCAAAGAAGTCCACGCGGGATTGTCTCGCGCCATTCCTTTGTCAGGACTTCGGATTTTTCGGAGCCTTCGGTCGCGCGCAATTTTCTTTCCAGGTAAAAATTCTGCTCATCACAGGTCATTTGGCCTTCCGTATGTATCTCAACCTGCCAATCGCCTCGTGCGAACGTAAATGACCAGTTGGCTTTGTACTGTGCCGTTGTCGGATCGTCCGGGTGGATCGCGTAACGCATGGCCACATGGCTGCCAACTGTCATACCATGATAAGGATCGGTGGCCTTGCCGTAATCGTCAAATGTCGTAAGGACCACGGTTCCGTCGTCTTCCACTGAGCGCTCCGAACGTCCAGAAGGTGGCCGCAGTTGACTGGCCTGAAGTGTCGGATAATCCTGAACCGACCCGGGATTTGATGGTGCGATTTCCTCGTGTACGTCCCGCACGGGCAACAGCAGGGCTGAGTGTTCCAGCAGCAGCGTCACTTGTGCAGCGTCGGGTGCAGGCCAGACTATTGGCCAATATGAGGTGGACAGCGCCAGACGCAGGATGTGTCCCGGTAGCAGGCGGTGGGCGCATTCGTTCAATACGATTTCCGCTTCATAGACCTTTCCGGGCACCAATACTTCTGGTGTCTCATGGCTGTTGCAATGCGTCAGGTTCAGCGCGCGGTAGGTAATCCGCTGCGACGTTCCGTCGGGGGCAACGTCACACAAACGCGCGACCAGTTGCGCCACCGGCTTGTCCGCGGTGAAGGACAGTTTCAGCCGGGCGCGCCCCAACAGGTCCAGCGGTTTTTGCATTGCTGTGCTGTCGAAGCAAAGTGACAGTGCATCATCCTGAGATTGATCCTCGGACAACTCGTTATCTATCCGCATGCCAGGACAGAAATACCCGCTTGCCTGTCCGATATGCGAGGGGCTGGCCACCATCGCTTTTTCGGCGAAAGGAGCGTCCGCAAATCCACCCGGTCGCAGGTGCCAGTGCTGGGTACCTACATTGGGTGAGGGCCATTGGCTTTCGGCGATCCAGTGGCCCTGTCTTGGCTTGTTTTCCTTGGTCGGATTGAAGTGTTGCTGCATATACGTCCGATAGGCGGGCAGGTTCTCGGCCCCGTTCTGTTGCCCTTTCAGCCATCGATCGAACCACCTGATGACTTCCGAGTGGAAGTCCCCGGCATCCAGTTTGGCAATATGCGGATAGCGGTGTTCCCAGGGCCCGATTATAGCCTTTGCGGGTACTTCAAGATTGGCGGCCAGCGTGGGTGGTGCGTTGACATAGGCGTCCGCCCAGCCGGTGATTGCCAGAACGGGGGCCCGAATGGCTGACCAGTCTTCACAGACCGAGCCATGTTTCCAAAACCCATCTCGGGTGGGATGGCGCAGCCAGTCGGCGGCTGAAAATGGCACGTTTTCAAGCCGTTTCAGCCAGTCCTCGCGCCAATCAGGTCGCAAAGAGGGATCAGCCGGGCGCGTCAGGTAGGCAAACATCTGGCACCCCCAGTTGACGTTGTCGCTGAGCAGGCACCCGCCCATGAAGTGAATGTCGTCGGCGTAACGATCGACTGTCGAGGCGACACTGACGACCGCTTTCAACGCGGCAGGACGGCGGAAAGCCAGTTGCAATCCGTTGAACCCGCCCCAGGAAATTCCGATCATGCCGACGTTTCCGTCGCACCAGTCCTGTGCTGCGATCCAGTTCAGAACGGCTTCGCCATCGCTGAGTTCCTGCTCGGAATATTCATCATCGAACTGGCCGTCACTGTCGCCGGTTCCGGCGATGTCCACCCGGATGCAGGCATACCCGGCCTTGGCAAACACAGGATGGGTAGTTTCATCCCGCGGCGCAGTCCCATCACGCTTTCGGTATGGAAGGTACTCCAGAATCGCAGGGGAAGGCCCTGTTTCCGGCAACCAGATCCTTGCGGCAAGTTTTCGCCCTTCCGGTAGTGGTATCCATGTGTTTTCGATGATTTCGACTGGCATTTTCGGACGTCACCCTTTCTGCGACCGGCTTGCATACCCGGATACCAGTGAATTCGGAACTTGGCGACGTTTTACATGTTTCGGTTCCACCGCGCCGGATTTTTTCACCACGGCGCGGTGGCGTCTTAGCTGCGCATCCGTGCGCCTTCCGGATCAAACGCACACGCATATTGAAGTTTCGCCGCAAACCGGCTGCCGGCTATGTCAAGCTGGACCCTGACGCCATCAGCGTCTTTCAGTTTGACATGGGCGAGTGCAACCGGCTTGCCGATACGATAGCCAAAAGCGGCGGACGTCGTATGACCCACAATCTTGTCTCCGGTGTAGATGGGCTCATGTCCCAGTGGCACCGCCGCCTCGTCGTCTATGATCACCGTGACCAGATGGCGTGAACTCGTTTCGCGCCGCTGCGCCAGCGCTTCGGAGCCGATAAAGGGCTTCTTCTTCGGCACCAGACTGTCCAGCCCGGCCTCGACAGGGGACGTGTCGCTGTCCAGTTCATGACCCATGGCGGCAAATCCTTTTTCGATCCGCATGGCGGTCTGGGCGTACAGGCCCGCCGGTTTTGCGCCCGCTGCCGTCAGCACTGCATAAACTGAGGGGGCGTTTTCGGCGCGCATGGTGATTTCCCAGCCCGGTTCCCCGACATATGACATGCGCACGGCCCGAACATGGCATCCGGCGATGTGCGCGGGACCGACCTTGAAATAGCCCAGTCTGGTCAGTTCGGGCGCACCGGCCTCGGTGATGATCCGTGCGGCGTCAGGACCCATCAGGCCCAGAACGGCGTAGTCCTCGGTGCTGTCGTTCAGGGTCACATCAAACCCTTCCGAGTGGCGGCAGAACCAGGCGAGGTCCCGTTTGATCGCATTGGTGCCGACGAACAGGCGATAGTGGTTATCGGCAATCCGATGGGCGGTAATATCGCTTTCATAGGTGCCGCGTTCATTCAGTACCGCAGCATAGACGGCACTGCCCGGCGGCTTGGCCATGTTGGACGCGCATGTATGTTGCAGGAACGCCTCGGCATCCGGGCCTTCAACCTCGATCTTGCCGAAGGATGACGCATCGAAGACAGCCGCTTGCTCGTGCGCGGCTTTGACTTCATTCGCCACGTTTTCGAACCAGTCGGGTTTGCCGAAACTCATTGCGGGCTCGGCGGTTTTTCCGAAGTAGAGCGGGCGCTCCCAGCCATAAAACTGGCCAAAATGCGCGCCCGCAGCCTTGTATTCCGCCTCCAGTGGCAGGGCACGCAGGTTCCGCGCGGTTGTGAGCTGACGGTCGGGATATGCGATTTCGTAGTGGGTTCCCAGAATTTCCGGCGCCCGGGCCATCAGATGATCCAGCGAGTTGAACACAGGCGCAAAACGTTTGGCATCCGCTTCGCCTAAATCATACGCCGTGTGTCCATGAACGATGCAATGGGCCAGGTTCATCCCGGCGCCGCCACCCGAAGCAATCCCGACCGAATTCAGGCCACAGCCCAGATAGAGCCCGCGTGTCTCCGCCGTCTCGCCCAGCATGAACATGCCGTCCGGGGTAAAGCTCTCGGGCCCGTTGAGCAGCATTTTGACCTCGGCCGTCTCAAGCGCCGGTAACCGGTGCAGCGCGTTCATCATCATCGGCTCGAAATGGTCCCAGTCCTCGGGCAGTAGGCTGAATTCAAAGTTTTCATCCAGAATGCCGGGTTTCACCGGTTTGCCCATGGGTTCAAAACAACCCACCAGCAAGCCGCCTGAATCGTCGCGGATGTACAGATGGCTGTCGTGGTCGCTGAGCGTTGGAGTATTTCCGACAATTCCGTCGATTGGCTTGGTCAGCAGGTAGAAATGTTCGCAGGCAAGCGCAGGCACGGCGGCGCCGGCCATGGCGCCCACTTGGCGTGACCAAAGCCCGGTGCACAAGGCAATGGCATCGCATGTGATCGTGCCGGCCGTTGTTTCAACGCCCTTGATGCGGCCATTTTCAGTCAGGATGCCAGTGACCCCGGTATCCTCGAAAATCCTTGCGCCCAAACCTTTCGCAGCCTTGATCAGTGCGGCGCACACGTCCGAAGGGCTGACTCGGCCGTCGTCCGGAGACCAGACAGCGCCGATGACATCTTCGGCATTCATCAGCGGCCAGCGTTCCTTGGCCTCGCCTGCGCTGATGGATTGCGCGGTGACCCCATAGGCTCTGGCCAGCGCCTCTTGCCGTCGGATATGTGTCATACGCCCGTCCGAGGTGGCGATGGACAGGCTGAGGCCCCAGGGTTTGCTCATACGCATTCAGAACCTCGGTAAACAACGGAACAGCCTCAAGCATCCGGCCCTGACTCATCAGGCTGAAACCAAAATTGTTCTTGGCCGTCAGAACTCTGGGTGAAGTCGGACCCTGCCGGCGACTGAGGCCAGCGATAATTCTCGGGTTCAAGGCGTTTACATCTTCAAAACGCGCCATTGTGTCCAGTGCCAGAGCCAGATTGACGGACCAGGACAGGACCTCGGCATTGTCTTCACCAAGCGTTTGGCCGCCTAGTTCCACCGCGCGTCTCAGAACCTGCTCGGCCCGCTCTGGCTGATTGGCGCGCAACAGGGTATGGCTCAGCATGTTCATGCGGGCCAATGTCTCGGGCGCCGTCTCGCCGTGGGTAATGTTTGACCCTGCGATTGACGCGTCGAGTATTTCGACCGCTTCTTGAAACCTGTTGAGATCCCGAAGGGTGGTTCCCAGATTGCTCATGGCCCGAAGTGTGGCGGGTGAGTTTGGGCCAAGATGCTTGCGGCGCGTCTGAAGAACCAAGCGATGCAACGGTTCCGCTTCATCGGGTTGCCCTAGAATATCCAGCACAACGGCCAGGTTTTCGGTTGTGTCGACCGTATTCGGATGGGTTGGCCCAAGGTTCGCACGGTCCTGCGCCAGAGTTCTGCGCAAAAGCGCTTCGGCCTCGGCATAACGTCCCTGATTTGCCAGTTGTACGGTCAGTGCATCTTGCGGTCGGTCGGTTGCATATGACTGTGAAATCAGTGGCCCGGACCACACAACGGAAAATGCAATGACAAATGAAACAACGAACCTAAAACGCAACATGGACAGAGAGTGTAGCGGTTTGAAATGATTAGTCCATTGCCCCGCGGCGGACTGGTCAGGACAAGAGCAGCCTTCTGAGCTTGTCCGCCCCATCCTGCAAGGTGTTCAGGAATTTCTTCAAGCTTTCAAGATCGTGGCGTTGGGTGGGTGCGTGAACGGACAGTGTCGCGGCCAGCCTGTCCTGATCGTCGGTAACAGGCACGGCGACGGCGGCCATTCCCGGCATGAATTCCTCGTTGTCGGTGGAATACCCGTTTTCCGCAATGTGCCCGATCTCGGTGCGCAGGGTCTCGGGGTCCGTCAATGTCCGCTCGGTTTGCGGAAGAAGTTTCCGCGCTGAAAGAAAACCGTCCAGCGTGGCCTTGCGCAGGGTGGACAGATACATCTTTCCGCTGGCGGTACAATGGAACGGAACCTGGGTGCCGATCGGCAACTGAATGCGCAGCGGCCATTTGGTTTCGACCCGATCCAGATAGATCATCCCCTCGCGATCCGGGATCGCAAGGTTGCAGGTCTCTCCAATTTCGTCCGCAACCCCGCGCAGGATTGCTAGACGCGCGGTGCGCAGGTGTTCAGCAGACATTGTGTTGACGGACAGCCTGCGCAGACGTGGACCGGGCCCGAACGAGCGTCCGTCCAGATCGCGTTGCAGGAACCCCTCCGCTTCGGCTGTTTGCAGCAGCCTGTGAACCGTTGGTTTCGCAAGCCCCAGGGTGTCGATCAGGTCGGCCGGTTTAACAGCAACGCCGCGTTTTGCGACTTCTTCCAGGATGAGAAGCAATCGCAGATTTGTCGGTATCTGAGTTTCTCGTTCCGAAGTGTCCGTGTCGACCATCCCCTTACATTCTATTTGTTTGGCAGCAGGATCAAGGCCAGATCAGGTACCAGAGACACCAATATCCAGACGGACAGCAGCGCGACCAGATAGGGCACGGTGTAACGCAGCAGCCGGAAATAGGGCACGCCCGTTACGCCTGACGCGACATAAAGGTTCAGGCCATATGGCGGCGTAATGAACCCGATTGATGCGCCCACAAGGAAGATCACCGAGAA
This sequence comes from Ruegeria sp. CDSB136, assembly GCF_059610965.1. Lineage (NCBI taxonomy): Bacteria > Pseudomonadati > Pseudomonadota > Alphaproteobacteria > Rhodobacterales > Roseobacteraceae > Ruegeria > Ruegeria sp. CDSB136. The sequence continues at coordinate 12,247 of NZ_JBXWOP010000012.1, forward strand.
ATGGATCGGATCTACGCCGACCGACGCCGCAATGGGGGCCAGAATCGGCGCGAGGATGATTGTCACCGGAAGGCTCTCCAGCACCATGCCCGAGAAAAAGACGATGACCATCGAGGTAAACAGCACCGCATGGTACCCGCCCATCGAAGTCACGAAGTCCCCGATGGTTTGCTGAGCGCCGAGCAGCGACAGGATTTGTTGCATGACGACCGAAATGGCGATCAGCGGTGCAAGTATCCCTGTAATTTGCGCGGAACGGATTACGATCGATGGGATTTCCGGGATCGTGAACCCTTCGACGACCATCATTTCCGCATAACTCTTGTCCGTCGGGGAAATGTCGTCGCGCGCACCCATGATGCGGTTGATCGGATAACTCACCAGACCGGCGATGACGCAGAAGCCGACGGTCACACCCGCCGCTTCGGTCGGAGAGAATTTGCCGGTGTAGATGCCCCACAGCACCAGCCCGATTGCAAAGAAACCCAGCCAGGCACCAAAGGCGGTTTTCAGAACGCGGTTCAGTTGCAGCGGGATCAGATGGCCCCAGCCGTTGATACGGCAGATGATCCAGCATGCGACCTGCATTCCGATAACCATCAGTGCACCGGGCAGGATGCCGGCCACAAACAGTTCGGAAATGGGCAGGTTCATAAGGAAGCCATAGACAATGAAAATGATCGACGGCGGAATGATGATCCCGACCGTGCCGCCTGCCGCCGCCGTGGCGGCGCTGAATCGTTCGTCATACCCGCCCTTGACCATCTCGGGGTGCAGCATCGATCCGATTGTTGCCGTCGTCGCCGAGTTCGAGCCCGAAATCGCGGCGAACAGCCCGCATGCGCCAAGCGAGGCCATCGCCAGCCCCCCGCGTATCCAGCCCAGACAGGCATATGCGAAATCGCTCAGCCGTCGTGCGATGCCCGATTTGTTGATCAGATCGCCGGTGAGAATGAACAGCGGCATCGCCAGCAAGGCAAAGCCCTTGTTGAACACATTCAGAAGCTCGGCCCCCATGTTGTCGAGTGTCAGACCCAGAACAAATGAACAGCCTATGACCCAATAGCCGATTACCAGAAGAACCGGCACGCCCAGCATGAACAAGAACGTCACGCCCAGTGAAATCAATGTAACCCAGGTTCCGTCTGCCATCAGTCCGCCCCAATCACGGCTTGCTTGATCAAGGGCTCGCCGGTTTTCCAGTTGTGTAAATCGTCTGCCAGATTCTGAAACACGCGGCCGACCATCAGAAAGAACGACAGTGGCGCTGCAAGCAGGAACCACCACTGCATCACGTTGTCGGTGCCAAGCACGATCTGGAAGTTCGAAGCCGACAGCGCCACCAGCCGAGATGTTGTTACAATGACGATCACGGCAAAGATGAACCACAGGATCGCATCCAGGATCAGACAGGCCAGTTGCCCACCGCGCGGCATCGAGGTGCGGAATTCGCTGAAACTCAGATGCGTGCGCAGGCGAACGTTGTAGGACGCGCCGAACCACGCCATCACCATGAACAGCAGCGGCGGAATGGTTGTGGACCACGGCTCCTGATCGTTGAACACAAAGCGGTCGATCACGCCCCAGAAAATGATCAGCGCAATGGCCAGATAGGAATAGACCATGACCGACCGTTCCAGTTGGCGTTCAATGAAGGGAACCTTTCGATAGATCGCCATAACGATAAGACCGCCCAGGGCAGCGACCACAGTCCCTACCACCCATGTCGCGTCAGACTGCAGCGCAGACTGAATCTCGAACGAATCCTGGCTTAGAATGGCGCTGAATATTGCGCCAACATCGGTCCAAAATGACATGAACCCCGTCCTCCCAGTCGGTGTTTAGTGGAACCGGCCCGCGTGGGGCCGGTTCGGTAGTCTTATCAGGCTTCGCCTTTCCACCAACGGCGTGGCTCGACATTTTCCGGCAACATGTCCGCCGGAATCTCACGCGCGATGTCGTAGATTTCCTGATATGTGTCGATGCCGCCAGCCCATTTGTCCAACCGCTCGCGCCATTGTGCCCATGGATCGGGGTTGAAGTTCGGAGCGCACATCTCTTCGGCCAGTTTGATCTGATCGTCCGGCAGGAATGCGGGGCGGACCCCGTTTTCGGCAAAGATCGTCCCCGGCAATTGCGGGTCCGAGAACCCGACGGTGTTCAGCAGCGCGGCTTCGTTTGCGCCCTGAATCAGTGCCTGGGTGAAGTAGGACGATTCCATGACCGCGTCCTGCAGTTCGCCGCCGAGGCTGTCAAAGACCTTTGCGGACATCGAAGTATGTTCGGTGCCGCAGAAGAACTTGAGGTTCACGGACTGTGACACCACTGGCGACATGTTGGCGTAAGCCACCGCCGAAGCCCAGGTTTCGGCGCCGTCGATCAGCCCGGTCTTGAGCGCGTCCAGCGTCTCTTCCCATGCCACCGGCACTGGGTTCAGGTTCAGCAACTGCATCGCAATGCGGCCCAACTGAGTCCCGGTAACACGGTTCTTGGTTCCGAACAGTTCCTCAAGCTTGGTGACTGTCGGCTTGTCCGAGAATGTCGAACCCATTTGCAGTCCGCGCAGTTCACAGTGGGTGAACAGGAACTTCAGACCGTGCCGTTTTTCCAGCGGGTCCCGCAGAATGCGCTGACTGGCCGGGCTGTAGAAGAAATGATACTGCGCCGCGCGGCTGGGGAACATATAGGCATAGTCCAGCACGTTCAGATAAGGTGCGCCGCCTGCCGAGTTCTGCGTTGAAGCCGCGTAGATGTCGACAATGCCCTGTTGGGTTTTTTCGACACAGCTCAGCTGACCGCAGATCTGGTTGTCGCCGATGAACTCAACACGAATCTCGCCATCGGTCCGTTCTTCAAGGTCGCGTGCAAACTCGATGGCGCCTGCGCGCTCGATCAAAAGGTTGCGGGTGTTGAACCCGGCAGCGCCGAATTTCAGGGTGTGCTTGGGTTCTTTCGAGAACCGTTTTTCATAATTCGATTCAGCGGCCTGCGCCAGATTCGCCAGGCTCATCGCGCCACCGAACCCTCCTGCAGCCAGCAGTGTTGAGCTCATGCCGTATCGGCCCGCCACGCGGAAGAAATCCCTCCGTGATATTCCGCTTAGTTTCCGACCAATCTCCATCTTTTTCCTCCCGATGAAAAATTATTGAGACGTTTTGTATCAAAAAATGCTAGTATATTTGATGCAACTTGCATAGACTTTTTTTAATTTCGCTAAGAGGAGACGGTTATGGAGGTGGATTATGCAGTTGTCGGGGCTGGCTCTTCCGGCTGTGTCATCGCCAACCGTCTGAGCGCCGATTCCGGTACGTCCGTTGCGCTGCTCGAAGCCGGTGGGCCAGACACAAATCCGTGGATTCATATTCCGGTCGGCTATTTCAAAACCATGCATAACCCGTCGGTGGACTGGTGCTACCGGACCGAGCCAGACGCGGGTCTGAACGGTCGGTCAATCGACTGGCCGCGCGGCAAGGTTCTTGGGGGGTCGTCCTCGTTGAACGGTCTTCTCTATGTGCGCGGTCAGAAAGAGGACTACGACCGCTGGCGGCAGATGGGGAATATCGGCTGGGGCTGGGATGATGTCCTGCCATTGTTCAGGCGCAGCGAGGACCAGGAGCGCGGAGAAGACGATTTTCATGGGGTCGGAGGCCCGCTTGCCGTATCCAACATGCGTATCCAGCGCCCGATTTGTGATGCCTGGGTCGCTGCCGCGCAAGAAGCGGGCTACCCGTTCAATCCGGACTACAATGGCGCGCAGCAGGAAGGTGTCGGCTATTTTCAGCTGACAACGCGCAACGGACGCAGGTGCAGTTCGGCGGTTGCGTATCTGAAGCCGATCCGGAACCGACAGAATCTGAAGATCATAACGCGCGCCCTTGTAACGCGCATCAAGCTGGAAGGAAAACGCGCGGTCGGTGTGGTGTATCGGGACCGTTCAGGTGTCGAACAGACGTTGACCGTACGGCGTGAGATTATTCTGTCTGGCGGCGCGATCAATTCCCCTCAGATTCTGATGTTGTCAGGTATCGGCGATCCGGATCATCTGAGGGAAAACGGTATCGAACCGCGACACGCGCTGCCCAAAGTGGGGAAAGGTCTGCAGGATCACCTGCAGGCGCGGCTTGTGTTCAAATGTAACGAACCCACTTTGAACGACGAGGTGAGGAACCTGTTCAATCAGGCGCGAATAGCCTTGAAATACGCGTTGTTCCGTGCCGGCCCGATGACAATGGCCGCCAGTTTGGCGACAGGCTTTCTGAAAACGCGACCAGAAGTTCAGACGCCCGATATTCAGTTCCATGTTCAACCCTGGTCGGCCGACAGCCCTGGCGAGGGCGTTCACCCGTTCTCGGCATTTACCATGTCGGTCTGCCAACTGCGCCCCGAAAGCCGGGGAGAGCTGCGTCTGAATGGCCCCGACCCGTCGAGCTATGTCAAGATTTTCCCGAACTACCTGTCGACCGAGACGGATTGCCGAACCATTGTCGATGGCGTCAACATTGCGCGCGCCATCGCAAAGGCAAACCCGCTGGCGTCCAAGATTTCCGAAGAGTTCCGGCCATCTGCCGATCTGGCCATGGACGATTATGACGGAACGCTGGATTGGGTCAGGTCCAACTCGGCATCGATTTACCATCCGACAGGCACTTGCGCGATGGGAGTATCGGATGACGCCGTCGTTGATCCGCAGCTCAAGGTCAGAGGCATTGAAAGCCTGCGGGTGGCTGACTGTTCCATCATGCCCGAAATTGTCAGCGGAAACACAAACGCACCTGCGATCATGATCGGCGAAAAGGCCAGCGATCTGCTTTCCGCGGCAAGGTGAATCCCGGCCCTCGACGAAACCCACTCGTGTTTGCGCATTCCCAAACGCGCCGAGTAAGGACGTTCGGTTCCAAGAGTGATCCGGCGCGATCCTGAGTAATCTTCACTTCGCATCTTGAATATTTCATTTTTTGAAGTATACCGCGCCCAACCTATCCGAGGGCACCGAAATGACCGAGACGGTCGAACCATCAACGCAGAAGTACAGTCCTGAAATTCAATCGATGATGGGCGTCTACGCGCTGTATTGGAAGTTGGAGGAAAGCATCGATCTGTTGCGGACCGATCTGAGCCATCAGGAATGCCACATGCTGATCAAGCTGGAACAGCCCAAGCGGATGGGCGTTCTGGCACATGACATGTTATCTTTGCCCTCTACGATAACCGCGACTGCGGATTCGCTGGCCAAGGCCGGGTACCTGGTTCGACAGCGCGATCCCGAAGACCGCCGCGCGTGGCTGCTGGTTCTGACCGGGCAGGGCGAAGACGCCCGAAAACAACTTGTGACCGAAGCCGGGGAACTGTTTCGCCGTGCCTCGGGGCTCAATGATGAAGAAACCGCTGAATTCGCGCGATTGGCGCAGAAGATCCGCGAAACCGTCCTGAAAACAGGCATACCCGAAGGTTTGAAGAAATGAAGATCCTGTCAACTTTGGCTCTTGGCCTGATCGTGCTGGCGACATCGCTGACCGCACAGCAAGCCCCGAAACCGGTGAAACTGCTGATGGTCAGCGAAACGTCACCCGGCTTTTCGCGACAGTTCTTTGGCCGGGTCGCGGCCCGCCAAACGGTCGATCTGGCCTTTCAGGTGGCCGGACAGATTATCGAGATGCCCGTCACCGAAGGTCTGGTTATTCCGAAAGGCGGGCTGATCGCCAGACTCGATCAGGAACCGTTCGAGCTGCAGCTCAACCGCGCCCGACTGCAAAAGGATCAGGCCGACCGCACGGTTGCACGCCTGTCCCGGCTCAGGGGGACCACGGTCAGTCAGGTGGCCCTGGATGATGCGGATACAAACGCCCAGCTGGCGGCAATTGCCACACGTGACGCGGAATACGCGCTTGAACATGCGACCCTCACGGCCCCCTTCGACGCGCTAGTTTCCAGCCGCACGGTCGAGGCATTCACCACCGTTTCCGCCGGAACGCCCATCGTACGTATCCACGACATGTCTGAATTGCGGATCGAAGTCGATGTGCCCGAAATCCTGTTTCAGCGCCGGGGCAGTCAGGATGACGTGACGATCACTGCCAAATTTCCCGCCAGCGATGAAGTTTTTCCGCTGCAAATTCGCGAATTCGATGCTGAAACGTCCAGCGTCGGTCAGACGTTCCGGATCAACTTCGGATTGACACCGCCGGAAGGCATTCAGGTTCTTCCCGGCTCGTCGGTAACGGTAAACGTACAGGTTCAGGATAATGAAACCGGCATCGTCGTCCCGCCGACCGCCATTGTTGCGGATGCCGAAGGTCGTCTGGGTGTCATGCTGTTTTCCCCGGCGGGCGCGGACGAAGGAACCGTGCAGCGCGTGCCGGTCGAGATCGAGCCGACCCAATCGGGGGATGTGCGTGTCGTGTCCGGTCTTTCCGACGGGGACGAAATCGTTGTGGCCGGCGGTAACGCGCTGAGTGACGGACAGGCGGTGCGCCGCTTTGCCGGGTTTGCGAACTGAAGGGCGGACCGATGAACATCGCGCGCGCATCCATCGACAGGCCGCTTTATACGTGGCTCATCATTCTCGTCGCACTGTTTGGCGGTATCTGGGGCTTCTTCTCGCTCGGAAGGCTGGAGGACCCGGCCTTTACCATCAAACAGGCCGTCATTGTTACAACCTATCCCGGCGCCACCGCCGAACAGGTGGCACTGGAAGTGTCCGAACCGCTGGAATCGGCCATCCAGCAAATGGGCGAGGTGGACACCATCACCTCGGTCAACCGCCCAGGACAGTCTCTGATCGAGGTCGAGATCAAGTCGACCTATGACGGCAGCGAGCTGCCGGATATCTGGACCCAGCTTCGGGCCAAGGTCAGGGACGCCGCCCGCGGATTGCCGCAGGGCGTGGACCAGCCATATGTGAACGATGGCTTCGGCGATGTGTTCGGCCTGTTCTATGCAGTAACCGCCGAAGGTTTTTCCGACGCCGAAAAGCACGAATTGGCCACTTACCTTCGACGGGAGTTGCTGACCGTTGACGGGGTTGCCGATGTCGAGGTTCAGGGCCTTCCCGAGGAAGCAATCTTTATTGAACCGGACCTCGCCATTTCCGTAAACCAGAACGTACCGCTGCAGGCGATCAACGAAGCGATTGCCAACGCCAACTCGGTCAACGCTTCTGGTTCACTTCGATCCGAGAACAATCTGACGACGCTGCTGACGGCCGAAGGCTCGGACAGTGTATCCGCAATCGCCGGTTTGTCGGTCGGCTCTCAGGGCCACGTGATCAACCTGTTCGACATGTCAGATGTCTATCGCGGCCGCCAGAACGATCCTGACCTGATCGTCCGTTTTGACGGCGTCGAGGCATTCACGCTTGGGATTGCGGGTCTGGCGACCGAGAACATTGTCGAAGTCGGCAAACGCGTTGACACCAAGATGGCAGAGCTGGATCCGAATATCCCCTTTGGTGTCGATATTCTGCCAATCTACCAGCAGCACGTCGTGGTTGAACAGGCGTCCAACGACTTTCTGGTGAATCTGGCGATGTCGGTTGCGATCGTGGTTGCGGTGCTTGGCCTGTTCATGGGGTGGCGCGCCGCAATCGTTGTCGGCAGCACGCTGTTGCTGACCGTTGTGGGCACGGTTCTGTTCATGTCGATGTTCTCGATCGAGATGGAGCGGATTTCGCTTGGCGCGCTGATCATTGCGATGGGAATGCTTGTCGACAACGCCATCGTTGTCGCCGAAGGCATGCAGATTGCCATGCTGCGCGGTAAAAACTCGCGCGATGCCGCAGACGACGCGGCCTCCAAAACCCAGATACCATTGCTTGGCGCGACTGTGATCGGAATCATGGCCTTTGCCGGCATCGGCCTGAGCCCCGATGCTACAGGTGAATTTCTGTTCTCGCTGTTCGCAGTGATCGGAATTTCGCTGCTGCTGAGCTGGGTTCTGGCGCTGACCGTCACTCCGCTGTTGGGCCACTACTTTTTCAAGCAGGGTAAGGAAGGCGAAATCGACGCCTATGGCGGTTTGCTGTTTCGGATCTATGGCACGATCCTCAGAGCAGCGCTCAGGTTCCGCTGGCTGGTAATCATCGCACTGGTCGCGGTGACGGCGGCCTGTTTTGCGGGCTTCGGTCTGATGAAGCAGCAGTTTTTCCCGAACTCGAACACCCCGCTTTTCTTTGTCCATTACAAGCTGCCGCAAGGCACCCCGATTGCGCGGACGTCCGAGGATCTGGCGCAGATCGAGGACTGGCTAAGCAAGCGCGACGATGTGGTCTCGGTGGCGACCTTTGTGGGGCAGGGGGCGACCCGTTTCATGCTGACCTATTCCGCTGAAAAGCCCAATCCCAGTTACGGGCATATGATCATACGTACGGAAACTCTGGACGATATCCCGCAGCTTCAGGCTGACCTGGAAGAGTATGGCATGGCGTTGTACCCCGAAGGAGAGTTCCGCACCAAGCGGCTGGTCTTCGGCCCCGGCGGTGGTGATCCGATTCAGGCCCGGTTTTCCGGCAGCGATCCGATGGTGCTCCGCCAACTCGCCGAAGAGGCCAAGCGGCGCATGGCTGATGCTTCGGACAATGTCATCGGCGTTCGTCACGACTGGCGCGAGAAGGAACTGGCGCTTCAGCCAATCTACGCAACCGAACGGGCGCAAACCGCGGGCGTTACGCGCGAAGACGTTGCGGCGACACTTTTGTTTTCCACCGATGGCATCACCGGCGGAGTGTTCCGTGAACGCGACCGCCTGATCCCGATCATCCTGCGCAGACCGGTTGATGGCGACTATTCCGTGGTCGATCAGGTTGTCTATTCAACGCAGGCCGAAAAGTGGGTGCCAATCGAACAGATGGTCGATGGATTTGAGTACAAAACCCAAAATACCCGTGTACATCGCCGAAATCGTGTCCTGACGATTACAGTCGGTGCCGACATTCCGCCGGACATGACAGCCGCGCAAGTGCACGCCGAGGTGCGCGAAGCGATCGAGGCAATGGAAATTCCACCCGGATACAAAATGGAGTGGGGCGGTGAATACGAGAACTCGCGCGATGCTCAGGAAAGCCTTGGAAAACAATTACCGCTGAGCCTGCTGATTATGGTGCTGATATCGGTGTTGCTGTTCAACGCCATCCGCCAGCCTCTGATCATATGGCTGCTGGTGCCCATGTCCGTGAACGGAGTGGTGATCGGCCTTCTGGGTACCGGGTTGCCCTTTACGTTTACCGCGTTGCTGGGGCTGCTCAGCCTGTCCGGGATGCTTATCAAGAACGGGATTGTGCTGGTCGAAGAAATCGATCTGGTCCGCGCGACCGGAAAGCCGTTGAAAGACTCGATCATCGAAGCGTCGATTTCGCGCTTGCGTCCTGTCATTCTGGCCGCGATCACCACCATTCTGGGAATGGCGCCCTTGTTGACGGATGCGTTCTTTGTATCGATGGCTGTCACGATCATGGGAGGTTTAGCCTTTGCCACAATCCTGACAATGGTCGCCGCGCCGGTCCTCTACGCAGTGTTCTTCGCAAGGGATGAACGGCAAGAGGTTGCCGCGGTCGCTGCCTAGGTTGAGATATCAGCCAGGTTGACCGCGCCGTTTTGTACACGTCGCCCACCCCAAATCCATAGGTTTTGGGGTGGGCAGCGTTGCAAATCCACACCCGCAGGTCGAAGGTAGAGCGATCGTACTTCGATTGAGATTTGTGGCCGGAAAACGCGACCGTGAAGACTATGGATGGCAAAACCCGATTGTTGGTGATTGTTGCGCCAAATTTCAATTTGTCCGCAACCATGAGCTTTATTGACCCGTTTCGTGCGGCAAATTACCTGGACGGACGGTCTTATTTCAGTTGGGAATTTGTCTCAGAATCCGGTGGATATTGCACCTCAAGCAATGGTGCAGGGATTGAAACCAAGGCGATCGATCAAAGCGCTGCAGGTCAGCGGGATATCGTGATCGTTTCGACCAGCTGGACCCCGGAAAAACATCTGACGCCCAAGATCGGCAATACGTTGCGCGGTTGGGCGCGAGGTGGCGTAACGCTGGGCGCACTGGATACGGGTGCGTTCATTCTGGCGCAGGCCGGATTGCTTTCCGGTCGTCGGGCGACTGTTCACTATGAACATATCGACGCATTTCAGGAACTGTTTCCAGGCGTGGAAGTGGTTGAGAACCTTTACGTTTTAGACGGCAACCGAATCACGTGCTGCGGCGGCAGTGCTTCGGTGGATTTTGCGCTGCAGATACTGCAGGGTATTCACGGCAGCGCGCTGGCCAACGCGGCCGCCAGATACATTTTTCACGACCGCTTGCGGGGCCCCGCTTCGATGCAGCAACCTGAAGGCAGCGAGCCTTTAGGAGCGGTTGTTCCGGCGACGTTGAAATCTGCGATCCAGATCATGGAGGCACATCTGGAAGAAACGGTGTCTATCCCCGAGATATGCAGGCGCGCGGGTGTCTCGCACCGTCAACTTGATCGGATGTTTGCCACCTTTATCAAGAAAACTCCGGCGCTTTATTATCGCGATATCCGGCTGGACCGGGCGCGGGGGCTTGTGACGCAAACAGAAATGCCGATTTCCGAGATTGCAATGGCATCGGGGTTTTCCAGCCCGGTGCATTTCAGCCGCTCGTACAGAGACAGGTTTGGCTTGCCGCCCAGTCAGGATCGGATCGAGGGGCGGGTCCCGTTTGAATACCGGGCTTGGCCGATGCATCGCAAGCCCAGGCAGTCTTGATGCACAACTCTGCGGATGGCGAAAATAGTCATTTGAGAGGCGAAAAAAATCAACAGCGTGAGTTGATTTCAAAGGATCATACGCTTCGCAAGCCAGTCCACCGGACCGCGCGGGTCCGAAATCTTGGAGTTACCAATGAACGAGCTGCCAACCCAAGAACAATTCCAGCGGATTTCCGATGGCTTCAGTCCAGATCCATTCAACACAAGCTCGTTGAAGGCCGAGGCCTATGTTGATCCGGTTTGGCATCAGGTGGATTTGAATGAAATCCTTGCCAAGACATGGCAATGGGTTTGTCACGTCGAAAAGCTGCGCGCGCCAGGATCTTATGTGACGGTTGAAATCGCCGGTCGGCCCATTGCCGTCGTGCGCGACCGCGAGGGGGAATTGCGGGCATTCTACAATGTCTGCAAGCACCGCGCGCATCACCTGCTGTCGGGTGAGGGGGAAACGACCCGCATTATGTGCCCCTACCACGCCTGGGTTTACAAGCTGGACGGCCAATTGGTGCGCGCGCCCGAAACGGAAAGCCTGACCGGGTTCAGCACCCGGGACATTTGCCTTGATCAAGTGCAAGTCGAAGAATTTGCAGGTTTCGTTTATGTCAACCTGGACCCCCAAGCGCGCCCCCTGCGCGAAGTGTCGGGCAACCTTGAAACGGAAATTCGCCATTGGGCCCCGGATATTGAACAGCTGACTTTTGGCCATCGCCTGACCTATGACATCAAGTCGAACTGGAAGAACGTCGTCGACAATTTCCTTGAGTGTTATCACTGCCCGACCGCGCATAAGGATTTTTGCGATCTGGTGGATATGGACACCTATAAGGTTACAACCTACGGCATCTATTCCAGCCATATGGCCGACGCAGGCAAAAGCGCAAACTCTGCCTATGACGTGTCGAATGCGTCTGTGCGTACTCATGCCGTCTGGTGGTTGTGGCCCACCACCTGCCTGATGCGTTACCCGGGCCGGTCATCGATGATCGTGCTAAACATCATCCCCGTGGGACCTGACCGCACGCTTGAGACCTATGACTTCTTCCTCGAAACTCCGGAACCGGACGAGGCAGAGCAGGAGGCGATCCGCTATCTCGACGAGGTTCTGCAGCGCGAAGACATCGATATCGTCGAAAGCGTTCAGCGCGGGATGGGTACGCCTGCCTTCACGCAAGGGCGTATCGTTCATGACCCGAGCGGCTCGGGCAAGTCCGAACATGCGGTGCATCACTTCCATGGGCTGGTTCTGGACGCTTACGCAAGGGCCGCGCCGTGACACGGCCCAACATCGTTGTGGTCATGGCCGATCAACTTGCCCCGCATTTCTGCGGGGCTTACGGCCACCCGACGGTCAGGACACCGAACATCGATGCGCTGGCGGCACGCGGTATGCGGTTTGATGCGGCTTACTGCAACTCTCCTCTGTGTGCGCCGTCCCGCTTTGCCTTCATGTCTGGGCAGTTGATCAGCCGGATTGCGGCCTATGACAATGCCAGTGAGTTTCGCGCTTCGGTCCCGACGTTTGCACATTACCTTAAGGCGCTGGGATACCGAACCTGCCTGTCAGGCAAGATGCATTTTGTCGGACCGGATCAGAAACACGGATTTCAGGACCGCATTACAACCGACATCTACCCTGCCGATTTCGCCTGGACACCAGATTGGGAAGCCCCTGACGAGCGGATCGACAAGTGGTATCACAATATGCAAACGGTCAAGGAAAGCGGCGAAGCCATCGCGACGTTCCAGACCGATTACGATGATGAGGTCGAGTTCGCAGCCCGCCGCTGGCTGATTGACCGGGGCCGCGATCGGGCGGCCGGGGACAAAGTGCCGTTCTGCCTGGTCGCCAGCTTCATCCACCCTCATGACCCCTACGTGGCCAAGCCTGAATGGTGGAACCTGTATACGGATGCGGATGTTCCGATGCCGGACACCTCACTGACGCCCGAGGAACAGGACCCGTTCTCGCGCAGGGTAATGGACGGAATCGAGGCGAGCTATGTCTCTCTGACGGATGAGGAGGTGCGCCGCGCCCGCCGCGCCTATCTGGCCAATGTCAGCTATTTCGACAGCAAGGTCGGGGCGATTGTGAAGGCGCTCGAAGATATCCGAGAGCTGGAAAACACTATCGTCGTCGTGACCGCCGATCACGGGGATATGCTGGGCGAGCGGGGGTTGTGGTACAAGATGAACTTCTTCGAGCATTCTGCCCGCGTCCCACTGATTATGGCCGGGCCGGGTGTTGCGCAAGGGACAGCTCTCAACGCCTGTTCACTGCTGGACCTGCTGCCGACTTTCGTTGAAATTGCTGGGGGGCAAGCGGAGATGTTTGGCGAACCGGTGGATGGTCGTTCACTCATGCCGCTGGCCCGCGGCGAAGCTGACATCGTCGACGAAGCGATCGGTGAGTATTGTGCAGAGATGACCCCTTACCCGGTCTTCATGATCCGGCGCGGGTCGCTGAAATACATCCATTGTGACCTCGACCCGCCTCAACTTTACGACCTGTCCGTTGATCCACTGGAAACGGTGAATGTCGCGGACGATCCGGCTTATGCCGCCCATTCTGCTGCCTTCGCCGCCGAAACTGACCAGCGCTGGGATAGTGAAAAGCTGCGTGCGGATATCATCGCAACACAAAAATCCCGTCATGCGCTTCATGCTGCGATGGAAGCCGGGGCGGGTGAGGCCTGGGATTACAATCCGCCGCGCGACGCTTCTCAGGAATATGTGCGCAATCACATGGACTGGACTGTAGCCGCGGCCAGATACCGCTTTTCACCTTTGAAGGAGAACCAAGAATGATGCTGAAGGGCAAAACCGCGCTGGTCACAGGCGGCCGAGGCGGCATCGGGCGCGCCATCGTCGCCCGTTTTCTGCGAGAAGGTGCACGGGTCTATGCGGCTGACCTGACGCCCGAGGGATCGTTGGCCACGCATGACGACGACGGCAGCGTGTTCGTCAAACTCGACATCACGCAGGAAGCGGATGCCGTTGCGGCTATGGAGCAGGTCGCCGAAAACGCGGGCCAGTTGGACATTCTGGTCAACGCGGCCGGGATCGAGATCGAAAAGACCATCGAACAGACCACTCTGGAAGAATGGAACCTGTCCTTTGCCGTCAACGTGACCGGCACCTTCCTGATGTCAAAACATGCCCTGCCCTTGATGCGAAAAGCCACTGCCGCCGGCACGACGGCATCGATCATCAATTTTGGCAGCTACGACGGCTTCATCGCCGACCCGGGACTGGCTGCCTATTGCGCAACCAAAGGCGCGGTTCACGCCCTGACCAGGGCAATGGCCTGCGACCACGGGCCCGAAGGTATTCGGGTCAACGCAATCTGCCCGGGCTATGTCGACACACCCATGCTGCAAAGCTTTTTTACCGGCGACGGTTCGGGTGGCGGCGGCAAAACTATCGACCAATTGCAGAAGGCGGTCCGGGATGTGCATCCGATGCGCACCTATGGCACGCCGGACGACATCGCCAACCTGGTCAACTGGCTGGCATCGGATGAGGCGCGCTATGCCAGCGGCCAGCTTTGGGTTCTTGACGGAGGGCTGAGCGCGCAGGTCCAGCAGATGAAGCTATGAGTGAAGCGTTGGGATACGAAACGAGATACCCGTTCTTTGGTGCCAGGAAGCGGCAAAGCTGTGTAATCATCCGGACCGCTCCATCGGCTAAACTGGATATCAACCGGGACGGCGCCGAGATCGTGCGCAGCGCAATGTTAGGGCCTGTCGGAAAATGTCCGCGTGGCAAGGCAATGGTGGCGAACTGATGCGGCTGGCTGGAAAAAGAGCACTTGTGACCGGTGGCCGCCAAGGCATCGGGCGCGGGATTGTCGAGGCCTTTCTGCGCGAGGATGCGACGGTTTCGACCTGCGGGCGTGGCCCGAGGCCCGAAGGGCTGCCAGACAGTGTCACTTGGTACCCGCTGGACGTCACGGACGCCGCTGCCGTCGAGGAATTGGCCATTGCGACGGACGGGATGGATATTCTGGTCAACAATGCCGGCGTTCAGGTCGAAAGAACGGTGGCTGACAGCACCGACGCTGACTGGGAAACCGTGATCGGGACCAATTGCCGGGGCGTGTTCAATATGTGTCGCGCATATATCCCCCGAATGCCCCAAGGCGGGTCGATCATCAACATCGGCTCGATCTCGGGGCAGGTCGCGGATCCTTCGATGGCGCTTTACAATGCGTCCAAGGCCTTTGTGCATGGGCTGACCCGGTCGATTGCCGTGGATCATGGTCCCCGAATACGCTGTAACGCAATCTGCCCGGGCTGGATCGAAACGGGCATGTTGGATGCAGGTTTCGACCTTGCATCAAACCCCGAGGCCGCGCGGCAGGATGCGCTTGCCCGACATGCGATGCGCCGTTTCGGCAAGCCCGAAGACATCGCCAGCATGGCGGTCTGGCTTGCCTCGGACGAAGCGAGTTTCGCCACAGGCCAGTTGTTTACTGTGGATGGCGGCATGACCGCCGCATCCCCTCTCAATCCGGGATTGTTCTGATGGAGTTCAAACACACGGCCTGCCTTGGCGGCGGGGTGATCGGCGCCAGTTGGGCGGCCTTGTTTCTGGCATCCGGCCGTTCGGTCGCGATGTTCGACCCGGCCTCCGATGTTGAGCGTAAGGTGCGCGACTACATCGAAACGGCGTGGCCCACGATGACCGAGCTTGGGTTGACCAAAGATGGCACGCCCGACGCGATCACCTTCCATACAAACGCGACCAGCGCGGTCGAAGGCGCCGGATTCGTGCAGGAAAACGTGCCTGAGCGGCTGCCGGTCAAGCATGAAACCTTTTCCGTGATCGAGCCCGCCCTGGCCCCCGGTGCAATTGTCGCCAGTTCGGCGTCCGGCCTGACTCTGGGCCAGATGCAGCCCGGCTGGAAGGATCCCTCGCGTTTTGTGCTGGGCCATCCGTTCAATCCGCCGCACCTGATCCCCTTGGTCGAGGTGTTGGGAAACGACAAAACGGCCCCCGGGGTGGTCGAGACGGCGCAGGGATTCTACGAAAGCGTTGGAAAAACAACGATCCGTTTGCGCAAGGAAGTGCCCGGTCACGTGGCCAACCGTCTGCAGGCGGCCATTTGGCGCGAGGCCGTCAGTCTGGTTGTCTCGGGTGTGGCTTCTGTCGAGGATGTCGACAAGGCCGTCTGGGCCGGTCCCGGGCTCAGGTGGGCGGCTATGGGGCCGACCATGCTGTTCAATCTTGGGGCGGGTGAAGGTGGGCTGAAGGCGTTTTGCGATCACTTCGCCGATACGTTCAACGGCTGGTGGGACGATCTGGGTCAGATCCATCTGTCCGATCAGGTCGCTCAACAATTGACCGAGGGCGTTCAGGCCGAAGCAAGGGGCATGACACCGGGCGAGTTGTCGCAAAAACGCGATGCGTTGATTGTAGCCATGCAAAAGTCAATTGCGGGGATGCGTTGAGGAAACGGGTCGTTTCGCGCCGATGTCATGTGACCGCCGAACCGGTGAAGGTGCGGGGCCTTGTCGAGTCAAATCCAACGGTTTTACAACTGGCCAGCAGAAAGCGCAGAAGTCACAGGAAACCTCATAACAAACCTTCGTTAAACAATTAATTGCGCTGGCCTGTTGGTAGATTGCACCATCATACCCGCGCGTATATCTGGACGATCTGTCTGTTGGCACCCGAAACTGTTTCCGTAACCAAACGTCATTCCGCGTGCCATAAATTTTCGAAAAAAATCAAATTTGAGTGCCAGGACTCGACCCAGAACCAACGGCAAGTCCCGCCCACGAAATGGCAGTGCGACCAGCTTGTCACGAAACGCTGGCCAGCGACGTTTAACGGTTTTTGAGCGCGGAGCGCAGAGCGTCACCCAGTGCGCCGTTTTGCGCGTTTCCGCCTGAGCCCGCTCGCTGCGTGTTGCGGTTTTTTGGTTGACCGCTGGCCTTTCCCGCGCCGCGCGAGGTTTGCTCCTGACGCGCAGAGGCGCCTCCGTCCTTGCGCATGGTCAGACCGATCCTTTTACGGGGCACGTCGACCTCCACCACACGAACCCTGACGACCTGACCGGTCTTGACGATCTCGTGCGGGTCTTTGACAAACCGGTCGGCCAGCTGGCTGACATGCACCAGCCCATCTTGATGAACGCCGATATCCACGAATGCCCCAAAGGCCGCAACGTTGGTGACGGTCCCTTCCAGCATCATGCCGGGTTTGAGATCAGTGATGTCTTCCACCCCGTCGGTGAATGAGGCGGTCACAAAGCTTGGGCGCGGGTCGCGTCCGGGCTTTTCCAGCTCGGAAAAAATGTCCCGTACCGTCGGCAGACCAAAGCGGTCGTCGACGAACTGCTCGGCCCGCAGACCTTTCAGGGCGCCGTCATGTCCCATGATTTGCCGAATGTCACGTCCACATGCCGCCACGACGCGGCGCGCGACGTCATAGGCCTCGGGGTGGACCGAGGACGCGTCCAGCGGGTCGGCCCCGTCGCGGATACGCAGGAAGCCCGCACTTTGTTCGAAGGCCCGCGGACCAAGACGGGCGACATCCAGCAGCTCTTTGCGGGATTGAAACGCGCCATGCAGGTCGCGATGCATCACAATCGCTTCGGCCAGCCCAGGCCCCAGACCGGAAACATGCGACAGCAACGGGGCCGAGGCCGTGTTCAGGTCGACGCCCACGGCGTTCACCACATCCTCGATCACGGAATCAAGCGATTGGGAAAGGCGGTGCTGGTCGACGTCGTGCTGGTACTGCCCGACACCGATCGATTTCGGCTCGATCTTGACCAATTCGGCCAAGGGGTCCTGCAGTCGCCGGGCGATCGACACCGCGCCGCGTAGTGACACATCGAGGTCGGGAAACTCCCGCGCGGCCAGTTCCGATGCCGAATAGACCGAGGCACCGGCTTCCGAGACCACAACCTTTGTCGGGGCCTTCACCGTCTTAGGCAAAAGGTTCAGCGTGTCAGCTACCAATCGCTCGGTCTCGCGGCTGGCGGTGCCGTTGCCGATCGCAATCAGTTCGATCTTGTGGGCCGAGATCAGGTTCAGGATTGCAGCCTGCGCCCCGCGCAGATCGTTTTTGGGCTGGAACGGATACAAGGTATCCGTGGCTACCACTTTCCCGGTTGCATCCACCACAGCCGCCTTAACGCCGGTACGAATTCCGGGGTCCAGACCCAGCGTTGCGCGTGCGCCGGCAGGCGCCGCGAACAGAAGGTCCTTGAGGTTGCGGGAGAACACCTGAATGGCCTCTTCCTGCGCCCGGCCGCGCAGGTCCGCCATCAGTTCGACCATCATCGACAGTGACAGTTTCACCCGCCAGGTCCAGCCCGCCACCTTGCGAAGCCATTTATCTGCCGGCCCATCGCTGCGTGTCTGCAGATGTGCGGCCACAATCGCTTCGGCCCGTGTTGCGCCGGTTTCGGGTTCGGGCGCGATGTCCAGCGTCACGATCCCCTCTTTCGAGGCGCGTAGCATTGCCAGCGCGCGATGCGAGGGCACTTTGGACCACAGCTCGGAATGGTCGAAGTAATCGCTGAATTTCGCGCCTTCCTGCTGCTTGCCTTCAATCACCTTTGCGCTCAGCACTGCCTCGCGTTGCATGAAGCTGCGCAGTTCACCCAGCAGCGAAGCATTTTCGGTCAGGCGTTCAGTGATGATGTCGCGGGCACCGTTCAGCGCGTCCCTGGTTGTAGGTACCGCATCGCTCACAAAACCTTGGGCCAGGGCTTCAGGGTCGGCAGAACGGTCGGCCAGAATGGCATCGGCCAGCGGCTCCAGCCCGTTTTCGCGGGCGATCATCGCCTTGGTCCGACGTTTGGGTTTGTACGGCAGATAGATGTCTTCCAGCTGCGCTTTGGTGTCGGCTTGCGCGATGGATTTGGCCAGGTCTTCGGTCAGCTTTCCCTGATCCTTGATTGAGTTCAGGATGCTGTCGCGGCGGGTATCCAGTTCGCGCAGATAGGTCAGGCGGTCCGACAGAACCCGCAACTGCGTATCATCCAGCCCGCCCGTCGCCTCTTTCCGGTAACGGGCGACAAAAGGCACGGTGGCCCCTTCGTCCAACAGCTTGACCGCTGCGCCCACCTGTTCGGGACGCGCGTTGATCTCGGTAGCGATAGTGCGGGCGATGCGGTCCAATGAGGCCTCCTGAACTACGGTTGGAAGGACTTCTTATCCAGCGCCGCCCAAGAGGGGAAGAGGTGAAAACGACCCGCCTCTACAGTTACAACAAAGCCTGCAAATCGTCGTACAGGTTTTTGGAGATTTCGACATACCCGCGTGCAGTATTGCGGGCGCGGGCCGCAAATCGCCGCTGCGACGGCAACCGCGCGCCCTGATCCAGAATGTCGGCAAAAAGCCGTTCGGCCCTTGCGTCGTTCTCCTGCGTTTTGCCGCCGCTGAACTGATCGGGGTCAAATGCCAGAATGATCTCGCCGTGATAGGGCGCACCGCCCGCGCCCTCGGCAAACGCCATGCTTTCCAGACTGGTCAGGTCGTCGATCAGGGGGCCGGCCAGCAACTCGATCATGATCGACAAGGCTGACCCCTTGTAGCTGCCGAAGGTCAGCATGGCACCGTCCATGGCCGCCTTAGGATCAGTAGTCGGATTGCCGTTTTTGTCGATGGCAACGCCCTCGGGCAGCGGTTTTCCTGCCCTTCTATAGAGTTCGATCTCACCGCGGGCAAAGGCGCTGGTGGCGAAATCGAAGGTGAACGGATCTTTTCCTGACAGGGGCCAGCTGAAGGCGAGCGGGTTGGTGCCCAGACTGCCGCGTGTTCCGCCTGCGGGGGCCACCCACGAATGGCTGGGAACCATTGCCATCGCGGCAAGCCCGGCCGATGACAGGCGTTCTACTTCGGGCCAGAGCGCAGAGAAGTGAAAGCACCGATTGATCGCCATCGCGGCGATACCGTGGGTCCGGGTCTTTTCAAACAGAACCGGCAAGGCCTGCTGAAACGCCAGCAGCGACATGCCGCCCTGGGCATCCACGCGAACGATCGCGTTGTCTGACGGGACCAAAACCGGCGCGGCATGGCCATCGATCTTGCCCGCCTGCATTGTCTCGGTACACATGAACAGGCGAAACAGTCCGTGTGACTGGCAATCATCGATCTGGCAAGTGGTAAGCATGTCTGCGATGGCCGCTGAGTGGGCTGATCCAAACCCGGATTTTATGAGTACGCTCAGGCTTAGCTGCCGGATTTCGTCCAGATTTAGTTTGACCGTATCGCTCATGCCTGTCCCCTGTGCCAGTAGTTCAGCACAAGGGATAGCGTGGCAACCCAACGATTGAAAAGCGGGATTTCGGTTCAGCCCTGCGATTCAGATTGCAGATAGGCGATGAGATCGGTGATCTCTGTCTGGTTCTTCAGTCCGGGAAACTGCATCCGGTTGCCGGGAACGGTGTTTTTCGGATCGGACAGAAACGCGCTGAGCGCGCCTGCCGTCCAGACAATTTCAGAGGTCTGCAAGGGGCCGGAGTATTTGAAACCGTCGCTCCGACCCGCTGTCGCGCCGATGATCCCGTGCAGCGAGGGGCCGACCCCGTGGCGGCCCTCTTGCAACTGATGACAGGCCTTGCATTTGCGATAGACCTTTTTGCCAGCCTTAATGTCGCCCTCGATGGCGGCGAGGGTGATCGGGGCCGAGGGTCCTGCCTCGGCCTTTTTGTCGTCCTTGTTGAAGATCAGTCGCGCGGTGATCGGCACGGTTCGGGTAATGCCCGGCAGGTCCGCCAGTTCCATCAGCGTATCGATCCCGGCGTTGACGCCTGCATCTTCCGTGCTGAGGAAAACCATATCGTTGGTTGAGACCATGACCGAAGTTTCGGACAGGCGCGCTACGAACATTTCGGCATCGAACGCGACGTCCGTGCCTGCCAGCGACAAGATGGCCTCGGCATCGATGGTGGTGGTTTCGCCCACGCCAAGACTCGAGACCTCATCCATATCGAACTGGGCCGTCAGCGTTGCGCTTCCGGCTTTGCGAAACACGTATTCGATCATCCGTTCATTTCGAATGTCGATATTCGTTTCGACTGAAGACAGGTCGATCTTAATGTCAGCCTTGCCATCGGGGCTGACGTGACCGCTGAGACGGGTAAAGCTGTTGACCTCGCCCACCGTGTCTTTCTTGATCGAGCCATATGCCAGGTGCGAGCCTTCCGGGGCCAGTGTCCAGCTGTCCGCCAGCGCCGGGCCTGCAACAATTGCCGACGCAATCGTGACTGCTGCAGGCAGAAGTTTCATTTCTTTCCTCCTGAGTCTGTGTCAATCCTGACCCCGCGGGCCCGGTCCGTGAAAAACAAACACACACAGGTCGCAAATTATTCGATGAGTGGTGAGATCAGTTCTGAACAGGCTGTGCGCGGCGCGATCCAGATACATTCGAAACGTGTCTGGCGGTTTGGTCTGGCGTTGTCCGGTGCATCTGACGTGGCCGACGACCTTCTGCAATCCACATGTCTGCGCGCGTTGGAACGGCACCATCAGGTTACCTCGCATGACCGGCTGGACAGTTGGCTGATGACGATCTGCCGCTCGATCTGGCTGAATGAGGTACGAGCGCGCTCGGTCCGCAAGGCGCAGGCGCTGTCCGTCACGCCTGAGGCGGATTTAATTGCACCCGGAAACGATTCTGAGACGAATATTTTCGCCACTGAAGTGTTTACACAGGTGATGCAACTGCCAGAAGCGCAGCGCGAGACGGTAATGCTTGTGTTTGTCGAAGGCTATAGCTACCGCGAGGCTGCCGCGTTGCTGGAGGTGCCGATAGGGACAATCATGAGCCGGCTTTCCAATGCCCGGCAGAAACTGAAAAACGTGATGCAGCAAGACGCAGCGGATGTCGTTCGACGGAGTGGCAAATGAAGTTTTCCGACGAGACGCTAATGGCGTATCTGGAAGGCACCCTGG
This sequence comes from Ruegeria sp. CDSB136, assembly GCF_059610965.1. NCBI lineage: Bacteria > Pseudomonadati > Pseudomonadota > Alphaproteobacteria > Rhodobacterales > Roseobacteraceae > Ruegeria > Ruegeria sp. CDSB136. The sequence goes on from NZ_JBXWOP010000012.1 coordinate 33,889, forward strand.
ACGAGGGTGAGGCCCGCGCGATCGAAGAAGCGGTTGCGGATGACCCTGCATTGGAACAACGTCTGATGGCGCTGGACCCGTTTGCACCGGTGGTGAAGCAGGTGTTCGAGGCGATGCCTGCCCAAACGCCGCACGTCGATTTGCCGGATACCTACGCATCAACATCTGCAAGCTCGGTCGCTGGCTCATGGCGTCTGCTTGCCGTTGCGGCTTCGGTTGCTGTCATTGCGGTGTCGGCGACGTTCTGGGCAACGCGCCCGGCCGAGATGGGCTGGGCGGAACAGGCCGCGATCTATCAGTCGCTATACGTGCCGGATACGATTGCAACGCTGGACAACTCTCCTGCCGCGCTGGATGTGCAATTCGCACAGGCCGAGGAACAGCTTGGACGGTCCCTGAACCGTAATGCGCTCGAGGCGCTGCCGGGCCTTGATCTGAAGCGGGCGCAGGTCCTGTCGTTCAAGGGCAAACCTCTGATCCAGATTGTATTTGCGGATGCGCAGGGGCAGCCTTTGGCCTTTTGTGTCATTCGGCAGGGCCCGGGGGCCCCGAACAAGGACGTAAAACAGGCGGTTCTCAGCGGGTTGGCCACGGCCACATGGGCGCAGGGTGGCTATGGTTACATGCTGCTGGGCAGCGACACGCAAACTGACCTTGGTGGGCAGTTGGACACGTTGACTGCGCTGTTTGCTGGCTGAGCCGCGAAATAGCCTTGTGAACCCGCGAATTTGCCCGAAGAATAGCGGGCATGAAGCCCCGAACCGTCCTTCCTGACCCGGATGATGAGGCCGATCCGCTCGGCCCGCCAAGTATCTATGACGCGGACCCGTCCGAGGACGAAGACCTTTGGTTCCTGCCTCCGGACGAAGATGAAGCGCTTCCGGACTATCTGCCGCCCGGAACGCGGATGCAGGAACGCCTGCTGTTCGATCCACGCGACTGGTATGAAGGGCAGTCGGAGTTGTCCAATGAACTGGCCGATGTCGCGGTCACCTTCGGCGCGTTGGACGAGCGTCTGCGGGCGGGGCCCAAAGGATGGGGCCATCGTCTGGCCTTGATGGAAGTGTCTGACCTGGGTTGGTGGACGGGGGACCGGATCAGCGCCGATCGTCTGGCGCTGTGGACGGGTTTGCGGCTGGGCTCGACCGGCGATGACATTCAGGCCCTGTTTCGCGCGGGCTGGGCCGTGCGCCGCCTGACGACAGGTGCCGACCCGTCAGAAGGCGGGTGGGAGTCCGGATTGACCGCGTTTCTGGACCGAATGGGTCAGGGGGTCGAAGAAGTACCCGAAGCAGTGGCCGATCTGGCTGACGTCATGCGCAACACGGACAGTTTGCACCCGATAACGCAGGCAGCAGTTGGGTTTCACGCATGGCGCAGTCTGGCGCAGGGCATCGGACAGGATACCGAGGCGGCAATCATAGCCGCGCGCCTTGCCGCGAAGATGGGGCGGGGCGGGGCACTGTTTCTTCCACTTGCGCTGTCCGGCCCGGGCGCGTTGCGCGGGACTGGCGAGCCGAGAGAAAAACTGGAGGCATGGCTGAGCGGAGCAGGGCAGGCGGTTCTGGCCGCACTGCTGCATCTGGATCGTGTCAGCGCGTGGGAACAGCGCGCGCGTGACGCCACGCAGGATCTGAGCGGCCGGACGCCTCCGCTATTGCTTGACGCGTTGACGGCCTGGCCCATGATATCGGCACCTTTGGCGGAGGAACTGACCCAAGCCTCGCGTGCGGCGGTTCAGAGAAACCTCGACCGTTTCACGCGTCGCGGCCTGATCCGGGAGGTCACGGGGCAAGGACGTTACCGCGTCTGGACGGCTGCACTATAGTCCAGCAGCCAATCGCGAAACATACGAGCCGGAGGACGCAGCGCGGTGCGCGATGGATAGATCAAATGATAGGCTTCCTGTCCCGGAACACTGATACCGGGCAGGCAGGGGACAAGTCCCGACAGTTGCATTATCCTGTCCGATGCGGGCGCGCGGGCCAGCGCAATGCCGCCGCCACTGGCCGACAACTCGGCCGCCATCAGGGAATTGTCGGCGAAGAAATAGCGGGCTTGACCGGCGGGCAGGCGCAAGGCCTCGAACAGGTGCGGCCAGCTTGCGCGGTGTGTTGAGACCTCGATCAAGGTGAACTTGAACAGGTCCTGGGGCGATCTGATCTGCGCGGCTGTCTCTGGCGGAGCGATCGGGAAAAGGCGCTCTTTCAGCAACTCGTCCCATTCGGTGTTCAATAGGGCCGGATTGCCGAACACGATTTGCAGATCAGAAAACTGGTTTGCGAAATCCGTGATCATGTTGCCTGTGGACAGTGACAAGTTGATGCGAGGTTGCTCTGCCTGAAAGGCGGGCAGACCACTGGCAAGAACCCCATGTGCAAACAGCAGAACGGATTGAACATAAAGCCGTTGTTCCCGTGTTTCCCCGAACAGCCCCGTCGTTGCTGTTTCCAACATCAGCAGCGATTGCTGAACCGATGGCAGATAGGCGCGGCCTGCCTCGGTCAGTGTCACTGCGTGGGGGTGGCGGTGAAACAGTGGCGTTCCAAGGCGGGTTTCCAGCGCCTTGACCTGCTGGCTGACGGCGGCGGCGGACATGTTCAGCTGTGCGGCCGCGCGGGAAAAGCTTTCGGTGCGTGCTGCTGCTTCGAAAACGCGCAGCCAGTTCAGCGAGGGAATTCGGGTTGCCATGAAATCAGGCTAAGCAAAACTTAGGCTGACCGGCAAGACAATAAGTTCTGAGCTTTCCCTCACAGATCCTAAGGTGGCGATCAGCAAATTGAACAGACGAGCCACATCATGTCGGATTCATCACTCCAGCCGCGCCCAAAGCGCAAGATCTGGAACTATACCCCGCAATTGCCAATTCAGACCTCGCCCTATTGGGACTGGCCGATGAAGCCTCTGGCCACCTTGCGATACCTGCTGCAAAGCTGGAATCCCTTGGCGCTGCGCGCGTTGCTTTTGGTCTTCGCGATCATCACGTGGACCTATCTGACCCCGTCTCTGGCCCGGGTCGAAACGCTGAGCTGGGATTGGGTGGCCGAGATCTGGTTCCGCAATTTCTGCATCCTTATGGTGGTTGCGGGCGGCTTGCATTTGGCCTTGTGGAAATTCCGCACCCAGCAGGACGAATACCGATATGACATGCGCCCGATGATGAAAGGCGCCAAGGTCTTTACCTTCAAAAACCAGGTCTGGGACAACATGTTCTGGACCCTGGGTCCGGCGCTGACATTCTGGACGTTCTGGGAATGCTTCATTCTGTATGCCTACGCCAATGGGTGGGTGACGATGATTTCCCTTGATGGCAATCCGATCTGGTTCATTGCCATGGTTGTGTTCATTCCGATCTGGGCAGGTTTCCATTTCTACTGGCTGCACCGGCTGCTGCATGTCGGCCCGCTTTATACCAAGGTGCACGCCTGGCATCACCGCAACATCAATACCGGACCATGGTCAGGTCTGGCGATGCATCCGGTCGAAAGCTTCTTTCTCATGTTCGACACGATGATTTTCTTCCTGCTGCCGTCTCACCCGATCCACGCCATCTTTCTGCTGTTTCACCACGGGATTGGCGCGCCGACCTCTCATGCCGGGTTCGAGCACGTGAAGTTCGGCAACAAGGGTAAATTCCTGGTCGGCGACTTTTTTCATCAGCTGCACCACAGGTTCTTTGACTGCAATTACGGCACCTGGGAAACGCCGTGGGATGAGTGGTTCAATACTTTCCATGACGGAACCGACCAGGGCAACGAGATGGTCAAGGAACGCCGCCGTAAGATCTGGGCAGCCGAGTAAGCCAACCGAAAACGGGTATTGCCGGGTCTTATTGGGCCCGGCAACTGCTATCTGAAAACAGGAAAGATCATGAAAAACATCTATACTTTCGGCCGCCGCCCGGCCCGGCGAAACTATACCGTCAAGGATCTGCTGGACCTGAAGAAAACCGGCCGGCGCCTGACGATGTGCAACCCGGCGAACGAGGCCGAGATACAGGCCTGCGTCGATGCGGGGATCGACCTGCTGACGCTGTGGGATGTGCACCTGGACATGGCGCGTGAGATTGCACCGAACCATTTTGCAGGTACTGCCATGAACTGGGGCCAGTTCGCCACCAATGACGAGATCATGCGCCATGCCATCGAGTGTATGGAAAAGGGCGCGGACATGTATTTCACCAACCGCTCGTACGACGTGGTGGAAATGCTGGCGCGTGAAAGCATTCCGGTTCAGGTTCATATGGGGCTGGTTCCGTCGCTCAGCCATTGGGCCGGGGGATTGCGAGCCTTTGGCCGTACCGCCGATGAGGCGATGCAGATCTACAAGACCTTCAAGCGCTATGAGGACGCAGGCGCGATGGCCTGCGAAATCGAATGTGTCGCCGAAGACACGTTGAACCTGCTGAACGACAAAACTTCGATCGTCACGGTTTCATTGGGGTCGGGCAATGCGGGTGACGTGATTTTCCTGTTCATGGCCGATATTTGCGGCGAAGCGGAAAATCCTCCGCGTCACGCCCATGCCTTTGGCAATCTGGGCCGTCTGCACAAGCAGATGTATCACGAGCGGGTCGCGGCGCTGAAGGAATTTCAATCCGAGGTGCAGGCCAAAGCCTTTCCATATCCGGCGCAGTCCATTGGGATGCACGAAGGTGAGATGGCAAAACTGCAGGAACAGTTGGATAAGGTCTGATGGATAAGTCGGGCGCGTTCAGCGCCCGACACCTACATAGGTATCAAAACCGGATTTCAACGCGGTGCTGCCGGAATAGACGTTGCGCAAATCGACCATCCTTGCGGTTTTCATGGTCCCGGCCAGTTCCGTCAGGTTCAGTGCGCGAAATTCGTTCCATTCCGTCAGGATAACCACCGCATCCGCATCCTTTGCCGCGGTATACGGATCGTCAGACCATTCGACGCCGGGCAACAGTGCTTCACCCTCGGATCGGCCCTGAGGATCAACAACGCGGACCTTTGCACCACCGCCGATCAGGGCAGGGACAATGGTCAGTGACGGAGCATCCCGCATGTCGTCGGTATTTGGTTTGAACGTCACGCCCAGAACGGCGATGGTCTTGCCGTTGAAACTGTCGTCACAGGCGTCCCGGATCTTGCCGATCATGCGTTTCTTGACCTCGTCGTTCACGCGAATGACGGTTTCGGTGATCTGCATCGGGTGCGCATGCTCCTGCCCGATCCGGGCCAGCGCAGCGGTGTCCTTGGGAAAACACGAACCGCCATAGCCGGGGCCTGCGTGCAGGAACTTGTTGCCGATCCGGCCATCCAGGCCAATGCCGCGCGCCACTTCCTTGACGTCGCCCCCCGCCTTTTCACACAGGCCCGCGATTTCGTTCATGAAGGTGATTTTGGTCGCAAGAAAGGCGTTCGCCGCGTATTTGATCATCTCGGCGCTTTCCAGATCGGTGGTCAGGATCGGGAAATCGCGCAAATAGAGCGGGCGGTAGATTTCGGCCATCACGTCTGCCGCGCGGTCGCTTTCGACGCCGACAACCACACGGTCGGGGCGCATGAAGTCGTCAATTGCGGCACCCTCGCGCAAAAACTCGGGGTTCGAGGCGACGTCGAAATCGGCTTGGGGATTTGCGGCAGAAACGACCTGATGCACCCGGCGATTGGTTCCGACCGGAACGGTCGATTTGGTGACAACAACGGTGTAGCCGGTTATGGCCTGTGCGATCTCTTCTGCGGCGGCCATCACATAAGTCAGGTCCGCGTGTCCGTCGCCCCGGCGGGTGGGTGTCCCGACAGCTATGAAAACGGCATCCGCGCCATCGACAGCTGAAGTCAAATCAGTGGTAAAGCTCAGCCGGCCGGCCGCCACGTTCTTGGCCATAAGCACATCAAGGCCCGGCTCATAAATCGGAACCTTTCCGGCCTGCAGCATCTCGATTTTTTCCCGGGCCTTGTCGACGCAGATCACGTCATGGCCAAAATCCGAGAAACAGACACCGGATACCAAACCGACATAGCCAGCTCCGATCATTGCAATACGCATTCGTTAAAATCCTTCTTACCAATTACCAAGTCTGGCGACCGCACATTCGAAGAATCTTCCGCCGGATTCAATGCCTGACTGTGACCTTGGCTTGCATTCCATGGTTTCTTGCTGTTTTTGAGACGCTAAACTGACACATTGATATTTGTGAGGCGCAGATATGACCAAAAAGGCATTGATTACCGGTATCACGGGCCAGGATGGGTCGTATCTGGCCGAGTTTCTGTTGGAAAAGGGCTATGAGGTTCACGGAATCAAACGGCGGGCTTCGTCCTTCAACACGCAGCGCATCGATCACATTTATCAGGATCCGCATGTACCGAACCCGAAGCTGCATTTGCATTACGGGGACCTGAGCGACACCTCGAATCTGACCCGGATCATGCAGGAGGTGCAGCCTGACGAGGTCTACAACCTTGGTGCACAGTCTCATGTTGCCGTCAGTTTTGAAGCTCCGGAATACACCGCCGATGTGGATGCAATTGGCACCCTGCGCCTGCTTGAAGCGATCCGGTTTCTCGGGCTCGAGGACAAGACGCGGTTCTATCAGGCCTCGACGTCGGAATTGTATGGCCTGGTTCAGGAAACACCGCAGCGGGAAACGACGCCGTTTCACCCCAGATCGCCCTATGCGGTGGCCAAGCTGTATTCCTACTGGATCACGGTGAACTACCGCGAGGCTTATGGTCTTTATGCCTGCAACGGAATTCTGTTCAATCATGAAAGCCCACGCCGAGGCGAAACCTTCGTGACGCGCAAGATCACCCGCGGTCTGGCCAACATCGCGCAGGGGCTTGAGGATTGCCTTTATATGGGCAACATCGACAGTTTGCGCGACTGGGGACATGCCAAGGATTATGTCCGTATGCAGTGGATGATGTTGCAACAGGACAATCCCGAGGATTTCGTGATTGCAACCGGCAAGCAGTATTCTGTGCGTCAATTCGTTGAATGGTCAGCGGCTGAACTCGGCATTTCGCTGAAGTTTTCGGGCGAAGGGGTGGATGAGGTTGCTACGGTCACCGCCATTGAAGGCAACGATGCGCCGGCTTTGAAACCCGGTGATGTCATCCTGCGGATCAACCCCCGTTATTTCCGCCCGGCCGAGGTGGAGACGCTGTTGGGTGATCCGTCAAAGGCGAAACAGAAGCTCGGGTGGGAGCCGGAGTTGACTGTGCAGGAAATGTGCGCCGAGATGGTTCTGGAAGACCTGAAAACAGCCAAACGCCATGCGCTGTTGAAAGAGCACGGGTTCGAGCTGCCGGTCAGCCTGGAAAACGGCTGAGGGGGGACGCCATGCGCAAGATCTACGTAGCAGGGCATCGCGGCATGGTCGGCGGTGCCATCCTGCGCCGGTTGCAGGATCGTCAGGCTGGGGGTGAAGCGATTGAGCTTGTGACCCGAACGTCAGCCGAGCTCAATCTGACGGACCAGACAGCTGTGCGGGAATTCATGCAGGTTGAACGACCCGATGTGGTCATTTTGGCGGCGGCCAAGGTTGGCGGCATTCACGCCAACAATACGTACCCCGCTGATTTCATTTATGAAAACCTGATGATTGAATGCAATGTGATTCATCAAGCCTTTTCGGCCGGGGTCACAAGCCTGCTGCAACTGGGCAGTTCCTGCATCTATCCACGCGCAGTTCCGCAGCCGATGCGGGAAGATGCATTGCTGACGGGCGTGTTAGAGCCGACAAACGAACCGTATGCGATTGCCAAGATCGCGGGGATCAAGCTGTGCGAAAGCTACAACCGTCAACACGGTGTCGACTACCGCTCGGTCATGCCCACGAACCTCTATGGTCCGGGGGACAATTTCCACCCCGAAAACAGCCATGTTCTGCCTGCCCTGATCCGGCGGTTTCACGAGGCAAAGCGCGACGGGCTGGACGAGGTTGTGATATGGGGAACCGGAAAACCGAGACGCGAGTTCCTGCATGTGGATGACATGGCCGAGGCGTCGCTGTTCGTCCTCGACCTGCCGCGCGACAAATATGAGGCAAACACGCAACCGATGCTGAGCCACATCAATGTTGGCACCGGCTCGGACATCTCGATTGCTGAACTGGCGGTGCTGGTGGCTGAAGTCACCGGGTTTGAGGGGCGGATCACACAGGATGTGTCCAAACCCGACGGCACGATGCGCAAGCTAATGGATGTGACCCGCCTGGCGGATATGGGCTGGCGCGCAAGCGTAGAGCTTGAGGATGGTTTGCGCGAGACTTATGCGTGGTTTCTTGAACAGAACGACGCAGATCTGCGTTCAAAGTGATTGCCCGGACTAAGGCCCGGGCAGCCTGATGTTCAGAACCAGCGACCAATTGCAATGGCCGTTGGCGCGTGCGTGGCTGCATCCGAGGATGCAGACAATACCTTGTAGGTCACCTGCGTTTTTGAAGGCGAAGCGAAGCCCACAAACCGGGATGCCGCACCCCCTGAGCCACTGATGACTGGAGCCGACCCCGGGGCGAAGCTTACAGGGAAGGTCCAGGTGTCTGTATTGCTTGCAAACATCGTCCCTTCGGCGGTGGTACACGCAACGGCATTCAATGCGGCGTTGCAGATCTGCGTTCCATCGGCAAAACGAACATAGTCACAATTTGCTGTACTGCCCCGTTCGATCACCGCACCAGTTGGAACGCCGCCGGATTCGGATACAGACCCCAGCAAATTGCCTGGACCATATCCGTAATCCGCCCGCATCAGGCGGCCTGTCGTTGTGTCGTCGGCACTGGCCTGAACGGCGGCGCCATCCACGATACCGGTGGTCGGATCAAGGCGCAGCGCTTCGGTCCAGCTGCCCCCATCAGGAGAGACCTTGATGGAAAACCCTGTGTTTCCAGCCAACCCCATTTCCGCATGGCCGGTCCAGTTGGACTGGAACAAAAGCGATGCGGTATCACCGGAACCGGCCTTGTTGATCTTGACCTGATGTCCGCCGCAATCATGGCTGAACAGCGTAGCAGGGCCGCGCACTGAAAGGTGATTTGTGTCGTCATAGCTGGTGGCGATGCCGACACCGTTCAGATTCTGTGTCGCCACCGGCGGATCAATCCAGGCAGATCCGTCCCAAATCCTGATCTGGCCAGCGGTCTGATCCCAGGCGCGCCATCCGATGCCGGGGGAAAGGAAGTGCCAGGCGTTGTCCAGCCAGGCTGCAAGGTTACCTGCCTGACCCGCCCATTCATCGGTTGGCGCAGATCCCAGCGCATGAACCTCGCCCTGCTCCGGAACCGGGGGAGGCGTGGTCGCGTTGGTGGCCACCACGCTGAGCTGCACCACGAGATCCAGCCGGCGCAGGGCCTCGTTATGGGTGACGTGTTTCTGGGCCTGCGAAGGTTGAAGAAATGGCAGGTCCAATCGGGGTGAGGTCTGTGACACGGGCGTCCTCCTGTGGCTGTCGGTCCGACAATTGCATTGCGCGCCACCCTGCCGTGGCACACATGAATCCTGTCCGACCGGGCCGAACGCCCGCGAAACGATTTGCTAATTAACTGCTGGTTGCCTGACACAGGGCCAGGAACCGCGTGCGAGAATCGGTCGCCTAGTCGCGCGCGTAGATATCCTCGTAACGGATGATGTCATCCTCACCCAGATATGTTCCGGTCTGCACCTCGATCAGAACCATCGGCACCTTTCCGGGGTTTTCCATCCGGTGCGTGGCACCCAGCGGGATGTAGACCGACTGGTTCTCGGACACGAGGCGCACGTCGTCGTCAATCGTGACTTTGGCCGTGCCTTCCACAACGATCCAGTGCTCCGAGCGATGGTGGTGTGACTGAAGGCTCAGCGCGGCACCGGGATGGACATGGATACGCTTCACCTGAAACCGGTCCCCGATCACAAGGCTTTCGAACCAGCCCCACGGGCGATGATCCACCGGCAGAGATTCCGCCTGCTTCGCGCCTTTCGCTTTAAGTGCAGCGACGGCCAGTTTTACGTCCTGCGCCTTGTCCATGCTGGCCACAAGTACCGCATCGGGCATGGCAACCGTGATCACGTTTTCCAGCCCCATGGCCACAACTTCCTGCGTCGGGGATTCCGACCGGATCAGGACATTGCGGCAATCGATTGCAGTCACTTCTCCGGTTGTGGCGACGCCATCGGCGTCAGGATTGCTCAACTCCTGCACGGCGGACCAGCTTCCGACGTCAGACCAGCCAGCGGCATAGGGCACGACGCTCAGGTTAGTTGCTTTTTCCATGACCGCGTAGTCGATCGAGATATCGTTGACCTCGCTCCAAGCGGTCACATCGAGACGCAGAAATCCAAGGTCGGCCTGCGCATCGGTAACCGCTTTTTGCACCGGCGGGATCAGGTCCGGGGCGTGTTGTTCGAAACTTGCAATGATGTCTTTCACCGCAAACAGGAAAATACCCGAGTTCCAGAGATAGCTGCCATCGGCGACCATTGCCTGGGCGTTTTCGAGATCGGGCTTTTCAACAAACCGGTCCAGCGGAACTGCAGTGTCTGCGTTCGGGGCGTGGCTGAGTTTCAGATACCCATACCCCGTTTCCGGCCGGTCCGGAGTGATGCCGAAGGTCACCAGATCACCGCGTTCGTGGATGGCTTCGACACCTTTGGCAACAGCCGCGTGGAACGCGGCTTTGTCCGGGATCACGTGATCGGAAGGGGCGACAAGCATGATGGCGTCCGGGTTTTCAGCAGCCAGGTATAGCGCAGCCGCCAATACGGCTGGGGCAGTATTGCGGCCCTCGGGTTCGATCAGGACCGGGCCGGGATCGATGCCAATGCCGTTTAGCTGCTCGGGTACAACGAACCGAAACGCTTCATTGGTCAGGATCAGCGGTTTGGCATAAGGCGCGTCAGACGGTCCGCACATCCGCGCGGCACAATCCTGCAACAGGCTGGTTTCGCCAAGCAGCGGCACAAATTGCTTGGGATAGCTCTTGCGGGATAAGGGCCACAGCCGGGTCCCGGAGCCACCGCAGAGAATGACGGGATGGACAGTTGTCATGACGTTTGCCTTTGGATTTCAGTTGCCCTGAAAGAGGGGTTCGGGTTGCGCAAAGGTCTATTGCGCCGCCTTTCCCGCAACAACGACATCATGGAGATACTGGCTCAGATCGTCGCGCAAATCTTTGCGTGCCAACGCAAAGGCCACTGTGGCTTGCAGGAACCCGGATTTGGAACCGCAATCGAACCTCTGACCGTTGAACTTGTATCCAAAAACAGGGACACCGTTCACAATGTCTTCGGCAATCGCGTCAGTCAGCTGGATCTCACCGCCGCTGCCCTTCTTTTTCTGATTGAGGTTATACAGGACCGACGGCCCCAGAATATAACGCCCGATCACCGCCAGGTTGGACGGGGCATCATCGGGGTCTGGCTTTTCGACCATGCCCTTGGTCCGGACAACCGTACCGATATTCTCGCCAACATCGAGAACACCGTAGGAACTGGTTTTGTCCTTGGGAATTTCCATCGCGGCAACCATGTTGCCACCGGTTTCTTCATAGGCCTCGACCATTTGCTGCAGGCAGGGTTTGTCCGCCGCGATCACATCGTCGGGCAGCATGACGGCAAAGGGCTCGTCCCCGATCAGACGCCGGGCGCACCAAACCGCGTGGCCAAGGCCCAGTGCCTTGTGCTGGCGGATATAGGCGATGGCGCCGCTTTCCATGTTGGTTGCGCTCAGGGTTTCCAGCAGGTCGTCCTTGCCCTTGGCTTTGAGTTCCTGTTCGAGCACGAGATTGTGATCGAAATAATCCTCAAGCGCGGATTTCCCGCGCGAGGTGACAAAGATGAATTCGGTAATTCCTGCGGCACGGGCTTCGTCGATGGCGTATTGAACCAGCGGCCGGTCAACCAAAGTCATGATCTCTTTCGGAACTGATTTTGTTGCGGGCAAAAATCGCGTACCCAGCCCTGCAACCGGGAAAATCGCCTTTGTGACCTTACGTGCCATGTTACCTCTCAAATTCAATACGAGCCCGACAGAGTGTGGTGAGGCCGGTCTCTCCTCTTAGGCTGCAATGCCTGAACAATCAACGTCGCCCGGATTCCCAGGCTAGAAGTGATCGGAAAGGTGCCATCTCGATGCGGAGGAGTCAAAACATCCGGTCCAAACCCAGTTCAGAAAAACGTACCCCCGGCGCCTGCAATCAGGCGCCGGAAGCAGTATCAGGACGCCTTCATGATAATCTCCAGCGGATCATGTTCGGCCACGTAGTGATCGGGTGCGATCTCGCTAAGTTGCGGAACATAGTCCGAATGACCGGCCGACAGGCGACTGGGCAGAAACCGCAGGGCCGCCTTCGGATCCATGGGCGACGGCAATTCTCCCGGTAATTTCAGACGTTGGCGTGTCCGCTCCACATCGGGGTCTGGTATCGGTACCGCCGAAATCAGCGACTTTGTGTATGGGTGAACCGGATCGGAACAAATCACTTCGCCATCGCCCAGTTCGACGATACGGCCAAGATACAGGACCATGATCCGGTTCGACACCGCGCGCACTACGGACAGATCATGGCTGATGAAGATCATCGACAGGCCAAATTCCTGTTGCAATTCTCGCAACAATTCCACGATCTGAGCTTGAATGGACACATCCAGAGCCGAAACCGCTTCATCGCAGATGATCAGCTTTGGCTTGTTGATCATCGCCCGGGCGATTCCCACACGCTGGTTTTGTCCGCCAGACAATTCGTGCGGATAACGGTTGATCATGTTCGCCTTGAGGCCGACCCGCTCCATCATCTCGGCGACCAGTTCCTTGCGTTCCCGCTCGGTCAAGTCGGGGCGGTAGGTTTTCAGCGGCTCGGCAATCGAGGCCGAGATCGTCATGCGCGGATCCAGACTGGCCAGCGGATCCTGGAACACGATCTGCAGGTCCTTGCGATACTTGTTCAGCTCTGCCCGTCTCAGTCCGACGATCGGATGCCCCAGCCAGCTGACATTGCCCGCACTGGGCTCGATCAGTTGAAGTACGGCCCGTGCCAGCGTGGATTTTCCGCAACCCGACTCGCCAACAACGCCCAGCGTTTCACCCTTGCGGATATCGAAGCTGACACCGTCGACCGCCTTTAGTGGAACCTTGCGCCCGAACAAACCGCCCTTGACGTGGATCGGGAAGTGAACCTTGACGTTATCGACCTTGAGCAGCGGCTCTTCGACCTTGGCCAAAGCTTTGGGGGCATCACCGGCGTCGATGCGCGGCATCGCCTCAAGCAATGTGCGGGTATATTCATGCTGAGGCGCGCGGAAAATTTCCCGGGTGTCACCGGCCTCGACGAATTGACCAAGCCGCATGACCTGAATGCGGTCGCACATCCGCGCCACGACGCCCATGTCATGGGTGATGAGCGCGATCGCCGTACCCTCGTCCTTTTGCAGTCGAACCATCAGGTCCAGAATGTCGGCCTGTACCGTTACATCAAGGGCGGTCGTTGGTTCGTCCGCGATCAGCAGCTTGGGATTGCATAGCATCGACATGGCGATCATGACCCGCTGGCGCATCCCGCCGGACAACTCGTGCGGGTATTGATCCAACCGGCGCGCGGCTTCGGGGATGCGCACGCGGTCCAGCCAGTCCAGACACCGGGCACGAGCAGCCGAACCTTGCAAGCCTTCGTGAACCTGCAGCACTTCGCGCATTTGCTGGCCGACCCGCAAATGCGGCGTCAGGGCCGTAAGGGGATCCTGAAAGATCATTCCCACATCGGCACCACGGATCTGATTGAGCTTTTGTACCGGCAGGTTCAGGATTTCCTTGCCGTTCAGCATTGCCGACCCGCTCGCGTGGCCTGCAGATGGCAACAGCCCCATCGCGGCCATAAAGGTCTGGCTTTTGCCCGAACCACTTTCGCCAACAATGCCCAGGCACTCACCCGGATTTATGTCGAAGCTGATGCCGTTGACGGCTTCGACCACGCCATCTGGAGTGTCGAACCGGACGCTCAGGTCTTTTACGGAAAACAGGCTCATATCAGCGATCCTTCGGGTCCAGAGCGTCACGCAGACCGTCACCGATGAAGAACATGGTGATGATGATTGCGACATAGAATGTCAGGGGGTACATCAACTGCCACAGCGTGCCATAGCTCATCGTGCCGGCCCCTTCGGCAATCAGACGGCCCAATGAGGTGTAAGGTTCCGAAATCCCGAGACCCAGGAACGAGATGAAGCTTTCGGTCAGGATCATCTCGGGCACCAGTAGCGAGGCATAGACGATCACCACGCCCAGCAGGTTGGGCAGGATGTGTCGGTACATGATGGTAAACTCACTGACCCCGGCGGCGCGGGCGGCCTCGATAAACTCGCGGTTTTTAAGAGTCAGAGTTTGTCCCCGCACGATCCGCGCCATGGTCAGCCAACCGACCGCTCCAAGGGCGATGAACAGCATGAAGAATGACCGTCCCGCCACGACAAGCAGAAGGATGATGACCAGCGTAGCCGGGATCGCCAGCAGGATGTCGACAAAGCGCATCATGACACTGTCGGTACGGCCGCCGATATAACCTGCAGCGATGCCGTAGCAGGTGCCCACGATCAGCGCCGTTGCCGCCCCGATCAGACCCACCAGCAGGGACGTCGTGGTTGCCTGAATGACACGGCTGTACAGATCGCGCCCCAGATCATCGACGCCGAAATAGTGTCCGGTCTCGATGGACGGCATTCCCATGCCGCGCACGTCACCCATGACGTTCCAGTCGATCTCTTCGTTGTTCCAGGCTGCGAAATAGGGTCCGATAATCGTGAACAGGACGATCATCCCCAGAATGAAGACACTGGCCATCGCGGCCTTGTTGCGGACAAAACGCATCCGCGCGTCCTGCCAGAGTGAGCGCCCCTGAATGACCGTGTAATCGGTGATTTCCTCGGCCAGATGGGCGGCTTTTTGAGATTTTCCAAGCATTGCCTGCCCCTCAGTAACGGATTTTCGGATCGAACCAGGCATAGGCCAGGTCGGTAAGCAGGTTCACGACAACGGTCAGCGCGCCGTACAGGATCGTAACCCCCAGCAGCACGGCATAGTCACGCGACAGGGCCGAGCCGACATAGGCCTGACCCAGACCGCCGGTCGAAAAATAGATGTCGACAAAGACCGAGCCGGTCAGCACGTAAACGAAGACCGGTCCCAGATAGGACACGACCGGCAGCAGCGTGGGTTTCAGCGCATGGCGCCAGATCACGGTTCTGGTCGGCAGCCCCTTGGCGCGGGCGGTTCGGATGAAGTTCGAGTTCAGAACCTCCAGCATCGATGACCGGGTAATCCGCGCGATCGAGCCCATATAGGACGTCGCCAGCGCGATGACCGGCATGATCAGGTACTGCCACTGACCGCCATTCCAGCCGCCGCCCGGCAGCCAGCCCAGCCACAGGGTAAAGGTCAGGATAAGGATCGGGCCCATGATGAAGTTGGGCAGCGCTTGCGCCGCGATACCCAGACCAACCGCGAAATAATCGATCCAGCTATTGTGCTTGATCGCGGCGGCAATCCCAAGGCTCACACCGACTGCGGTCGCCACAAGAAACGACAGCGAACCATAGGTCAGCGAGATCGGGAAACCCTGCGCGATGATGTCGTTGACGTCCCGGTCCTTGAACTTGAAGGACGGGCCGAAGTCAAAATGAACGACGATGTTGTAAAGGTAGTCCCACAGCTGCTTCCACAGCGGCTGGTCCAACCCGTACCGCGCCTCGATATTGGCCAGAACCTGCGGCGGCAGCGGCCGTTCCGAGGTGAAGGGCCCGCCGGGCGCGAAGTGCATCAGAAAGAAACAGGCGACGATCAGCAACAGGATCGTCGGAATGGCGACGAGCAATCGCCGCAAACTATAGGCAAGCATTTCATGCCCCCATTTTTATTGGCCCTGCCCCGGATGTGACCGGGACAGGGCGCGGTTCAAAAACGATTATTCAGCGAGCTTGTAGAGGTTTCTTGAATACCAGTTCTGCTCGACATTGTTCACCGGCCAGTTCCCGACGTCGCTGTCCATCATGTAGACACCGGCGTAGTGGTAGATCGGGATCACAGGGGTTTCCTGCGCGATAATGCGCTCGACTTCCGTGTAAAGCGGTGCCGGATCGTTCGAGGTTTTGGCCTCGGCCAGCAACTCGTCGACGCGCGCGTTATTGTACTTGCCGTCGTTATAACCGGAATCGGATTGCAGCAGGTCAAGGAAAGTGGACGCTTCGTTATAGTCGCCACACCATGCGCCACGAGCCAGATCAAAGTTCTGGTTGCCGCGCTCTTCCAGGAAGACTTTCCACTCCATGTTGGCGAGTTCGACCTGAACACCCAGTTTCTGTTTCCACATCTGGCTCAGTGCCACGGCAACCTTTTTGTGGTCTTCCGAGGTGTTGTAGACCATCTCGAAGCTCAGCGGATTGTCGGGGCCAAAACCTGCTTCGGCCAGCAGTTCCTTGGCCAGCTCGTCCCGTTCTGGCTGGGTCATCGAAGCCATTTCTACAGCCGGGACTGTGAAGCCGGCAGTTGCCTCGGGCGCAAAGGTGTATGCCTGCGGCTGTCCGCCCGCCATGACCTTTTCAGTGATGATTGCGCGGTCGACGGCAAGAGACAAGGCTTGACGGACGTTGGGGTCCTTGAATGCCTCAGGGCCACCCTCGGACAGGTTGAAGGTGTAATAGTAGTTGCAAAGACGCGGGAAGCTGATGGCTTCTTCAGGGTGTTCCTCTTTCAGGCGCGGGTACTGACCGGCGGGAATTTCGGTGCGGTCAAGTTCACCAGCCAGATACCGGGTCAGGGCGACGTTTTCGTCGTTGATCACCAGCGACACAACCTTGTCGATGATGGTGTTGTCGTTGTCCCAGTACATTTCATTGCGTTCGCGAACCGAACGTTCCTGCGGCAAATGCTCGGTCAGGACATAAGCGCCGTTCGATACGATGTTTCCGGGTTTGGTCCATGCATCGCCGAACTCTTCGATCACTTTCTGCGGGGCAGGGAAGGTGGTCGAATGTGTGGTCATCTGCGGGAAATATGGCAGTGGGGCGCTCAGGCGGACTTCCAGAGTCTTGTCGTCGATTGCCTTGACGCCCAGTTCATCCACGGGCTTTTCACCGGCAATAATTGCAGCGGCGTTCTCGATCGACATCAGTTCCATGAACCAGGCGTAGGGCGAGGACAGTTCGGGATCGACCGCGCGCTTCCAGGCATAAACGAAATCACCCGCCGTGACCGGATCGCCGTTCGACCACTTTGCATTGTCACGCAGTGTGAAGGTGTAGACGTCCTTGGTGTCATTGACGGAAAATTCCGTAGCCACACCGGGCACCAGGTTGCCGTCTTCGTCCTGGTTCATCAGACCCTCGAACAGGTCGCGAACGATTTCCGCGCCCGAGACATCTTCGACAACCTGCGGATCGACCGAGCTGTGTTCGTCCAGAATGCGATAGGTAAAGGTCTGGTCGTCGGCCAGTGCCTCACCGGTTACAGGATGGGTTCCGGCGGCAGAGGCCGCGCCTGCGATAATGGTCGAGGACAACAGCCCCGCCAGCGACATCCGAATAGTCTTTTTCATGTTATGTACTCCCGTTTTTTGAAGCAAAGGCGCAAAACCCAAATAGGGTTGGCGCGCGCCTGCCTTGGTTGTCCGACTCCGAACAAAACCGGGAGGGGTCCATATGTCTTGTTACTGATCGCAATGAACACCGCGTCGCAGTCTTTCGGTATGCAGTCGGGAACTGTTTGCGAAAGTCGCCTTTCACTGCGGCAGAAGGTGACATTGTTTTCGAAAAGGTTAAAGCCTTGGTCGTTCGTTTGAACAGCCAAAGGTGGACTACTTCCTAAACCGTGGGTGCGTCGGAAATTTTAGGAAGGAACCCCGGGGGGTCCGTGACATTTTCGTGAACCTGCATCCAGAATGTGTCTTTGGAAAACCGCCAAGACCTGCGCTTCCAAGGCCGGGAGACAGCGAATCGCTATACCCTTGGTGCCGATCGAATGACGCTCAGCCCCTCAGGTCCGCTTTCATGTGCGCTTGCGGAAAGCAGGTGGGGGACTGACCTGTCGAAGACTGCCAGCGCCCGATTGATCGGCGCGTTTTGAACCCCGGCAATCCGTCCGCTCCCCCGACATCGTGCCCTTGTTTCTCCAGCGCCCTTTGCATCGTAGCAACGTCTGATCGATAAAGCCCGCCGACCTTGCCCCAGCGCCCGGTGAAATCGCCGACACCATATTGAATACGGTCGCCGACGTGGCCCACGAACAGGGCGTAGAGGTCGCTTTTGTTGTACTCTTTGAGCACATAGAAATTGGGTGTCACGACAAAGGCAGGCCCGAACCGTCCCGCCGGCATCATCAGATACCCAACGCCGTCCCTTTCGTGGGCCGGAAACGGTTTGCCGGAGACGCGCGTGATCCCCATCGCCTCCCATTCATGGATGGGGCGACCCTGATCGGGGCCTTCAAGCGCACAGGAGACCGACCCGGGAACATCAACCTCGAACCCCCAGTCCCGACCAGAGATCCAGCCATGACGGTGCAGATAGTTCCCGATTGACGCTATGGTGTCTTCCGCCGAGCCCCAGATGTCGGCGCGTCCGTCGCCGTTTCCATCAGCTGCATAGGTCAGGAAGTTCGATGGCATGAATTGTGGCTGCCCAAGCGCCCCGGCCCAACTGCTTTTCATGGTGCGCGCAGGCATGTGGCCGGCCTGCGCGATCTGCAGGGCGGCGACCAGTTCGGCTGTGAAGTACTCGGCGCGTGTGCTCATGAACCCCTTGGTGCCAAGAACCTCGAACACGTCGTACCGGATCGGCACCTGCCCATACCCGCTTTCACGACCCCATATCGCCAGAATGATCCGGCCGGGCACACCCGTCTGTCTTTCGACCTGGTCCAGTGTGGTGGAATGGCGGGCCGCCATTCTTCGCCCTTCCGATGTGGCGCCGTTTACGGAACCAGCGTTGAAGTAACGCCCCGGGGACCCGAACTCGGCCTGTTTTTGCTGTCTGGGGGTTTTTGCCTTCGTACCGGGAGGGACGAGGTCGGGCAGGTCCCAATTCAGGGTCACGCCCTCGAAAGCCGCTTCCATCGTGCGACGCGAAACGCCCTTGGCGCGGGCCTGAGGCCAGACCGTGGTGTTCAGCCAGGTTTGAAACTGTTTTTCAACCGTGGCACGATCCTGCGCCAGCGTTGCGGCTGGCAGGCATAGAAGGGAAAGAACAAAAACAACCAGTTTCATCACCACTCCGGTTTCGACTCTGGCGCAGTCCAAGTCAACAGCCATGGCCTCCGTCTGTCGGCTTTGGTTGAGCCGCCAGCGCGCCGATCAATCTCCGGTACGGTAAAAAACCTTGAGAAAATCTGTGACAGTGTCGATAGTTGGGCGGAAAACAACGGCATGAGAGGACGGGCAGGCGTGACCAGTTTCAGGATCTCTCCTGCGCCAGTTCCAATACTGGCGGCATTGGTGGTTTTGTTTGCCTCGGCCCAATTGGCTGGCGCAAGCGACAGTTTCATGAACCCGCAAGGGCCAATTGCGGCGGTTCAGAAAACCCATCTGCTGCGCGCAACAATATTGATCATGGTCGCGGTTATTCCTGTCCTCGTGCTGGTTCCCTTGATCGCCCTGCGTTACCGCCGCCACAAGGGCAGCACTGCCGAGTATCGACCAAACTGGGACTTTTCGTCCAGGCTGGAATTCCTGATGTGGGGGGTGCCTGTTGTCATAGTGGCGATACTGTCCTTCTACCTGTGGAAGGCGACCCATCGTCTTGACCCTTATGCCGCGCCTTTCGGTGATGCGCCCGCGTTGGAGGTGCAGGTTGTCGGGCTCGACTGGAAATGGCTGTTCATCTACCCCGACCTGGGCATTGCAAGTGTCGGAGAGCTGGGCATCCCGGTCAAGCAGCAGGTGGCGATGACGCTGACAACCGACACTGTAATGCAGTCCTTCATGATCCCGGCCTTGGCGGGTCAGATCTATGCCATGCCGGGGATGACAACCAAACTGCACCTTGTTGCTGACCATCCTGAACGGATGCAGGGGGAAAACACTCAGTACAATGGTCGGGGTTTTACAAAACAGAAGTTTCAGACGCTGGCGATGCAGCCTGACGATTTCAATGCATGGGTGGAAAGTGTGCGTTCCAATGGTATCCCGCTTGACCCTGAAACCTATCGGACTTTGGCCAAGCGAACTGACCGGGATGAGGTTCAGGCGGCGCTTGGCACGGCGAAAATGCCGGAAAACGCGCTCTATTTTACTCTGGATGACAAAGATCTGTTCATGTCCATTCTTCACCTATACCACAGCGGCGAACCGTTGCCTCGGGATCAACAGCCGGGAACCGCGCAGTTCGGGCAGGAGGTCAGTCAATGACGACGGTCGGATCAGGGTTCTTTGGCCGCCTCGACTGGGATGCCTTTCCGATCAGCGGACTGATCCGGGATCCCAACGCCAATGAAATCGTTGCCAATGTGGCGGCGGGCATCGTGATCGTCGGAGCCATTGCGGTTTTGGGCCTGCTGACATGGTTCCGCCTTTGGGGGCCGTTGTGGCGGGACTGGCTGACCAGTGCGGATCACAAGAAGATCGGTATCATGTATATCGTCTTCGCCATCGTCATGTTGGCGCGCGGCGTATTGGAGGGTGTGGTCATGCGCGCCCAGCAAGCGGCGGGACCGGGCGACGGATTTCTTGAGGCTGAACATTTCGCAGAACTGTTCAGCACCCATGGTACGATCATGGTGTTTTTTGTCGCCGTTCCGTTCGTCTTTGGGGTCGCAAATTATCTGGTCCCGTTGATGATTGGCGCGCGGGATGTGGCGTTTCCGGTGATGAACCAGATCGGGCTGGGACTGACCGTTTCGGCTGGCATGATGCTAATGGTGTCGTTGGTCGTGGGTGAGTTCTCGACGGGCGGCTGGACGGCCTATCCGCCCTATACGGGTGCGGCCTTCAATCCGGGCGTTGGACCGGATTACTGGATCTGGGCCATTGTCGTCTCGGGCGTCGGCACAACGCTGACGGGCATCAACTTCGCCGTCACGATTTACAAACTACGCGCGCCCGGAATGACGTTCATGCGGCTTCCGATGTACTGCTGGACGATCATCTGCAGTTCGATCCTGATCATCTTCGCCATGCCGCCGCTTGGGGTCGCCGCGCTGTTGCTGGCGGCGGATCGCTATCTCGACTTCCACTTTTTCACCAACGACCTTGGCGGCAACATGATGAACTATGCCAACCTGTTCTGGCTGTTCGGCCACCCCGAGGTCTACCTTTTGGTTCTGCCCGCCTATGGTATCTATTCCGAGATCTTCGCGACCTTTTCGGCCAAACGGTTGTATGGATATAACTCACTGGTCATCGCCACGATGTCGATTGCGGTGCTGTCCTTTACCGTCTGGTTGCACCACTTCTTCACCATGGGCCAAAGCGCCCTGATCAACGCGGTTTTCGGCATCGCGACCATGCTGATTGCCATCCCGACCGGCGTAAAGGTCTATGACTGGATGGCGACTCTGTACCGTGGCCGTATCCGGTTCTCGGTGCCTATGCTGTATGGCCTGTCGTTTCTGATGCTGTTTGTCATCGGCGGGCTTAGCGGCGTGATACTGGCCAATCCCACCGTGGATTACCAGGTACACAACACCCTGTTTCTGGTGGCTCACTTCCACAACGTGCTGTTGCCGGGTGTGCTGTTTGGCCTGTTGGCCGGATACAATTACTGGTTCCCCAAGGCGTTTGGCTTTCGGCTAAGCGAGTTTTGGGGCAGGGTGTCTGTGGCCCTGTGGACCGTTGGCTTCATGCTGACTTTCCTGCCGCTTTACTTTGTTGGCCTGATGGGTATGCCGCGCCGGTCCTTCAGTTGGGAGGATCCGAGCTTCCACCCCTACATGATCGTCGCGGTTGTCGGCTCGCTCGTCATTCTGATGGCGCTTCTGTCGGTGCTGGTGCAACTTTGGGTCAGTATCAGGGATCGCGAAAAGACACGTGTACCGGTTGGCGACCCGTGGGACGCGCGAACGCTGGAATGGGCGACACCGGCACCGCCGCCGGCATACAATTTTGCGATCATTCCGCAGGTGTCCGACCGGGATGACTTTGCCGCAGCCAAGGAAAACGGAACGGCCTACCCGTCCGCGGATGCCTATGAAGACATCGAGATGCCCCGCAATACAGCCATCGGTTTTGTGCTTTGCGTGCTCAGCGGTGTTTGGATGTTCGCTTTGGTCTGGTGGATCTGGTGGCTGGCCATCCTGATGACCGTTCTGATGATCCTGTCGGTCGTCATCTGGACTTTTAACACCGACACCGAGGAGGTGATCCCGGCCGAAGAGGTCCGCAAACAGCACGAAGCCTGGCTGAATCTGGTGCGCAAATCCCAACCCGTGAACCGTGATCTGGAAACCGCCTCGGAAAACCGCGGTCTTGCCGGCCCCGATCTGGAGGCTGCGACATGAGACGCGCACCCTCACACAGCTATCCGGGTCTGAATCTGGGTGAAAACCACGCCAGCGCCGATAAATCGAGCGAGGTCGTAACATTCGGATTCTGGGTCTTCCTGATGAGCGATCTGGTCTATTTCGGCCTGATGTTCGCGATCTATATCACGATGATCGACGCGCAGGCGGGTGGCCCCGGACCGCATGAACTGTTCGACCTTTACAGCATCTTCGCCCAGACCATGATCCTGCTGACCAGCAGTCTGACGGTTGGTCTGGCCATGCTGGCGTTGAAATACAACCGGCCGCGCGTGCGTGTCATATTCTGGTTCTGCCTGACATTGCTGCTGGGCATCAGCTTTCTGGTGCTTGAGGTTCGCGACTTCATGGCCATGGCGGAAAAGGGTGG
This sequence comes from Ruegeria sp. CDSB136, assembly GCF_059610965.1. Lineage (NCBI taxonomy): Bacteria > Pseudomonadati > Pseudomonadota > Alphaproteobacteria > Rhodobacterales > Roseobacteraceae > Ruegeria > Ruegeria sp. CDSB136. The sequence continues at coordinate 56,702 of NZ_JBXWOP010000012.1, forward strand.
GGTGCCACAGCGCAGCGGGTTTCTGTCTGCCTTCTTCGGGTTGGTCCCGTTGCACGGGTTGCATGTGGCCGCTGGCTGTGTCTGGCTCGTCGTGCTGGGCATTCAGCTTCGGGTGATGGGGATGACCGACAAGGTGATCTCGCGCGTCATAAGGCTGGCGCTGTTCTGGCATTTCCTTGACCTGATCTGGATCGGCATCATCACCATCGTCTACTTCGGAGGGCTGACTTATGGATAAGCAGACCGAGATGTTCCGCCGCGAACGGCGCCGATATCTGATAGGGTATGGCGGGTCGCTGGTGCTGACCCTGGCCGTATTCATGATCGCCTATCGGTACGGTATCGAAACACCCGGGGTCTATCTGACCATTGGCCTTCTGGGTCTGGTGCAGTTGATTGTTCAACTGGTCTATTTTCTGCACATCGACCGTCGCCGCAGCAGCCGCGAGGATCTGGATCTGGTCCTGTTTTCGACATTGGTCCTGCTCATCATCATCCTTGGAACTGTCTGGATTCTGGGAAATCTGTCTGTGCGGATGCACACGATCCCGATGTGACGGATCCTTAACTTCAACACTCATTTGGAACGGATCACATGAAATCCCTGAAGACCGTGGCTGTAATTGCCATGCTGGGCACGATTGCCGCCGGACTTCTTCTGTACTGGCGCCATGAGGAGCGTTACCCGTCGACCAAGGACGCCTATATCGGTGCCAACATCATTTATGTTGCTGCGCAGGTCACAGGGCAGGTGTCCGGCCTTTCTGTAGTAGAAAACCAAAAGGTCAAAGCGGGCGATCTTTTGTTTGAAATCGATGCCACACAATTTAGCGCGTCGGTCGATCAGGCCCAGGCCGATCTGGACAGTGCCAGGCAGCAGGCCCAGTCCTATTCAACCCAGATCGCGGCAGCCGAAGCATCAGTGAAGTCGGCGCAATCCGCATTTGATACTGCACAAAAGAATTTCGAGCGCTCAAAGGCGTTGTTCGCCAGCGGGGATGTCGCGCAGGTCTCGCTGGATCAGGCCACGACCGATGCCGCGCAGGCCTCGGCACGGCTGACGACAAGCCAGTCCAGCCTTCTGGCATTGCGCAGCGGATTGGCGGCGAAAAAGGACGATGTGCTGGCGGCACAGGCGCAGCTTGAAATTGCGAAGGCGAACCTGAACTGGACCAAAGTTTACGCTGCGGCAGACGGCTGGATCGCCAATCTGACCCTACGGCCCGGCTCAGCTGTATCTGCCAACGCCCCGCAATTTTCTATTGTCGAGTCTTCTGATTGGTGGGTGGATGCCAATTTCAAGGAAACTGAATTGCCGCGCATTCGTCCGGGTCAGCCCGTGACCGTCAGGATCGATATGTTGCCGGGCGTGTCGCTGACCGGCAAGGTCGCCTCGATCGGTCGGGGGTCGGGGGATACATTCTCTCTATTGCCGTCCGAGAATTCCAGCGGGAACTGGGTCAAGGTTACACGTCGATTTCCCGTGCGCATCGCGCTGGATCCGACCGACGCACCCTTGCGCGTCGGTGGCAGCAGTAAAGTGACCGTGGACACAACGACTGATCAGGCTGAAAAGTGACATCTAAGGTCGCCAGCCATGTGAATCCGGTGATCGTTATCGCCGTATTGCTGAGCGCCATCCTTGAGGTGCTGGACAGCACGATCGTCAACGTCGCTCTGCCTCATATTCAGGCGGCATTCGGAGCGACCACCGATCAGGCGACATGGATATTGACCAGCTATATCGTCTCGGCTGTTGTGGTTATGCCCTTGACCGGGTTTGTTGCGCGGCGAGTGGGCCGCCGCCGCCTGATCCTGACCGCTGTTACCGGGTTCGCCACCATGTCGGTGATGTGTGGCCTGTCCTGGAGCCTTGAGACCATTGTCGCGTTCCGTCTGGCGCAAGGCATGTTCGGAGCGTTCCTGATCCCCCTATCGCAATCCATCCTGTTTGATGCGTTTCCAAAGGAAAAACGCGGAAATGCAATGGCTGTATTCGGGTTGGGTGTGGTCGTCGCGCCGGTTCTTGGGCCTACAGTCGGTGCAATCCTGACCGAGTATTTCTCGTGGCGCATGGTGTTCTTCGTCAACCTTCCCGTGGCGGCCATGGCACTGTTGCTGCTGGCCGGGGAACTGCCTGATGACAAGACCGAAGACGTCCGGATTGACTGGAAAGGTCTTGCGCTGCTGGCGGTCGGGATCGGATGCCTTCAATTCATACTCGATCAGGGCGAGACCAAGGATTGGCTGTCCTCTCGGGTCATTCAGGTCGCGTTGATCGCCTCGGTTCTGGGCGCGCTGGGTTTTATTGTTCATGCCCTGTCCGCCAAAAACGCGGTTGTCGACCTGCGGCTGTTTGCGGATCGCAATTTCGCGCTGTGCAATCTGATCATCGCAGGTTTTGCGATTTCCCTGTTCGGAGGGATCGCGATCCTGCCGACCTTTGTCCAGAACCTTCTGGACTTTCCGGTCATCGAGTCCGGGCATTTGTTCATCCCGCGCGGGATTGCGGCGGGACTTTCGATGGTGTTGACGGGTTCCGTGCTGGTTACACGGTTCGATCCCCGGCTTTTGACCGGTCTGGGCTTATTGCTGACAGCCATCGGGAACTTCATGCTGGGCGCGCTCAATCTGAATGCTGGTTTCTGGCAATTGGCCTGGCCAGGTGCGGTCAGCGGATTGGGCATGGGACTGGTTTTTGTACCCATGTCCATTCTTGCCTTCGAAAGCATCAGCAAGGCCCGCCAGGATGAAGCCTCGGGGCTGTTCAACGTGACCCGGCAGTTGGGATCATCAGTTGGCATATCGCTGGTCGGTACTTGGGTCGTGCGTGGTCTGCAGACGAATACCGCGACCCTCAGCCAGAACGTGACGCCGTACAATCCCGCCGCACAGGCATATCTGAAGCCGCTTGGCCTGACACCGGACAGCCCGCAAGGGGCGGCAATTCTGGGGCAGGAGATCGCGCGGCAGGCTGAGATGATCTCTTATCTGACTGTGTTCAACAACCTTGGGCTTCTGGCATTGGCGACGATCCCACTGGTATTCTTTTGTCGGGCGCCGAAACCGGGAACGGAAGTCAGTGTTCACGCACATTAGCGCATGACCGTCAGACCCAGCCACAAGCTCGCCCAGCACAAAACAAGGCTGAGCAGGATATTCCCGGCTGCCAAAGCGATTGTCCGTTCGCGGTGCAGTTCCAGCGACTGATAGGCGAAGCTGGAAAAGGTCGTGAACCCGCCGCAAAACCCAAAAACCAGCCGTTTTTCTTCTTCGCCCATGTCTGCGGCGCCGCCCAGATACCCTATCCACAGGCCCAAAAAAAGACTGCCCAGAATATTCACGATCAGTGTGGAAAATGGCAGTTGGTGCGTGACTTTGAGCGCAAGCCAATGTCGCATCACGGCGCCAAGACCCCCGCCCAGGCCAAACATTGCGTGCAGATACAGGTCGGTCATGTCCGGAAACCACCTGATTGGAACCGCCGCCCCGTCATCTCACCCAGAATTGCGGCACCCAGACCGATAGCAATTTCCGCCACGGCGGCGACAGCGGCCATCCAGCCGCTGGACATTGCCATGACTTCAAGATCGGCGACGAAGGAGGAAAAGGTCGAAAGCCCCCCGCAAAACCCGACTGCACCCAGATGCAGCACATGCGCGTGGACACGGTGGCGGACGGAATACAGCCAGCCCAGAACAAAGCACGCGACCACGTTGATCCCGAAGGTCGAGGTTAGGTAGGGCAACCCGGGTAAGTTGACGGCAAACACCTCGCGCAGCAGTGACCCTGCCGCTCCGCCTACGAATACGGCAGTGAACATAAGCGCGTGGTGCCGGTAAGTTGCCTGTTTTGCTCGCTCTGCCAAGGATCGGGCCTGTTCTGGTGTCTGTTTGGCATACAGACTGGCAGGTGTGGGATCAACCAAAGTCGGGACCCATCGCAGATCATCACATTTCCGTCTGATCAGAATGCAGGACATACAAGGGCTTGCAATCCATAACCAAAAAGCCTCTCGTTAAGCCAAGAAAACCCCGGCCGGCCAAGCGCAAGGAGACCGAAAATGATCGTTCGCAGGCTTTATTTCGTGCTCAGTTGCGTCGTTTTGCCGTTGACCCTGCTGCTGGGATTTTTCTGGTGTCCGATCCATTGGCTGCTGGTCCTGCTGGTGCCCTATGCCGTGGTTGGGGCATATGACTTGATGACAACCCGGCACAATGTGCTGAACAACTATCCGGTCCTTGGGCACTTCCGCTATATGCTGGAATTTGTAAGCCCAGAAATCCGCCAATATTTCGTGGAAACCAATGAAAGCGGTCGGCCTTACAACCGGATCGTCCGATCGTTGGTCTATTCCCGCGCCAAGGGACATGTGGATACCCAGGCCTTCGGAACACAATACGATATCCTCACCGTTGGCTACACACGCGCTGCCCATTCACTTGCACCCAAACACGTGCCCGAAAGCGAAGAAAGGGTAACGCTTGGCGGGCCGCAATGTGACCAACCCTACAGCGCGTCCCGACTGAATGTTTCTGCCATGAGCTTTGGGGCCCTCAGCGCCAACGCGATCCGGGCGCTGAACGGCGGCGCCAAGGATGGTGGGTTTGCACACAACACAGGCGAAGGCGGGCTGTCGCCGCACCATCTGGCCGAAGGTGGGGATATCATCTGGCAGATCGGGACCGGTTATTTCGGATGCCGTACCCCGGAGGGCGGTTTTGACAAGGATCTCTTTGCCGAAAAAGCAAAAAAGGAGGTGGTCAAGGCCATCGAAATCAAGCTGTCACAGGGGGCAAAGCCTTCGCATGGTGGCGTTCTGCCCGCGGCCAAGGTTGATGAAGAGATTGCCGAGATTCGTGGTGTGCCGGTGCACCAGGATGTCATCTCACCCCCCACGCATTCTGCGTTTGAAGGCCCGACGGGCCTAATGCATTTCGTTCAGCACCTGCGGGAAATGTCGGGTGGCAAACCGGTGGGGTTCAAGCTGTGCATCGGCAAACCGTCCGAATTCATGGCGATCTGCAAGGCCATGCTGGAGACCGGTATTCTGCCCGATTTCATTACCGTTGACGGTGCGGAGGGTGGCACCGGGGCGGCCCCGGTCGAGTTTACCAACCGGTTGGGCATGCCTCTGAATGAGGCTCTGATCTTTGTGAACAACTGCCTGCGCGGCGTAGGTTTACGCGACCAGATACGCGTCATCTGCTCGGGCAAGGTAGCGACTGGCTATGACATGATCGAGAAGTTCGCTTTGGGGGCGGATATGTGTAACGCGGCGCGGGCCATGATGTTCGCGGTGGGCTGTATCCAGGCCTTGCACTGCAACACCAACCGCTGTCCTTCGGGCGTGGCGACACAGGATCCGGTCCGGGGTCGGGCCGTGAACGTCCCGCAGAAGCGTCAGCGCGTTCACCGGTATCACGACGCCACGTTGGAAAGCTTTCGCGAATTGCTTGGCGCGATGGGTAAAGAAAAGGTTGCCGACCTGCGTCCGTCGGATATTCACCGCCGCACGGCGGATGAGTGCGAGCGGACATATGCCGAACTGTATTCGTTAATCGACGACGGTGCTCTGCTGACTGAAGCGATACCCGAGATGTTTGCAGAAGACTGGAAAACAGCCTCGGCCGATCATTTTTGATTCTTTTTCCGAACGCGCCAAGGATTGACGCCTGGTATCCGTCTTATCAACGTGATGCGGATGACGACGTCTGACGAAAACCTGGCAAAGGCGGCAGCCAAAGGCGACGCGAACGCGTTCGCCACCTTGTTGGCGCGCCACTATGATCTCGTCTTCCGATTGGCATTTCGGCTGACCGGTCACGCGGACAGGGCCGAGGATCTGACGCAGGATATCTGTGCCGCTCTACCGGCCAAGATCAAGGGGTTTCGGGCACAGGCAAAGTTCACCACGTGGCTGTACCGCGTCGTGGTCAACGCGGCAGAAGATGCGCGACGGCGCCGGGCAAGCCATGAAAAAGCCGCGGCGGGGTGGGGCGATGTCGAACAAATGCGCCGCGCGGAGGCGGCAGAAACCACAAAAGCCATGGATTGGCTGCAACGGGCTATGCGGTCGCTGCCGCAGGAGCTGCAGGACACATTGGCACTGACGCTTGAGGATGAAATGACCCATGCCGAGGCGGCTCAGGTCCTGGGTGTCTCGGAAGGTACGATATCCTGGCGGATGTCGGATGTCCGCAAACGCCTGAAGGCAATGCGGCAAGAGGAGTTGGCGCAATGACCGACGATCTGGATGATCTCAAGGCGCTGATGGATGCGGCAACCCCCGCACCGGATGCCCGGCGCCGGGCTGAAAACCTGGCCATGGCGCAAAAAAATTTCTCCCGCGCCCAAGGATCGGGCAACGGGGCGCGTCCCACTGTCAAGCGAGGCCTCTTGGCCCGCATGACTGAAGGAGCGAAATCGATGTTGAATGCCCTCTCCCACCGTGGCGTGCTGACCGCGACCACTGCGATAGCCGCTGTTGCCCTGATCCTGATCGTACCGCAGGCGCAGGACCTCGTGGTCAATCCATTGTCCCGCAGCGAAAGCAACGCGTCATCTCCACAAGTGGGTTCAAAACCGGAGGCGGATATTGCCCATGCTGTGCCCCAGTCCCTGCTGGAGGAGCCGATTGCCGATGTTCCTGCAGCAGAGGCTATCGTGCCGCCTGCAAAACCCGAGAGGGGCATGGCTGAGGCGCTCGTTGGCGGTGTCGTCCTGGGATATGCGACCGGCGAGTCCGAACATTCTGCGAAACGCATGCTTGCACCGGTTGCCGAACAAGAACAAAACACAGAAACCTTTTCCAACACCGAAACCAACCCGTTGAAGATCACCACCGACGATCCGGTCTCTACGTTCTCAATTGATGTGGATACTGCGTCCTATGGCATTGTCCGATCCTCTCTGATGAACGGTCGGTTGCCGTCCAAAGATGCGGTGCGGGTCGAAGAGATGGTGAACTATTTCCCCTACACTTATCCCGCTCCCGAAGGGGATGCGCCTTTCCGGCCGACAATCACGGTGACACCGACGCCCTGGAACGAGGGTACTCAGCTTGTGCATATCGGTATTCAGGGCGCGTTGCCGCAGATTGAAGATCGGCCGCCGCTGAACCTTGTTTTTCTGATCGATACGTCGGGGTCCATGCAGCAGCCGAACAAGTTGCCACTGCTCAAGCAATCCTTCCGCCTGTTGTTGTCCGAGCTTCGTCCCGAAGATCAGGTCTCGATCGTGACATATGCCGGCAGTGCGGGTCAGGTTCTGGAGCCGACCACAGCGGCGGATCGGACCAAGATCATGAACGCCCTTGATCAGTTGCAGGCGGGTGGATCGACGGCCGGTCAGGCGGGGTTGCAGCAGGCTTATCAGGTTGCCGAGGCCATGGCAGATGACGGGGACGTCACGCGCGTGATCCTGGCGACGGATGGGGATTTCAATGTCGGTTTGTCCGACCCGGACGCGCTGAAGGATTTCATTGCCCGCAAACGGGACAGCGGAACCTATCTCAGCGTGCTTGGTTTTGGCCGGGGTAATCTGGATGACGCGACCATGCAGGCGCTGGCGCAATATGGAAACGGCCAGGCGGCCTATATCGATACGCTGGGCGAGGCGCGTAAAGTTCTGGTCGATCAACTGACCGGGGCGCTGTTCCCCATTGCCAATGACGTCAAGATACAGGTCGAGTTCAATCCTGCACAAATCGCTGAATACCGTCTGATCGGCTATGAAACCCGTGCCCTGCGGCGCGAGGACTTTTCAAACGATAAGGTGGACGCCGGAGATATCGGTGCGGGCCATAGCGTGACCGCCATCTACGAGGTGACGCCCACAGGCTCGGACGCCATTCGAAACGGACCGCTGCGCTATGCAAATGAAACCGCACCGGACGGCTTGGATGAGATCGGGTTCTTCAAGTTGCGTTACAAGGTCCCCGGTGCCAGCCAAAGCCAGATGATCGAGCAACCTATCCTGCCGGGGCAGGGGGTGCCGACCGATGATGCACGCTTTTCAACTGCGATTGCCGGGTTTGGCCAGTTGTTGCGCGGCGGTGAATATTTGGGCACCTGGTCCTACGACGACGCCATTTCACTGGCAAATGCAGCCAAAGGCGATGACCCGTTCGGCTACCGTGCGGAAGCCGTGACGCTGATGCGGCTGTCCGAGTCGCTGTCCGAGTAGTCTTTGGTGCAGGATCAGAATGCGCGGGGGTTGCTGGCCGCGTGATTGTTGATCCTGCGGACACTCCATTCCACGGCGTCGCGCATGGTTTTTCCCAGTGCGACGTCAAAAGCCTCGACCAGATCTGGCGTCTGGTCGCTGGCTGAGACGACAAATTCCTGGAACGAGTTCGAAGCGATGATCTTGTCGTCGAAATCATCGATGATCTTGATGTTCATCCGCACTTCGACACGCACGGTTTTGGTGTTTTCGGTATCGGCGACCACGATCCCCTGAAACTCGCGCAGATCAGGCACAATCACATAATCAGCGCGCAGACCGACTGTGGACCGACCCACTGCGGCTACCTTGTTGCTGTTTTCAAAGCTCTCCACCAAAAGGGCCTGAACGATCAACGGCGCACGGTCGACCCATCTGGCACGTGGAAGGTATTGGACCTGCAACGGGTTAGGCTGCACCGCAATCTGGTCGGTGTTGACGGCCGCCGTTGCCGTTGGCTCCTCGACGACGATCTGCTTGCTGATGCGCGGCAGCGATGACGAAAACGTGCTTTTGGGCGTCAGCAGATACAGATCGTTCGGCTTCGACGCCTGTTTCAGCGTGCCCAACCCCGTGCAACCGCCAAGCGCCCCGATCATCAGAGCCAGAGAGAGGCGTTTAATCATTGGCGAAACTCCGAAGCTTGTGTGCCCAGCAGGAAGCGCGCCGGGTCACGCTCGACCTTGTCGACCAGGCGATCCAGACTGATGACCAGACGCTGGGATTCCTCGATGAAGCGGACGAATTGCGGCAATCCGACCCGCAGGAAATCCGAGACCTGCCGGCGGTTGTCCTGCACGATGCCATCGATCGTTTCCAGCAATTCGGATGCGGATTTCGAGGCATTGAGAATGTCGTCAGATATCTTGTCGATCCGCTCCGTGACATTTGAAACTGTCTCCGCCACCTGATTGGCTGCGTTCCGAATGTCTTCCACGACGACCGAAACATCTTCGTCCATGACACGGTTGGCTGAATCAAAAGCACGCTCGGCCGAAGCGAGCGCCCCATTGGCCGTGTCCATTGTCGATGAGATCGTGGCCAAGGTCGAATTTGCGTTCAGCACCGTTTCCGAAATTACGCCCAGTGCCACGCTGCCCTCGTCAGACAGGCCGATCAGACGTTCGGCCAGTTGTGAGCCACGATCCAGGAACGGCTTGATGTCCTGCTTCAACACCTGATCGGCCGTGGCCAGAGTTGTCTTGGCCTCATCCAATGCGCCGACAGCTGAGTCTGAGGCGGTTTTTATGCTTTGCAGCGTGTCCGTGCCCGCCTTCAGGGTGGTGTCCGCGGTGTCTGCCAACTGGTCCAGCCGATCGGTAAACGCGCCGATGTTCTTTGCGGCTCCGCTGATGTCTTTTGAAAGGCTTTCGAAATCCGACAAAGTGTTATCCAGCCGCCCGGACGCTGACGCCAGATTGTTCAGAATATCCGAGACTGCCTTGCGGTTTTTTTCGTCCACCACGGCGCTCAGGTCTTCCAAAAGCACGATCGCCTGATCCAGAACCTTCGGGGCTCCTTCGAACAGTGACTGTATCGTGCTGCGCTTGCTTTTGATGACGCTGTTTTCCGGCAGCCGCTGCGCATTGACCGATCCCCCGGTCAGTTCGACATAGCCAACACCCGTGACGCCAAGCGACTGAAGCTGGGCGACGGTTTCCGATGTTACGGGAATGTCGGCGTCCACCTCGAGCTTAACGCGGACTTTTGAGGGGTCACCCTCATCCAGCCTGAGTGAAACCACCTGACCAACGGGCAGACCATTGAAACTGACGCCGCCAGCTGCTGACAGACCTGACACGTTTTCGAACAGAACGTCGTAATAGGCGTATTGGCGATTGACCTCGAACTTGGCCAGCCACAGGAAAAACCCAAACACGCCCAGTATGCCCGCCAGGGTAAACGCTCCGATCAGGATATAGTTCGCCCGAGTTTCCATCGCCTCTACCTGTCCTGCCCCTTCTGTTGCGCTGCACGCGCGCGGGGGCCTGTGAAATACTCCTGCACCCAAGGATGATCTACTTTGACCATATCCTCAATCGGACCTTCAACCAGCACGCGTTTTTCTGCAAGCACGGCAATGCGGTCGCAAATCGCATAAAGGCTGTCCAGATCATGCGTTACCATGAAGACCGTCAGCCCAAGCGCCTGCTGCAATTCACCGATCAGATCGTCATAGGCAGCAGCCCCGATCGGGTCCAGCCCGGCGGTCGGCTCATCCAGAAACACGATCTCGGGGTCCAGTGCCAGAGCCCGTGCCAAAGCCGCGCGTTTGCGCATACCGCCTGATAACTCGGACGGAAACTTGCCGCAGCTCAGTTGTGGCAACCCGACAAGACTTATCTTCAGGCTTCCCAGTGCTTCCATCAGCTTTTCGCTGATCCCGGTGTGTTCACGCAGCGGGGTCATGACATTCTGCAGCACGCTGAGCGACGAAAACAAAGCCCCATCCTGAAAGGCCACCCCCCAGCGTTTTTCGATCCGTTGACGTTCTTCATCGGGCGCGTTCAGTACATCGACACCCAGAACCTCGATACTACCAGCGGCGGGTCTGTTCAGCCCCACAATGGTTCGCAACAGCACCGATTTCCCGGTGCCCGAACCACCGACGATGCCCAGTACCTCACCGCGCCAAACATCAAGATCCAGGCCGTCATGCACAACCTGCGGTCCGAACTGGTTTCTCAATCCGCGCACTCGGATTACCGCTTCGCGCTGCGTATTCGTCTGTTGGGATTTCTGAGGGGCCGTACCGTCCATGTCAGACCCCGATCTCGGAGAAGAAGATCGAAAACAGGGCGTCGATGGCGATCACCAAGAAAATGGACTGCACGACGGACGCGGTTGTTCTCTGGCCCACGCTTTGGGCTGATCCTTTCACCTGCATTGCCTGCCAGCAGGAAATGATGCCGATCACAAAGGCGAAAAACGGGGCCTTGATCAGTCCGACCGCCAGTTGCCAGACACCTGTGTTTTCCTTCAGGCGCGTCAGAAACATTCCCGGGCTGACACCAAGGTCGATCCAGCTCATCAACGCGCCGCCGATCAGGCCGGCCATGTCGGCGACGAAGCCGAGGATCGGCAACATGATCAACAGCGCCAGCACACGCGGTACCACGAGTACCTCAATCGGATCCAGGCCCAACGTGCGCATGGCGTCGATTTCTTCCTGTACCTTCATTGACCCGATAGACGCGGTAAAGGCCGAGCCGGACCGGCCCGCAACGATGATGGCCGTCAGCAGGATGCCCAGTTCCCGCAGAACCGAGATCGAGATCAGTTCGACCACAAAAATCTCGGCGCCGAACTGTTTGAGCTGCGTCGCCCCCTGAAACGCCAGAACCACGCCGATCAGGAAACCCATCAATCCAACAATTGGCAGGGCTTTGAAGCCGGTCTCCTCCATATGGGTGACCAACGCCGCGCGGCGCAGGCGCCATGGTTTCACCAGTGTCCGGGTCAGGCGGTGCAAAGTCAGCCCCGTGAATTCCAGAATCGACAGGGCATCTCTTCCTGCGCCAACGGTTTTCTCGCCCAGATGACCGACCCAGTCGACAAAGCTGCGGCGCCCCTCCACCGTGCTGGACTTTTCCGGCATGTTTCGGGATACGGTATCGATCAGCGCGGAATGAGCGGGAGAAGCGCCCAAAAACTGCGTTTCAGCCCCCGCAGCCTTGTATCGGCGCGCGAGATCGGCCACCAGCCATGCGCCGCCGGTATCCAGAGAGTCAACGGCTGACAGGTCCAAGGTCACGTCTTTGCCTGACGGGGGCATCGCGGCAAAGGCGCGCTCGATGTGTTCCAACGACTGAGTCACCAGATCACCGGCCACTGATATGCGCAGGCCGTCGCCGTTTTGCTCTGATGTGATCGTTGGCAGAGTCATGGGCGTATGTGATTGTAATTGCGCGGTCGCTGCAACGGCAATGTGCAGGGTCTTCCGGTTTTCGCGCGGCGCAATTGCGTCAGAGTGACAGTTTGGGATTCCATTGTGTCACGCAGTCGGTCCGCCCAAATCCAGCACGTCGTGCCGCCTGACACCACAGAGAGAAGCGCGTTTGCAACGTGGCCGCACCCAGCAAGGGCACTAACTCCTGAGTGCTGCACGCAACTCACGTTCCAGCGCGTCCAGAAACCGCGACCGGTCCGCTTTTCCAAACGGTTTTCCGCCGCCTCCCGAACCCAGGGGATTGGCGGCCCGCAGATCCGCCATCAGGTCCCGCATGGCAAGTTGCTGCCCGATATTGGCGGCAGTGAGCGCTTCGCCATTGGGGCGCAGAACCCGTGCGCCTGCTTCAACGCATTTCGCAGCCAAAGGAATGTCTGAAGTGATCACCACATCCCCCGGCCCGCACCGTTCGGCGATCCACTTGTCTGCCTCGTCGGCCCCTTCGGCGACGATGACGATCTGCACCAAGGGGTTCGCCGATGGACGAAGTCCGCCGTTCGACACCAGCGCCATGGGCACCTTGTGCCGCGTGGCCACTCGTTCAGCCTCAGCCTTTACGGGGCAGGCATCGCCATCGACGTAAAGGGTCGTCACGCCTTTGTTGCCTCTTTCTTGGAGGGTTCAGTAGATTTCTTACGGACCTTGAACTCTTCGGGGATGGGCATCCGGTTGAACGCGTCCAGACCGGCGATCTTGTAGGCCTCGGCCAGCGTCGGATAGTTGAACGTGTTCTGAACAAAGTAGTCCACCGTGCCTTTCAGGTTCAGCACCGCCTGTGCGATGTGGATCAGTTCGGTCGCACCTTCCCCGACGATCTGAACCCCCAGAACCCGGCGGGTTTTCAACGAGAACAGCATTTTCAACATGCCATGCTCGAGCCCCATGATATGCCCGCGCGAAGTCTCTCGGAATCGGGCCACGCCGACTTCGTAGGGAATACCGCGTTCCTGCAACTCTTCCTCGGACATGCCGCAGGTGGAAATCTCGGGAACAGAATAGATGCCGTAAGGATACCAGGGGCTTTCCGGCAGTGTGGGCGTCTCGAGTGCGTGACAGGCGGCGACGCGGCCCTGTTGCAACGAGGTTGAGGCCAGCGACGGATGCCCGATCACATCGCCGGTGGCATAGATATGGGGCACAGCGGTCTGATAGGTTTTCCGATCCACTTCAATCCGGTTGCGATGGTCGGTTGCCAGCCCAACCGCGTCCAGATTAAGGGCCGAGGTCGCGCCCATGCGACCGGCGGCAAACAGCAGCATCTCGGCCCGGACGTGGCGTCCATTGTCCAGCGTGATCTCGACATGCCCGCCGGCATCCTCGATCTTTTCGACCGCCGAACCAAGACGAAGATCGACACCGTTTTCGCGAATCTGATGGGTGAAGTCGTGAATCAGGCGCTTGTCGATGAAGTCGAGGAACGTCTCGCGCGGTTCGATCAGCGTGACACGCACGTCCAGAGCCGAAAACATGGTGGCGTATTCCACACCGATCACCCCGGCGCCGATCACGCAGAGTGAACGTGGAATTTCGGCCATCTCCAGAAACTCGTCGCCATCGACAACCGTTCTGCCGTTGAAGGGAACGTAATCGGGGCGATATGTTTTGGTGCCTGTGGCAATCAGAAATTTTGCGGCGGTCAGTCGCGTTGTTTCACCCGCGTCGGTCGCAACTTCAAGCTCGTGCGGGCCGATGAATTTCGCCAGACCGTTCAGGGTCTCCACGTGATTGCGGTTGAACTGGTGCTCCAGCACATCGACCTCGTGGTCCAGTGTCATGTGCAGCCGCGCCTTCAGATCCTCGGCGCGGATCTGGTCCTTGACCCGGTAGGAGCGCCCGTAAAAGCTGCGCTCGCGCCAGCCGGACAGGTTCAGAACAGTTTCGCGCAAGGTCTTTGACGGGATTGTTCCAGTGTGAACGGAAACACCTCCCAACCGGTCCTTGCGGTCGATCACCAGAACACGGCGTTGCAGTTTGCCCGCCTGAATTGCCGCAGCACGACCCGAAGGGCCGGACCCGATGATGATCAGGTCATAGTCAAACTTGCTCATTCCTCAGTCTCCGTACAGGGCCTCGGCATGGAAGGTGATGTGGTCTTCCATGAATGTGGACACGAAGAAATACGAATGATCATAACCAGGCTGCAGGCGGCAGATCGCCTGTTGACGGCGCTCGGCGATGGCTTGCGCCAGCGTTTCCGGGCGCAGAAGATCGATGAACTGATCATCGGTTCCGGTATCGATCAGGATTGGGCCGTCAAAGCCCTTTTCCTTCATCAGCAAGGACGCGTCATGTTTGGCCCATACCGCTTCGTCATCGCCCAGATAAGCGCCAAGCTGCTTGCGGCCCCAATCTGCGCCAGTCGGGTTGGAGATCGGTGCAAAAGCCGAAACCGACCGGAACCGGCCGGGCAGATTCATCGCCAGCGTCAATGCGCCATGCCCGCCCATAGAGTGTCCGGTGATGGCTTGCCGGCCGCTGTCGATGGCGAAGTTTTCAACCAGCAGGGCGGGTAGTTCCTCGGCAACGTAGTCCCACATGTTGAAATGCGGTGCCCATGGGGTCTGGGTTGCGTTCACGTAGAAACCCGCGCCTTGGCCCAGATCATAGTCTTCGTGATCTGCGACGCCTTCGCCCCGGGGTGATGTGTCAGGAAATACCACGGCAATGCCCTGTTCCGCGGCCCAGGCCTGCGCACCGGCCTTGGTCATGGCGTTTTCGTGGGTGCAGGTCAGGCCAGACAGATACCACAGGACAGGAACCGGGCCGTCCTTGGCCTCGGCCGGCAAAAACAGCCCAAAGGTCATGTCACATTTGCACGCGGCTGAGGCATGGCGATAAACGCCCTGTACGCCGCCGAAACAGGCATTCTCGGAAAGGGTTTCCATCAGGTATTGTCCTCGTATTGGGTTCGACCCATGGCTAACGGTCACAGGCCCTGCCGTAAAGTGCAGGTGCCTTCGGCGAGAGTATTTTTCGAAAAGGTGAAGATCAGAGAGTGCCCACCCAGGCAATGACAAGCGGTATCGTCAGGATGCTGGTAATCGTCGACAACAAAATCGCGGCCGAGGCCCGATGCGGTGCGACCCCATAATGGGCTGCCAGCATATACACGTTGCCTGCAACAGGAAGGGCGCCAGCGGCGATTGCAACCGAAGCGGGGAAGGCGGCGACAGGGATCAGCCAGATCAGGGCAATGGCCACGCAGATCGGATGCGCAATCAGTTTGCAAAAGCTCAGCCAGGCGGCGATTTGCACGCGTTCGGCCGATTTGCCCGCCAAAGATGCGCCGATGGCAAACAACGCACCCGGTGTCGCCGCACCTCCGAGGATTGTCAGGAAGTCATTCAACGGCGCAGGCACGGGGACCTGCAGGGCTGACCATATCAAACCGGCAGAGATCGACACGATCATCGGGTTTTTCAGAAGACCCATGCCGATCAGTCGAAGGGTTGCGGGTTTCAGCGCACCGTCCCGTCCGCCATTGATCAGGATTACGATCAGCGACGAAAACACCACAAGGTCGACCGTCAGGACCAGCATGACAGGGCCGATCGCGGCCTGCCCGAACATCATCGCCAGCATAGGTAAACCCAGAAAGCCCACATTTCCGATGGCTGCGCATTGCGCCTCGACCGCGGCGGTCGGAACATCCAGACCACGCAGCCACGCCACAAACGTGGCCAGCAAGTAAACGGTGACAGTGCCGATCAGATATCCCAGTACCAGCCGTCCGTTGAAAATCTCGGCAAAGGGCAATGTGGCCGCAAATCGGAACAACATGGCCGACAGCGCGAAGTAGAAAACGAACTTGGTTAGATATGCGGTCGCTTCCTCGGAAAAAAACCGACTGCGCCCGGCCCAGTATCCCAGGCCGATAATCGCGAAGAAGGGCAGCGTGCGCAGGAAAATATCGACCATGGGCAGACTGGTAGCACGGATTTTCCGCGTCGCAAGCCTTCGGCGTATGAAGATCGAATTTTCGGAAAGGCTTGTTGTGCTTTTAGCGGGGAAATGGCACTCGGTTCGTTACAATTGTCGGTTTGAACCGCTTGGAAATACGAGAATCGTTGTATCTGAACTGAACGGTTTATAAATTCAGGTCAGGCACCACTTCAGGAGAAGACATGACCCAAGCCGCCACAATTCTGCGCACAGGCCGGAAATTCGATCAGGTTCTGCGCGGCGCCCGAGAGGTTTTTTTGGCGGATGGGTTCGAGGGTGCAAGTGTCGACGACATAGCTCGGGTGGCCGGGGTTTCGAAGGCAACGTTGTACAGCTACTTCCCGGACAAAAGGCTGCTGTTCATGGAGGTCGCCCAAACCGAATGTACCCGCATGGCTGATCGTGTGGTTGCGATGGTGGACGACAGCAAACCGGCAAGGGAAGTGCTGACTATCGCAGCGACGCAGCTAACCGAATTTCTGGTTTCGGATATTGCCCAGCAAATGTTTCGGATCTGTGTTGCTGAACGTGACAGGTTCCCTGAGTTGGTTCGGGCGTTTTATGATGCGGGTCCCCGAAATGGTCAGTGCCAGTTGGCGGAGTATCTTGAGAAAGCGGTGTCCAAGGGAGAATTGGCCATCGACGATGTCCTTATCGCCGCCGAACAATTTTCGGAGTTGTGCAAGGTGCGGATCTGGACCCGGGCGATTTTTGGTTTTCAGAAAAGCTTCACCCGGGCCGAGATCGATGAAGTCGCGCAGCAGGCCGTTGACATGTTCATGGCGCGCTACGGGGCCTGACTTACACACAATTTCACAAAGATTCTGATGCCGACGCGGAGGTGTATTCCGCAATCCAATTTACTGAAACTGCATTTGATGTCGCGCAAAGACATCGGACTCCTCGATAGGGATAACCGGAAGGCATTTCCGGAAAACCAAGTTTGCAGCAGCCTGCCAGTTGACAATGGATATTGTATTTTGGATACATTGCTGAGACAGATCGCATCGACCTGTGCTGTCACTGAATGCTCTGACGACAATGAGCCCTGCGATTGTCTTGAGAAGTCCATTTCTGGGAGAAATTCATGAAACTCAAATTGCTGGCCGCAGCCACGGCGATTGCCCTGACGGGTGCCGTGGCGCAGGCTAACACTCTGGTCTATTGCTCTGAGGGATCACCTGAGGGGTTCGACCCGGCGCTGTTTACTGCCGGAACAACCTTTGATGCCTCTTCGCACCCGATCTATAACCGACTGCTCGAGTTTGAAACCGGCACGACAAATGTGATCCCCGGTCTGGCCGAAAGTGTCGAGGCCAGCGATGATGGTCTGGTCTATACATTCAAACTGCGTCAGGGCGTGAAATTCCATTCCAATGACGAGTTCACCCCGACCCGTGATTTCAACGCGGATGACGTGATATTCTCGTTCATGCGCCAGAAAGAAGAAAGCCACCCCTATAATCAGGTCTCGGGCGGCACCTGGGAGTATTTCCAGGGTATGGGTATGCCGGATCTGGTCGAGTCGGTGGAAAAGATCGACGACTATACGGTGAAATTTACACTCTCCAAGCCTGAAGCGCCGTTTGTGGCCAACATGGCGATGGATTTCGCCTCGATCCTGTCGGCGGAATATGCGGACGCGATGATGGCGGCCGGGACACCTGAAAAGCTGAACACAGCGCCCATCGGCACCGGACCGTTCTCGTTCGTGGCCCATCAGAAGGACGCGGTGATCCGTTATGCTCAGAATGCCGATTACTGGAAAGACCCGGCTCAGGTCGAAAACCTGATTTTCGCAATCACTCCGGACGCGTCGGTAAGCTATCAGAAACTGAAAGCGGGCGAATGCCACGTGATGCCGTATCCGAACCCTGCCGATATTCAGGCGATGAAGGATGACGCCGACATCAACATGATGGAGCAGGAAGGTCTGAACGTTGGTTATCTGGCCTACAACACCACCATGGCGCCGTTCGACAATCCGAAGGTGCGCAAGGCGCTGAACATGGCGATCGACAAGCAGGCGATCATCGACGTGGTCTTCCAGGGCTCGGGCCAAGCGGCCAAGAACCCGATCCCGCCAACCATGTGGGGCTATAACGATGCCATCGAAGACGACGCCTATGACCCGGAAGCGGCCAAGGCGATGCTGGAAGCTGAAGGCGTGTCTGATCTGTCGATGAAGGTCTGGGCGATGCCTGTGCAGCGTCCCTACAACCCGAATGCACGTCGTATGGCCGAGCTGATCCAAGAAGACTTTTCCAAGGTCGGTGTGGACGTCGAAATCGTGTCCTACGAATGGGGCGAGTACCTGTCGCGCTCGAAAGAGCTGAACCGGGATGGCGCGGTTCTGCTGGGTTGGACAGGTGACAATGGCGACCCGGACAATTTCCTGGCCGTGCTGCTGGGCTGTGACGGTCGCGAAGCGTCCAACCGCGCACAATGGTGCCACGAGCCCTTCGAAGAACTGATCCAGAAAGCCAAGCAAAGCACTGATCAGGCCGAGCGTTCCAAACTGTACGAAGACGCGCAGGTGGTCTTCAAGGATCAGGCGCCGTGGGCAACCATCGCACATTCGGTTGTCTACATGCCGATGAGCAACAAGGTGCAGGGTTACAAGGTGCACCCGCTGGGCGGCCACATCTTCTATGGTGTGAGCGTCGAATAAACCACCACTCACTTGTCAGAGCCGCCCGATTTGGCGGCTCTGGCTTTCTTGCTATTGGAGACTGGCCGGAATGCCGGATTTGTCCGAATACAGCCAACTGGCACGCGATATGTCAGTTGATGCCGTGGCGCTGGTGCCCGGCCCGAATTTCACCCGCGCGCTGGGCAAGGCTTTCATGAGTCACGAACGCCCCTTTCTGGTTGTGATCCCCGCAAACGGTGAACCGGCAGCTATCGTACCCAACCTTGAACTTGGTTCGTGGGAACTGGTCGGATTTGATGGCGCTGTGTACGACTGGTTCGATCAGACCGGTTATGATGGTGCTTTTGCGGCGCTGGCCGATCACATGCCGCTGTCGTCCGTGGCGGTGGAAGGTCAGGTCATGCGAGTGTTTGTGTCCAAAGCGCTGACCCGCGCAATGCCGAACCTGAAGATCGTGGATGGCGAGCGTGAGATTTCAGGGTTGCGGATCGTCAAGACCGACGATGATATCGCGGCTTTGCAGGCGGCCATTGATGTTTCCGAACGCGCGTTGGAGCAGGTCATCGCGAATGTGCGCATAGGCCAGACCGAAAAGCAGGTTGAGCAGGCGCTGATACAGGCATTGTTCGCCGAAGGGGCAGAGTCGCTGGCATTCAACCCAATCGTGGCAGCCGGGGACAATTCGGCCCGTCCGCATGGCAAGGCGCGTGCGGATTACAAGATACAGTCAGGAGATGCGCTGCTGTTCGACTTCGGGGCCCGCAAGCGCGGCTTCGCAGCGGATATCTCACGTACTTTTTTTGTGGGTGAGGTCTCGGACGAGGGCAGGGCGGTTTATGACACTGTGCTGCGTGCAAATCTGAAGGGTTTCGAAATGTGCCGTCCAGGCGTGACCGCTCATGACATAGATGACGCGGTAATAGGCGTGCTTGAGGCTTCGCCATTTGCCGACCGTATCCGCACAAAGACAGGCCACGGGCTGGGTCGCGATGTGCATGAGGCCCCCTATATCATGCGCGGCAACGATCAGGTGATCCGTGCTGGCATGGTGTGGACCAATGAGCCGGGGCTTTATGAACTGGACAATTTCGGTGTGCGCATTGAAGATGACGTACTGGTGACGGATGACGGTTGCCGGTCATTGACCAGCTTTCCCAAGGATCTCAGAATCATAGGTCGCTGATGTTTGGCTATCTTCTCACCCGTCTGGGTATGTTCATCCCAACCTTTCTGGGTGTGACGCTGATTTCCTTCATGTTCATCCGGGTTCTTCCGGGCGATCCCATCATTGTCATGGCAGGTGAACGCGGCATGACCGAGGAACGCTATCAGGAAATGGTCGAGAAGCTGGGCTGGGCGAAAGCTTTGTCACCAAAAAACCAGTCTGGGATGAGTTCTTTGCCCTGTTCCCGGCAACTCTGGAATTGTCGCTCTGCGCGATGATATTTGCGGTTGTCCTTGGGCTGCCGGCGGGCGTTATTGCGGCGGTAAACCGGGGCAAGTTCTTTGACCGGGCACTGATGTCCTCGGCTCTGGTGGGTTATTCAATGCCCATCTTCTGGTGGGCGCTGCTGCTGATCATCGTTTTTTCCGGCAATCTGGGCTGGACACCGGTCTCGGGGCGGATTGATCTGCTGTATTACTTCCCAAGTGTCACGGGGTTCATGCTGATCGACAGTCTGTTGTCCGGTCAGTCGGGTGCGTTTGGATCAGCCGTGCGACACCTGATCCTGCCGACGATCGTTCTGGGTACGATCCCCCTGGCGGTGATTGCCCGGCAGACAGGTTCCGCGATGCTGGAAGTTCTGGGCGAAGACTATATCCGAACGGCTCGTGCCAAGGGTCTGTCTCCGGCTCGGATCAACGGGCTGCATGCCTTGCGCAACGCATTGATTCCGGTGGTTACGGTGATCGGTCTGTCCGTCGGCACTTTGTTGGCCGGTGCGATCCTGACCGAGACGATCTTTAGCTGGCCGGGTATCGGCAAGTGGATGGTCGACAGCATTTTCCGCCGTGATTATCCGGTGGTGCAGGGCGGTCTGCTGATGATTGCGGTGATCGTGATGCTTGTGAACCTGCTGGTCGATGTCCTTTACGGCATCATCAACCCCAAGATCCGGAGGCGGTGATGGCCGAGCTTCCCGCACCCCAACCCAAATCCGAAAGCCGCCCCAGCGCACTGCGTGAGTTCTGGTATTATTTTAGCGAAAACCGAGGCGCGGTCATCGGTTTGTGGGTCTTTGCCGTCTTTGTCTTTTGTGCAG
This sequence comes from Ruegeria sp. CDSB136, assembly GCF_059610965.1. Lineage (NCBI taxonomy): Bacteria > Pseudomonadati > Pseudomonadota > Alphaproteobacteria > Rhodobacterales > Roseobacteraceae > Ruegeria > Ruegeria sp. CDSB136. The sequence continues at coordinate 77,736 of NZ_JBXWOP010000012.1, forward strand.
CGTTCGCGCCCCTGTTGGCCCCGTATGACCCGACCGAGCAATTCCGCGAACACATCCTGCAACCTCCCGCCTGGCAAGAGGGCGGTAGTTGGGCTTTCCCGTTGGGTACAGACCCACTCGGCCGGGACATGCTGTCACGGTTGATCATGGGGTCACGTTATTCCTTCTTTGTGGGGATTGTCGTGGTCTGTGTCGCAGTGTCGGGCGGGGTGATGATCGGATTGCTGTCAGAGTTCGCACCGAAATGGGTGGACACTCTGATCATGCGGGTGATGGACATCATTCTGGCCTTCCCGTCATTGCTGTTGGCTCTGGTTCTGGTTGCCATCCTCGGGCCTTCGCTGACCAACGCGATGATCGCCATCGCCATCGTGTTCCAGCCGCATTACGTGCGGTTGACCCGGGCTTCGGTTTTGGCGGAACGCCAGAAAGACTATGTCACTTCCGCCCGGGTGGCCGGAGCGGGAAAAGCGCGGCTGATGTTCATCACGGTGCTGCCCAATTGCCTTGCGCCGATCATCGTGCAGGCGGCGCTGTCGTTTTCAACGGCCATACTGGATGCGGCCGCTCTTGGCTTTCTGGGCATGGGCGCACAGCCGCCAACACCGGAATGGGGCACCATGCTTGCCGAAGCGCGCGAATTCATTCTGCGCGCTTGGTGGGTGGTAACTTTTCCGGGTCTGGCCATCCTGATCACGGTACTTGCCATCAACCTTATGGGCGATGGGCTGCGCGACGCGCTGGACCCGAAACTGAAACGGAGCTGATCGCATGAGCCTTTTGCAGATCCGCAATCTGACAGTGGAATTCGCTACCGCCTCGGGCAAGTTCCGTGCCGTCGACGGTGTCGACCTGTCGGTCAACAAGGGCGAGTTGCTGGCCATCGTGGGTGAAAGCGGTTCTGGCAAATCGGTGTCGATGCTGGCGCTGATGGGCCTGTTGCCGTGGACAGCGACAATCACGGCTGATGAGATGAGCTTTGAAGGGCGCGATCTTGTCGGTATTTCGGCCCGCGAACGGCGCAAGATCATCGGCAAGGATATGGCGATGATTTTTCAGGAGCCAATGTCATCGCTGAATCCTTGTTTCACGGTCGGCTTCCAGATCAAAGAAGCGCTGCGCATCCATCTTGGACTGAATCGCAAGGAACGGCACGAACGCGCGATCGAACTGTTCGATCAGGTGGGTATTCCCGCTCCGGCCAGCCGTCTGAACACGTTTCCGCACCAGATGTCCGGTGGTATGAATCAGCGTGTCATGATCGCGATGGCCATCGCTTGTAAGCCCAAGCTTCTGATTGCGGATGAGCCGACCACGGCGCTGGACGTGACCATTCAGGCGCAGATCCTCGATCTGCTGGTCCGGTTGCGGGACGAGCAGGACATGGGGCTGGTCCTGATCACCCACGACATGGGTGTGGTGGCAGAAACCGCCGAGCGGGTTCAGGTTCAATATGCCGGGCAGAAGGTCGAAGAACAGCCGGTGGGCGATCTGTTCCGCACGCCGCGCCACCCCTATACTTCGGCTTTGCTGAGCGCTCTGCCTGAACGGGCGACGTCCAAAACGCTGCCAACAATTCCCGGCGTGGTGCCGGGGCAGTTCGACCGGCCCAAGGGTTGCCTTTTCGGCCCGCGTTGCCGTTTCGCCGACGAAACCTGTGTCCAGACACCCCCGACACCGCATAGTGACGCATTCGGCAAGGCGAGATGCCATCATGTCGAAAAGATTGCAGCCGGAGAAATCGCATGACTGCACCTATCGTACGGGCGACCGCGCTTGCGCGTTTCTACACCGTCAAGGGCGGGCTGTTGTCCAGACCGGCAACGGTCAAAGCCTTGTCTGGGGTCGATTTTGATCTGAAACCCGGAAAAACACTGGCCGTTGTCGGCGAATCGGGATGCGGCAAGTCAACTCTGGCCCGGCTGGTAACGATGATCGAAGAGCCGACTTCGGGAAGTCTGACAATTGATGGGATCGACATAACACCGTCGAAATGGGCGCAAATGCGCGAAACGGTGCAGATCGTGTTTCAGGATCCATACGGCTCCTTGAATCCGCGTCAGAGGATCGGTCAGATCCTTCAGGAGCCATTGATCATCAACCGGCCCGATATGTCCGCTGCGGATCGCGAAGCCAGCGCGCGGAAAATGATCGAGATGGTTGGCCTGCGACCAGAGCACTATGATCGTTATCCTCACATGTTCTCGGGTGGTCAGCGTCAGCGGATCGCCATTGCCCGCGCATTGATGCTGAACCCCAAGGTTCTGGTGCTGGATGAGCCGGTTTCGGCACTGGACGTTTCCATTCAGTCGCAAATCCTGAACCTTCTGGTGGATTTGCAGCAGAGGCTGAACCTGGCTTACCTGTTCATTTCTCACGACCTTTCGGTTGTCAGGCATTTTGCTGATGACGTGATTGTCATGTATCTGGGCCGTGCGGTCGAAAAAGCCCCCAAAGAGCAGCTGTTCGCCGCCCCGCGTCATCCCTATTCCAAGGCGCTGTTGTCCACGACACCCCGGGCCGACCCGGATGCCCGCAAGGAAAGGATCAAGCTGGAGGGGGAACTGCCGTCACCGATGAACGTTCCAAAAGGTTGCGCATTTGCCCAGCGATGCTGGCTGGCAACTGACCAGTGCCGAGCGGCTCCACCGGGTCTGCGCGGTACTGACCATCAGGTCGCCTGTCTTTATCCTTTGTCCTGATCTGTCAGCGGTCTTCGGCTGCACGTCTGGCCACGACCATTTCCAATAGCTGATCCTTGGTGCGCTGAATATGTCTGGTCAGCAGATCGCATGCTTCGTCTGCGCGACCTTCGCGTGCAAGAGACAACAGCTGCTGATGGTCCTTTTTGGCGGGCTCGCGCTGTTTCATGACGCTCAAATGCAGGCGGACATAACGGTCTGACTGACGATTGACCCGTTGCAGAATTTCGTTCGTCAACCCACGCCCCGCGGCGGCGTAAAGGGCCATATGATATTGATAGTTCAGGCTGCCCCACCGCCCGACATCATAAGCGTCATAAGACTTTTCCATCTCATCCAGCAGTTTTTCGCATTTTGAAAAATCAGCGTCGGTCAAATGTGGAATCGCGCGCTTGAACAAATCGACCTCCATCAAAACGCGCAGGTCGAAGATTTCACCGATCTCGGACAGGGAGTGCGTTGTAACGGACGCGCCCCGGTTGTTGGTCAACTGCACCAGCCCTTCGGCATCCAACCGTTTCAGTGCTTCGCGAATGGGCATGCGGGATACGTCATATTCTTCCGCCAGCGCTTCCTGCCTGATGGTTTCACCCTCGGCCATTTCCCCGTTCAGTATTCTTTCGCGCAAGTCGTTGGTGATGACATCCGGCAGGCTTTGTCTTGAAATTGCGCGCGTGTTGGGCATTGAGTGATCTCGAGCTTGGGTGGCTTTGTATCCAAAATACAAAAACGGGCGCTGAATTTCAAAGAGGTTTTGCGGCCCGTTGTTCCGGTGCCAACTGGTTGGCCACTGGAGGTGGACGATAAGATGGTCACAAACAACAAGGTTGAAACCCTCACCTTTGCTGGCGGGCTGCCGGTGGTTCAGTAACCTTTGGTCAGAATGGAATAGAGCCCTTGACGGTGTCGCGCGGCTGCGGCGTCTTCTTCGTTCTTCAGGCGGCCTGCGGCCATGTCTTGCTCGGCGATGGGGATCTCGTGCACCGGCTGGCCCGAAGCGCGCGCCAGTAAAAAGGCTTTAGCGCATTTTTCCAGCAACTCGGCGTTCAGCAACAACCTTTCAAGGCCTGTTCCGAAGCAAAACGTAGTATCGTTGCAGACAAAGGCGTTGTTTTGTCCTGCGATAGCAGGGATCAGAAGGTTATCGTCGCTTGAGATGCCGAGACAAGGAACAGAGCGTCCCAATCGGATCATCTGTTCATCGAAAACTGAGGGCATTGTGGCGCGCATCTCATGCATGGCGCGGGTCCAGATCAGATCGAACTGCAACACCGCGCCGACATCGGGACGCGCCGCGTAGATACGCGCATGCGTGGTTCCGGATGCTTCGATTTCGCTGCGACTGAACGAGCCGTCCGTATGTACGCTGACCGTCGCATTCTCGTCAGGTACCCGCATCGACATCATGTCGCCGGATTGCAGCAAGCCTTTGGCCGCCAAGCGAGACGCAGCCAACTGCAATTGATGTTCGACGTCCACATTGCGGGTCATGACGTGAGCCCTTGTTCGTGGACCATGCTCAGTGTTTCAGATACCAACTGACGAGTCATCTCAGGCAATTCATTGGAATTCCGGATCAAAGCAGCAAGGTATTGCGCGGCGGCAAATTCGATCGCAGCCACCAATTCCGCGCCTTTTTCCAGAGATGAGGCCGAAGCGATGACACCATGGCTGGCAAGAAGGTAACAAAACACATTCGGGCGCAAAGCCTGTTTCAAGGCGTTTACCAGTTCTTTGGTGCCGGAGAACTGGTATTCCGCGAGCCCGACGTGATCCCCGTGCAGATCTGTTTCCGTGCCTTCTGGCCACTCAAGTCGCTGATGCAGCAGTGCAACGGCACTTGCCACTGGTTGATGCGTGTGAATGCAGGCTCGGCGGCCGGGGAATGCATGGTGCAATTGCGCGTGCATCGCTTTTTCAATGGAGGCCGGTTTGGTTCCATCCACTTGTTCCAAAGTATCCAGCCTCAGCACCGCGATGTCTTCCGGTGTCAGCGACGGATATTCCGTAGCGGACGGTGTGATTGCAAATAGTTCATCACTCAGACGCAAGGAGGCATTGCCGCCGGTGCCCGCAAGATACCCTTCACCGGTTAGGTGCAAACAGGTTTTGATTACCGATTGGCGTTGCTGCTCGAACTCAACCATATCCGCTCTCCACTGGCAGGCTCAGGAGGAAAACTGACGGCGCTTCGCGGCCCTGATTTCCCGGGCCTGTTGTTCCTGCCCTGTCCGAAACGACGTTTCCACAAAGTCCATATGGTTTCGCGCGGCGGCCTCGGCCCTGTCCGGGTCGCCATCCAGAATAGCCTGCGCAATGTCCTTGTGCTGTTGCAACAGCACTTCTCCGGTCCCGTCCATCGTGCGCAAAAACCTTCGATTGTAGAATACGCCCTGGCGCGTCAGATCGTAGATCGAGGCCATCATATGAATAAGGGTCGTGTTCTGGCTGGCGTCGACCACGGCGGTGTGCAGGCGAAAATCAGCTTCCTGGCTGGCGTCGGTATCATCTTCCTCCCAGGCTTTCTGCATTTCCGCGATAATGTCCGAGATGCGTTCCTTGTCGGATTGTGTCGCGCGCTGCGCCGCAAGCCGGCTGGCAAAGGCTTCCTGTTCGCGTCGGTACTCAAGATAGTCATAAAATGCGCCGCCATGACGGGCGTAAAGCGACAGCAGTGCGGGCGACATCGCCCGTCCGGTCAGAGGCGCGATAAATGTCCCTTCGCCGTGACGGACAGTTACCAGCCCCTGTTGCTCCAGAGTTTGCAACGCTTCCCGCAGTTTTGGGCGCGATACGCCCATCGCTTCTGCAAGGTCCCGTTCCGATGGTAATCTGCGCCCTTCCTTGAGGATGCCGTCGACGATCATCGTCTCGATTTGTTCGACCACCGCGTCGGCGATTGATTCGTGGCCGACAGGTTCAAAAGGCCCGCTGGTGCTCAATTCTTTTCCTCGCTTGCCGGAAATCACAAAATTCCAGTTGTCTTTAAAATTTACCACTGTACGTCTGTAATGCAAGGAAAAATACCCAATAATACGGATGGGTGTGAGCGGCGTATATCTCTGTAAAATTTAGAAAATAAACTTTCTTGATTAATTGCGGCTTTTCGAAAGCGAATAATCGCCTGAGCTCGAAAACGGAGAATGTGGCGCCAAGAGGTAAATAAAATTGTTGACTGAATAAAGTGGTCAACAATATTTACCTCATATGCCGCCACTGCGGTGAGACCGGTCAGATCTGATGGCTGACCTGCACTTTGGAGGAGTACACATGAAAACCACCCTGACCTCGCTCGCCGTTGCGGCCTCGCTTCTGGCCGCACCCGCCGTTCAGGCCGCTGACAAGATGTTGCTGAAAACCCCGATTGCGTTTTCCACGGCGCTTCCGGGCCTTGGCTCGCCGATCCCGCGCGTGGCCGAGCAACTGGACCTGATGTCCGGCGGCACTTTGAAAATGAAAGTTTATGAGCCGGGAAAGCTGGTTCCGCCGTTTGAAATTCTGGACGCCGTATCCTCGGGTAAGATCAATTCGGGCTACACCACGGCCGGGTACTGGGCTGGCAAAATCCCCGCCGCTCCGCTGTTCTCGGCCGTGCCTTTCGGCCCGGAAGCCGGCGAATACATGGCATGGCTTTACTATGGCAACGGGCTGAGCCTGTATCAGGAGATGTATGATCAGGCCGGATTCAACGTCCATGTCATCCCCTGCGCGATCATTGCACCGGAAACCTCGGGCTGGTTCGCAAATGAAATCAACAGCCCCGAAGACCTGAATGGCCTAAAGATGCGCTTCTTCGGTCTGGGCGGTGAAGTCATGCAGAAGCTGGGCGTTGCCACGTCGCTGCTGCCTGGTGGTGAGATCTTCCCGGCACTGGAAAAAGGCGCGATTGACGCGACTGAATTCTCGATGCCTGCCATCGACGCGCGTCTGGGGTTCCACAAACTGGTCAAGTACAACTACTTCCCCGGCTGGCACCAGCAGGCGACCGTGTTTGAACTGATGATCAACAAGGATGTGTGGAGCGAAGCCAGCGATCAGCACAAAGCGATCATCAAAAACGCATGTAAGGCGTCGATGGCGGACAGTTTTGCCGAAGGCGAGGCGATCCAGCACGCAGCACTGATCGACAACGTCGAAAACAACGACGTGCAGATCAAACAGTGGAACGACGAGATGCTGGCCACCTTCCGCACCACCTGGGAAGAGGTTGCCGCCGAACAGGCCGCTAATGACGAGTTCTTCAACAAGGTTCTGACCGATATGAACGAATTCCGGGATGGCTATGCCGTATGGAAAGAAAACGCGTTCCTCCCTCGCAAGTGACCTGAGCACTTGCGCCTCCCTGGGGGCGGCTTATTTCGCCGCCCCCACCTTTCCCGACTTTCGTCATTTCCAAACTGATACGGGCGAATTCCCGCCCCGAAGCCTGCATCTTTAGGAGGAGACCATGGCTGAGACCAAGCGGACACATCACGACCCGATCGAAATCTACGAGGACATTCTTGAACACGATGAGCCTGACCGTCAGAAACTGGCAGTCGCCGTTGACGATGTGGTCAAGACCGTGGGTCACGTGGTCATGTGGGCCAACCTGTTGCTTGTTGCCGCCATCGTTTCGCAGGTAGCCCTGCGCTATCTGCTGAACCAGAACTACCCGAAGCTGGATGAAATCCAGTGGCATTTTTACGGTCTGGTCACGATGATCGGCATCTCTTATGCGCTGGTCACGGACAGCCATGTGCGCGTGGACCTGCTGCACATGCAACTCAGCCAGCGTGCCCGCCGGATTATCGAGATCATCGGGATCTTCGCGCTGCTGGTGCCGTTCATCTGGCTGATGATCGATCAGGGCTATGACTATTTCTATGAAAGCTGGCGTGTAAACGAGTCGTCGGACAGTCCGACTGGTCTGCCTGCGCGTTGGGTCTTGAAGGGCGTGATCCCGGCTAGTTTCATTCTGCTGGCTCTGGCAGCAGGCGCGCGGCTTATCCACGACATCCACGCTCTGTTCATGAATCTCGATGAAGAGCGTCAGGGCAAGGGCCTGCGTCTGATCATCTGGGCGCTCTTGGGCTTCGCCGTCGTGGCGACCGCGCTGACCTTCCTGGTCGAGACGACTGAGGAAAAGCTGGTCATCGCCATGTTCCTGACCTTCATCGCGCTGCTGTTCACCGGTTTCCCGGTGGCGTGGACGCTGGCTGGCGTCGGGGTCGCGTATTGCGGACTGGCCTATCTGTTCGACAACGGAATGATGAACTGGACAGGTCTTGAGGAAACTCTGACCGGACTGGATTACCTGACGTTGGGCGCTGTGGTAAACCGTGTCTACGCCACTATGTCGAACGCGGTTCTGGTGGCCTTGCCGATGTTCATTTTCATGGGCCTGATGCTGGACGAATCCGGCGTGGCCGAACGGCTGATGTCTTCGATGCAGCGCCTGTTCGGCACGGTGCGCGGCGGGCTGGCGATCACGGTGACGATGATTGGTATCATTCTTGCCGCCTCAACAGGCATCATCGGTGCCTCCGTAGTTTTGCTGGGCGTGCTGTCTCTGCCGTCGATGATGGAGCAGAAATACAGCCCCTCGCTGGCCGCCGGTGTGGTTAGCGCATCAGGCACGCTGGGTATCCTGATCCCGCCCTCGATCATGCTGGTGATCATGGCGGACCAGATGGCCCTGTCAGTTGGCGACCTGTTCATGGCCGCGGTGTTCCCCGGCGTGATCATCGGAGTGTTGTATCTGACTTATATTTTTGTGATCGCCCTGATCAAACGCGAAGTCGCTCCAGTGCCCGAAGGAGCGACCCGCCCGGATTGGGCGGCGGTCAAGGATGTGCTGATTGCTGTACTGCCGACCCTTGCCCTGATCCTTGCCGTTCTGGGTTCAATCTTTGCGGGCCTGACCACACCGACCGAAGCCTCGGGCGTGGGCGCATTGGGTGCGACGCTGCTGGCGCTGGGATATCGCAAACTGACGCTGGCAAAACTGATCAATGTTCTGAAAGCTACGTTCAACACCACCGCTTATATCTTTGCGATCTTCCTGGGTGCGACGGTGTTTTCCTATGTCCTGCGGGAACTGGGTGGCGATGCACTGATCGAAGACATGATCCACGGCACGGGTCTTGGCCCCAACGGCACTGTCTTCATGATCCTGTTCATCGTTTTTCTTCTGGGCTTTGTTCTGGATTGGATCGAGATCACCCTGATCGTTCTGCCCCTGATGCGCCCCATTGTGAACGGGCTGGGTCTGGATATCGAAGGCTTTGGCGTCATCGACGAACCGGCGCTGGTATGGTTTGTGATCCTTGTCGCGGTCACGCTGCAAACCTCGTTCCTGACGCCGCCCGTGGGGTTTGCACTGTTCTACCTGAAAGGCGTGTGCCCGCCTGAAATCAAGTTGACCGACATTTACAAAGGCATCGTTCCTTTTGTGATCCTGCAGTTGACCGGCCTGTTCTTCGTGTTCCTCTGGCCGCAACTGGCCACGTGGCTGCCTTCGGTGGCTTACTGAGGAGTTCCGGATGACCGATACCGATCTGATCAAGCGCTTTCAGGCCATTTGCGGGCGGCGTCATGTGCTGACAACCGCCCGCAGCACCCGCCGCTTTCGCCGGGGATTCAGATCGGGGGAAGGGGACGCGCTGGCGGTGGTGCGGCCCGCCACGTTGCTGGAACAATGGAAGGTGCTTGAGGCCTGTGTTGAGGCGGACAAGATCGTCATCATGCAGGCGGCCAACACCGGGCTGACCGAAGGCTCCACTCCAAAGGGGCGCTATGATCGCGATGTTGTGCTGATCAACACCCGCCGGATGGACGGCCTGCATCTGATAAACGAAGGCAAACAGGTTATCAGTTTACCCGGCTCGACCCTTTTCGCACTGGAAAAGTTGCTGGACCCGATCGGACGGCAACCGCATTCGGTGATCGGGTCGTCCTGTATCGGTGCGTCGGTTGTCGGGGGCGTGTGCAACAACTCGGGTGGGTCGCTGGTCGAACGTGGGCCATCCTATACTGAACTGTCGCTATATGCGCGTATTGCGCAGGATGGAACGCTGGAGCTGGTCAATCATCTGGGCATCCACCTGGGCGACAGGGTCGAAGAGATTCTGACCCGCTTGCAACAGGGCGACTTCGGGCCAGGCGATACCGAAACCGACAACCGAAAAGCCTCGGACACAGACTATGCCCGGCGCGTAAGGAATGTCGACGCGGATACACCGGCGCGCTTCAATGCCGATAAATCGCGGCTCTACGAAGCGTCCGGTTGCGCGGGGAAACTGGCTGTCTTTGCAGTCCGGCTGGACACCTACCCGAAGAACGAAATTGAGCGCACGTTCTATGTTGGTGCAGAGGAAACCGATGTTCTGACCGAACTGCGACGCCATATCCTGTCAGACTTCAAGACCTTGCCGGTCAGCGCTGAATACATGCACCATGAGGTTTTCGATATCTCGGACCGATACGGCAAGGATACCATGGTTATGATCGACAAGCTGGGAACGGACCGGCTGCCGACTTTCTTTGCCATCAAGGGTGCCGTTGATGCGCGACTTGAAGGTATTCCCGGACTGGCAAATTTCACCGACCGATTCATGCAGTTCGCGATGCGATTCTGGCCGGATATCCTTCCGCAGCGGATGCGCGGGTTTCGCAAGCGATACCCGCACCACCTGATCCTGAAAATGCGCGACGGCGGTATCGACGAGGCCCGTGTTCTGCTCAGTGATATGGTGGGTAAGAAAAAGCTGAACTTTTTTGAGTGTGATCCGCGTGAAGCGAAAATCGCGGGCTTGCACCGTTTTGCAGCGGCTGGCGCCGCCATTCGTTACATGAAGGTACATGCGCATGAAGTTGAAGACATCATTGCGCTCGACATAGCGTTACGCCGCAATGACACTGACTGGTTCGAAGAATTGCCGCCGGAACTGGCAAAGCAACTTGTGGGCAAGCTTTATTATGGTCACTTCATGTGCCACGTTCTGCACCAGGACTATATTGTGAAGAAAGGTGCTGATCCCAAAGCGATCAAAGCCGAGATGCTTAAGATCCTCGACCGCCGCGGCGCCGAATACCCGGCCGAGCACAATGTTGGCCATCTGTACCCCGCCAAACCCGATCTGGCTGATTTTTACAAATCTGTGGATCCCACGAACAGCATGAATCCGGGGATCGGCAGGATGTCCAGGAACAAGCACTATTCCTGATCCAGTTTCCAATGTTCTGCACACAGATGCCCTTAAATGTTTCGGGTATCAGCCTTTCTGTGCTGTAAAGCCTGTCAAACCAGACCCTGAGCGTTTCTGGACAACTCGACTTCAATCTCAGGTTTCGGTTTTCAAAGAGATTTAGGTCCTAATGTGGTCTTTGGTCCGCTGGAGGAACTGACGTGAATTGCCGGTTCACAAGGCACGGAAACAGTCAGCATCCCGGGAAATGCTGGCGCAACAGAGGCAATAGACGTCGTTCTGACGTTTAGGCAAGTTGGACAAACCCATCACTATTCACTTGTTGAGACATTGAACTTTAGAGAGGAAACTGAAGTGGCACGATAATTGTTCGTGATTTAAGTCCTCCTCGTCGCGGTGGTTGGCCTCGGACTGATGCCCGATCTGTAAGACGCACAATATGGTCTTACACCTGTCAATTTCGGGGCGGTACAGAAGGTGCGCGGAAGCTGTCGCTGCCCCTGATGGTGGTGCTGGTCCTGATGACCATGTCGCTGACAAAGCGGCGGAAAGAAGACTATCCGACCGACGAACCGGAAGGCCGCAACGACGTGCGTATTCCCATCTCGCAAACCAAGCCAACTCCGCGAGAGTCAACCGTGTCACAACGTTTTGCTTCGCCTTTCGGCACCGTCATATTGTCGGAAAACCGCCACGAAAACGTGCTGGAACGGATGTTTGGCGAGGGCATGCCGGAAGTGCTGCCACGCAATTCACGGGTCCCGGCAGTGGGTGTCTATGAGATTAAGATGCCTTTATCCTGCTGCTATACCTGAGTTCTGGGTGCCGGGAAGAAGCTGTTTGGATGCATAATAATATCGAAATGGTGCATCCCCTTTTGCACGTCAAATGATACATCCCGACCGGCCTTGCGTAGTAGCGCAGCAAAATCCCGGCTTTGCCGGATAAATTCGCGTGTATCACGTTCGGCGACTGTGACGCGGGTGCGAACATCCGCCGGTGGCAGGTGATGGATCGGTGACAGGCTGAGGATATCGTCGTCGGTCAACTGCAGGGGGTTGTTGACCGATGTCTGCGCGATCGGCTCCAGATCATAGATGCCGCTGATCAGAACCAGGTCTCGGATCACCAAACCCGCCTGCTTCATTTCTTCGCCAAAGCGGTTCAGTGCCATTGCTGCCAGATGCGCCCCGGCACTGTGGCCGGACAAAGTGATCCGGCCGGGGTCAAACCCCAGTTTCTCGGCCCGTTCTGCAAGCCACAACAGCGCCCGGCCGCATTCCGTGATCATCTCGTCCAGACGCGCTTTGGGGGCCAGTGTATAATTCAGTGTTGCAAAGGCCTGACCCGCGCGAACCAGCGGCTTCGCGACCAAAGCTGACTCACGCTGGCTGAGCGCCTGCCAATACCCGCCGTGGATGAAAACGTGCAGCGGTGCGTTGGCTTTGCTTGCGGGAAAGAAATCTAAAACATTGGACTCGAGGTCCCCATATTTCTGGTATTCCAGCACTTCCAGCTCGACACGTGCGGCTGCACTCATATCCGCATAGGCCGCCAGATAATGAGAGATATCTCCGCCAACCATGACACTTGGCGAGTATTGTCTTTCCAGCTCGTCCGGGGAAAACCCGTGATAGGTCACTTCTTTTCTCCGCCCGCATAGAAAAGCTCGGAACGCATGTCGTACAAGTCGTGGAAGAACTTGAGCTCCAGCGCCTTTTTCAGGAAGGCGACACCGCTGGACCCGCCTGTGCCCGGTTGCATTCCGATGACCCGCTCAACGGCTGTTGCGTGGTCAAAGCGCCATCTTTGGAACAGTGTTTCCACATCCATCAGCTTTTCAGCCAGGGCATATAAGTCCCAATACTTGTCTTTGTTCCTGTAAACTTCGACCCAGATTTTCACAATGCGCGGATCACCCGCATATGGCTGGGAAAAATCACGTTCGACAAGGTCCTGCGGAACATCGAAGCCCTGACGCGCCAGCATCATGATGACCTCGTCGTACAAAGACGGCTTGGTCAACGCTGCGGTCAACTCCTCCATGACCTCGGGGTCGTGTGCATGAACCTTGAGCGTTGAGGTGTCCTTGTTGCCCAGAATGAACTCGATCTGGCGATAGCCATAACTCTGGAAACCCGATGAACTTCCCAGCGCATCGCGGAACGTCATGTAGTCTGCCGGGGTCATGGTCAGCAGCGTTTCCCAGGCCGCAATCAGCTGACGCTGGATTGCCTTGATCCGATCAATGTTCTTGAGAGCGGGACCAAAGGCGTCCTGGCGCAGAAAACGTCGGACTTCCACAAGTTGGTGATGCATCAGTTTCAGCCAAAGCTCGCTGACTTGGTGAATGATCACAAACAACAGCTCATCCGGTTCCGCAGGGTCCTGAAAAGTCTTCTGAATGCTCAGCAGGGTCTTGAGTTCCAGAAAGTCTCCATAGCTGCTGCGGTGCTTGGTTGCGAAATCGGTAACCAGAGTGTCCTCGATGCCGCGCTTCAAAAGCCGCTGGTCCTTTTCGTCACTTACCATTTTTGATCTCCTGAAAGCGGCGTTAACGCTATGCGTTTTCTATTCTTAACCTCTCTATGCCGACTTGGGCTGTGAGGCTACCGCGACATGCAGGCTCCGTTGCCTAATTGACGTGATTGGGCCGCGTCATTACGACCTATACGGGACGGTCCAATCCGAAGCCTAAATGAAACAGGAACCCGAACGTGGGCTAGGCCTGAATTTTGCGGTGCCACTTCAAAGTTGGGAGTCGGCTGGCAAGCGTGGACGACCTCGAAATTGAGGCTCCATGTCAAACGTTTAACCTGAGGTATCGGCGCGCCAGTTTTCTGGTGTTTTCCACAAATCGGCTGTTCCGATCTTCTGAGCCATCTTCGTGCAACCGGGTCGAAACCCAGCCTACATAAGTTGCCGATCTCACTGCCAGAAACAGATCAAGATGGTCCGTGTCAATCGGACGCTGTGATCGGTATCCGGCCAAAAGCGCAGCTTGCAGTCGATCACAATCGGGCTCCGCGAGGTTTTTGATCATACTGGTGGCGATGTCAAAAAGGCGAAAACCGAAACCGGAATCGTCAAAATCGATCAATGAGACCTGACCATTCGCAATCATTACGTTCTCACGGACCAGATCCGCATGGATCAGGCCATAGTCCAGTTCCGATTCAATGCGTTTCAAATCCCGCTCTGCCCTTTCACGGAAGCGCATGAACAGCGCTCGATCTTCGTCGCCAAGCGTCGGGTTTTCCCAGAACCGGCCCCAAACGGGTTCCTGACCGACCAATCCCGGTCGGTCCCAGGACCAGCGCGAAAACCCTGCAGGGCGCTCCCACTCGTCGCTGATGGAGTGCAGGCGGGCCATTTCCCGGCCCAAGGAATGGAAAAGGCCGATGCGGTCTTCGTGGTCGATCCCGGTTGTTGTGGACCCCAATGGCCGCCCCGGCAACCAGGTCAGAACATCGACTTGCATGTTCTCAATGACCTCGAGAAAGTTGCCCCGGATGCTGGCAATGGGTTCGGGTACCCCGACATGTTCTGCGGCCAACACACCCATCCATTCCAGTTCCGACCACAGTTCGGCATCTGTGCGATAGCCGGGACGATGCAATCGCAGCGCAAAGCTGCGCCCATCCAGCTGTACCTGATAAACGTGGTTTTCGCGGGCCGCTGCCAACGTGCAAACTGCGTCTTGAAACCCCCAAAGCGCCAGTGCCTTTTCTGCCGCGTCTATCATGAGCAAATCGGTGTTTCGGCCAGAACGTCGTCCAGCGTGTCAAACAGCAAGTCGGCATTCTCGACCGAGAAAGGCATCGGCGGGCGGATTTTCAGAGTGTTCTTGTGACGTCCCAGCTTGGAATGAATGATCCCACGCTGCCGCATTTCGTTGATCACCCGGTCGGTGAAGGCGCTGGCCGGTTCCTTGCTGTCCCGATCCAGCACCATCTCCGCTCCGAAGATCAGGCCCGAGCCGCGCACGTCGCCGATGAACTCGTACTTCCGGGCCAAAGCCCCCATGCGCGATCGGGCGTGTTTCCCGACCGTTCTGGCGTTTTCCAGCAATTGCTTGTCTTCGATCTCTTCCAGCACGGCCATGGCCGCTGCGCACGAGACCGGGTTGCCGCCAAATGTATTGAAATAGCGATAGCCCTTGCGGAATTTGGTCAGTATTTCGGTGCGTGTGACGACACCACCCACCGGGTGACCATTGGCCATCGGCTTGCCAAGTGTCATGATATCCGGCACCGCGCCCATTTTCTGATGCGCCCACATATGGGTGCCGGTGCGGCCAAAACCGGATTGTACCTCGTCGCAAATCAGTAGCCCGCCGGCCTTGCGGACAATATCGGCGGCGGGTTCCAGCCAGCCATCGGGATGGTCCGGGAACCCTTCGTTCAGGAAATACGGGCAGACAATCAGGGCCGCAAACCCAAGACCGGACTTCTCATGTTCGGCGATTTGTTCGGCCACCGCATCCGCGAACCTGGTGCCGTCCGGGTCCGGGTTGCGAAAGCTGTCGGGCGCTTCGACAAAGCGGAAATACTGGCCCAGTCCAAAACCCACGGCAGGGGTGTTCGATTTGCTCAACTGACTGACCAGTGAGGTGTTGCCGTGATAGGTCGCATCGGTAGCGATGATGCCGCGCCTGCCAGTCATGCCCTCGGCCATGCGCAGGGCGATGTCATTGGCTTCGGATCCGGTACAGGTCAGGATCGCCGTGTCCAGCGAGACATCCATTGTTCCGGTCAGCCTTTCTACATAATCAAGAATACCGCCATGCAGGTATCGCGTGTGCGTATTGAGCGTGCTTGCCTGTCGGCAGATCGCCTCGACCACGCGCGGGTTGCAGTGGCCCACATGTGGAACGTTGTTGTAGCAATCCAGGTATCTGCGCCCTTCGGCGTCCCACAGCCAGACGCCTTCGCCTTTCACGAAATGAATAGGCTCGTCATAAAAGGTCGAGACGTTGGGACCCAGCAGCCTGGTTCTGCGTTCGATCAGTTCTGCGGATTGTTCAGACAACATTTCAGAGCTTTATCCAGGCTGTTTTCAAGTCCACATATTTTTCAAGAGCGTGCAGTGATTTGTCGTGCCCGTTGCCCGATTGACGTACCCCGCCCAGCGGCACCGTCAGATCGGAACCGCCATAAGTGTTCACATGCACGACACCCGCCCGCACGCCTGCCACCATGCGGTGCGCCCGGCTGAGGTTTGACGTCCATACGCCTCCAGCAAGCCCGTATACAGTGGCATTGGCCAGGCGGATCGCTTCTTCCTCGTCCTTGAAGGGTGTCACCGCAAGAACCGGGCCGAATACTTCGTTCTGAAACAGGTTATCGGTCTCTTTCACACCCGCCATCACCGTCGGCGCCATATAGTAGCCGCCGGATTCGGTCAGGATACGGTAACCGCCGGTGCGGCGTACGGCACCTTCAGCTTCGGCCCTGGTGACGAAGTCCAGATTGGCTTCCAGCTCGGGCAGGCTGTGAACGGCGCCGATCTGGCTGTTCAGATCCAGCGGATCACCCACGAGGAAACTCTCGGCGTGGCGCGAGATTTCGGCCACGAAGTCTTCATAGATGTCTTCCTGCACCAGCAGGCGAGACCCCGCAACGCAGACCTGTCCCGAGTTGCGGAAGATACCCGCTGCCGAAACCTTCGCGGCCTCGGCCAGATCGGGGGCATCGTTGAAGACGATGTTGGCGGATTTTCCGCCAAGTTCCAGATAGCAGCGTTTCAGGTTCGAGCGTGCGGAATATTCCAGCAGACGGCGGCCTGTTGCGCCTGATCCTGTGAACACCATGATGTCCACGTCCATCGACAGTGCCAGCGCCTCGCCCACGACTGATCCGCGCCCCGTAACAACGTTGAACACGCCGTCCGGAACGCCTGCCGCAGCCGCAAGTTCGGCGATTTTCAGCAGGCTGAGAGAGGCGCTCTCTGCCGGTTTCAGAACAATGGAATTGCCCGCAGCCAGAGCAGGTGCTATCTTCCAGCTTCCGATCATCAGCGGAAAGTTCCAAGGCACGATTGCACCCACGACACCCACCGGAGCGTGGTGGATCAGTCCCAGTACGTTATGTCCGGTCGGGGCGACCTGACCGTAGACCTTGTCAATCGCCTCGGCATAATAGCGAAAGGTGCCGGCGGCCGAGAGCGCCTCGGCCTTATAGGCCATGTTTATCTCGGTTCCGTTGTCACGCACGCCCATAACGGCGATCTCGAGTGCGTGGCTTTCGATGAGATCGGCCAGCTTCAGCAGCACTTTCTTGCGGCCGGCAGGCGACATACGGGACCAGCGGCCATCTTCGAACGCCAGGCGCGCGGCGTGCACCGCCGTGTCAACGTCCGAAAGCGTTCCCTCGGCAATGCGTGCCAGGGGCTGACCGTCGATGGGCGACAACACTTCCTGCTGCGCGCCGTTCTCTGCGGCCTGATAAGCACCATTGATGAAATGACCACGAGGGGAGATTTCCTGCGCGCGCAGCGCATCAATCGAGGACTGGTCCATGAGGGTTATCCTTGCTGTGTCGAGTCTTCGTCGCCAATCGGTTGCGGTTTGATCCGTTCCTTGTGTTCCTTCACCAGCGTGCGGATATGCAGCAGAATGATGCCCAGGATCATGATGAACAGGATCGCTGCGATTGGCCTGTCAATGAAATCGAGCGGCGTTTTGACCCGCGCCATGGCGCTGCGCAGCTTGACCTCCATGATGCCGCCCAGAACCATGCCCAGAATGATCGGCACGATCGGCAGGTTCAGACGTTTGAGGATCAAACCAAACACTCCGAACCCTGCCGCAATGGCGCAGTCGGTGACCGAATTGCGCAGGCTGAACACCCCGACAAAAGACAAGGTCAGGATCATGATGCCCAGGAACCGGGTCGGGATCTGAATGATCTTCAGCAGCAGATTTGTCGAAAACAACAGAAAGACCAGAACGATCACGTTCAGCAGGATCAGCGACATGTACAGAGCCAGAACAAAATCCATCTGCTCGGCAAACAGTTGCGGCCCGGGGACCACGTTGTGGACATAAAAGACCGACAGCATCATCGCCGTCAGCGCCTCACCCGGAATACCCAGCGCCAGCAAGGGGATCATTGCGGCACCCGGAACCGCGTTGTTCGCAGCCTCAGAGGCAACCAGACCTTCTGGAGAGCCATTGCCGAAAGCTTCCGGAGTCTTCGAGCTTTTTTGCGCATAGGTGTAGGACAGGAATTGCGAAGTGAATTCGCCGGTTCCGGGGATCATGCCCATTAGGACACCTAACAAAGACGACACCGTCGCGATGCGCTTGATGCCCAACAGTTCTTTGAGTCCGGCGAAGATGTTGCCTCGAACATGCGCCTCACCGGGCGCGTGTTCTTTGTCGACCAGAAGCAATAGGGCTTGGCTGATGGCAAACAAACCCAGCACAACGACAATAAGGTCGATCCCCGAAGACAACCAGCTTTGGTCAAACGTAAAACGCTTGGTGTATTTGACGGGCTCCAGCCCGACCGTGTTCAGGAAAATACCGAAGAAGGCCAGCATTGCCGCCGAAAATGTCTGGCCACGATGGGCCAGGATCACCAGAAGGATGCCCAGAAACGCGGCCAGAAAGATCTCGCGGCTGCCGAAATGCGGGGCGACCCATGCCAGAACCGGGGATAGGACGATCAGGCAGAGGATCGAGAAGATGCCGCCAAAGAACGACGCGGAATAAGCCAGCGACAGCGCGCGATGGCCCTCGCCCCGCTTTGTCATTGGATAACCGTCATAGGTTGTCAGCGCATTCACTGCCGTGCCCGGCGTGTTGATCAGAATTGCAGGGATTGCGCCGCCGTACATGGATGAGCCGTAGATACCCAGCAGCAGGGTCAGACCAACAATAGGCTCGAAGGCGAACGTAGCAGGCAGCAGAATGGCGATGGCGACGGCCGCCCCGACGCCGGGTAGTGCCCCGATGATGACTCCGCCAACCGACCCGATGAGCAGTGCGATCAAAACCTGCCATTGGGCCAGAATTGCAAAGCCGGAAATCAGATTGTCCATAGCGGCCTCACAGATAGGTCAGGGCAAAGACGCGGACGGAGCCCGGAAGGAACTCGTAAACCCGACCTGCCGGGATATTCACCTGAAGAAATGCTCTGAAAAGAATGGCGACGATGGCGCCGAACAGCAGTGAAATCCCGATTGCGCCGGGCGTTCGAAAACCGGTGCGCACGGCCAGAAAAGCGGCGAACAGCATGGTTGAGGGCAAGTACCCCAGCCACGGCACAGCCACCACGTAGATCAGGAAATAGACAACATATTCAAGAGACATGAGCCAGAAAGTAAGCTCTCTCCAGCGCCCGGGAATACGGGGGGAAACGGCTGAGCCGATCAGATGCAGGGCGCTGAAAATCACCATGCCCCATATGGCGATGGTCGGCCACAGCGACGGCTGCGCAAACCACTTGGTGCGCTTTACCAACTTTGTCTCGGTGCCCAACTGGCTGAGCAGGAACAACGAGAAGGCAAGGAAAAAGACGGCAAAGATGATGTCGCCAGGTCGGCGATACCTTCTGAACATGTCCTGAAGCGTTTTTGCAATCATCATGTCCCTCCCCGACATGCAACAAGGCGCGGGCTTTCCACCCGCGCCCTGTTAGGTGCTTATTCGCCCAGAATCTCTTCGATTTTCGCGAACGACGCTTTGTCCTGTTCGATCTGCGCATTTGACGCGTCAGGGTCCTGCCAATAGATCAACGCACCGGTCTCTTCAGCCAGCTTTTTGGCCTTGTCGGATTCCAACGCCTTTTGCGCGGCGGCAGTGATCTTTTCACGGGCATCTGCCGGAGTATCCTTGTGCACGAACAATCCGTTCCACAACGCAAGCGGCAGATCCGGGTTCATTTCGACAACCGTTGGTGTGTCCGGTACAAGCGAAATACGTTCGCCACCGATGCTGGCCAGGATGTTCACGTTGTCGAGGCAGGGCAGCACGAGTTGCAGCGTGGTATTGATGACGTCCACGTCACCTGACGCCAATGTGTTGCAGTCCAGCGCGTCGAACGCCGCTTCGCTTGCAAAGTCGAAGCCGCTGCTGACCGCAGCCGCAAACGTAACCTGCGTGGGCGGCAGGACCGAGCCGAAATGGCCAAGCGCCACATCGTTTTCCTTACCGTGCGCTACAAGTTCGTCCCAATTCGAGAATGGCGCATCTTTGCTGGATGCGATCACGAACGGATAGGTCAGGAAAATTCCGATGGGATCGAATGGATTCGGGTTCAGCTCCGGGATTCCGATCTCTGGCCCGATGACAGGAACGCCAATAACGAAGGACCCGATGGTGTAGCCATCTGCCGGAGCCGTTGCGACCTCAACCGCGCCGGGGAAGGGGCCGCCTCCGCCGCCAGGCTTGTTCACAACCGCGGCCGGAACGCCGTACATGGCCTGGAATTCATCTGCGATCATCCGGGTTAACACGTCTTCCAGATCGCCCGGAGGCCACGGAACCACAAAGGTCACCGGCTTTTCCGGGTATTCAGCAAGTGCTGCTGTTGTAGAGGCTGCAAAAACGGCAGCGGTTAGAAATTTTTTCATTGACGCCTCCCTGGCTTGGTTCAATATTTGAACCGAAGTAACAACAATAATGTTGCTTTGTTAAATGCTTTCTGTCAAGTATTACGTGCGAAGGAGAGAAAAACGCATGGGCACCGCTCTTAATGCTTTGAAATTGCTCGAGTTGTTTTCAAGTGCTCAGCCGGAGATCGGCCTGAGCAACCTTGCCAGGCTGTCCGGTATGAACAAGGCAACGACTCTCCGCCACCTTCGCGCATTGGAAGAGTTTGGCCTGATCGAACAAAACCCGCACTCCAAGTCCTACGCGATCGGACCGGCTGTGGTGCGTCTTGCCGCGCTGCGGGAAATCGCAAATCCGGGGCTTGAAGGCGCGCGCGCAAGGATGCAGTCCGCCATGCAGGTAATCGGCGAAAGCATGCACCTTTCGCTGCTGCAACAAGGCAAATTGCAAACCGCTCTGGCGCTGGAAACCACACGGTACACCGTGCGGGTCAGCCTTGATCCGGCGGAAATTCTGCCGATCAATGCAACGGCTTCCGGACTGTGCCTGCTGAGTTTTGGCCCCACTCACCTGCTTGAAGATCTGGATGCTCAAGCCTTGACGTCCTACACAGCGGAAACCCTTGTGTCCCCTGACCTGATACGTGAACGGGTTTCTGAGATCAGGCGCAAGGGCTGGTCAAACAGCGCAGGCGGGTTTGAAGCAGGCGTTTATGGATACGCCGCGCCTGTCTTTGGAATTGATCAGGTGGCGATAGGCACAATCGCAATTGCGGTGCCTGAAATTCGTGCAAACGGCGATCACCTGCCTTTGATCCTGACGACATTGCATTCCCTTTCGCTCGAACTGACTGCGAATTTCGGTGGTCAGTTTCCGCGAAACTTCCCAACCGCGTTCCAGCCCTGACCGATGGGCGGACAAGATCCTCGGAGACCCGTGATATGAAAGACTCCAATTTCCTGAAGGAAAACAACGCGCACCATTTCTGGCACCCGATGGCACATCCTGCCGACAGTCAAAACAATCCGCCCACCATCCTGACCGGAGGGGAAGGGGTCAGCATCATCGATATAGACGGCCACAAGGCCGTCGACGCGGTTGGCGGGTTGTGGAACGTCAATCTTGGCTATTCCTGTGATCCGGTTAAGCAGGCCATTACCGATCAGTTGAATGCGCTGCCGTATTACTCGACCTTCCGGGGCACCAGCAACGACAAGGCGATTGAGCTGTCCTATGAGTTGGCGCAGTTTTTCAAGCCTGATGGTCTGACCCGAGCTTTTTTCACTTCGGGCGGATCGGATTCAGTTGAAATCGCGCTGAAGCTTGCGCGACAGTATCACAAAGTGCGGGGCGAGGCCGGCCGGACAAAGTTCATCAGCCTCAAGCAAGGATACCACGGCACCCATTTCGCGGCCGCTTCGGTCAATGGCAACCAGAAGTTCCGCGCGGCTTACGAGCCGATGATGCCAGGCTGTTTCCACGTGCCTGCGCCGTGGACCTACCGCAATCCGTTCGACGAAACAGACCCCGAGCGTCTGGCGCAACTTTGCGTCAAGGCGCTGGAGGCCGAGATCGCGTTTCAGGGTGCAAATACCGTCGCCGCATTCATCATGGAGCCGGTTCTGGGCGCAGGCGGCGTGATCCCACCACACAAAAGCTTCATGCCAATGGTGCGCGAGGTCTGTTCGAAAAACGGTATTCTTCTTATCTCGGATGAGATCATCACTGCTTTTGGTCGTACCGGCAGCGAAAGCGGCGCGCGGCATTGGGGTGTGCAGCCCGACATCATGACGACAGCCAAGGCGATCACCAACGGTTATTTCCCATTCGGTGCGGCAATGATTTCGGGCGCGGTCGCCGAGGTTTTTGAAAGCGACACCACAGGTATGGCGTCAGTCGATCAGGGCTATACCTATTCCGGCCATCCGGTCGGCGCAGCGGCTGCGCTGGCGGCTCTGTCTGAAATCAATCGTCTGCGTGTTTGGGAAAACGCCGCGGCCCGCGGTGAAGAACTTTTTACCGGATTGAAAAAATTGGCTGAAAAACACGACGCAATCGGAGATGTGCGCGGAGGCGAGGGCCTGATGTGTGCGCTGGAACTGGTATCTGATCGTGCAACCAAGGCGCCGATTGCCAAGCATCTGCCCTTGCAGGTGCAGAAGGCGGCATACGAAGATGGTGTGATGGTCCGTGTGTCGGGCAACAACATCATTCTGTCGCCGCCGCTGGTCATTACGTCCGATGATGTGGCTAAGATCCTGTCGGCACTGGATACCGGATTGTCGACACTTTAGATGCGTGGCTGGCCCCGTCCTGTTTGGGCGGGGTCAGACCTTGACGGCCTGCAACTCCTCAAGCAGGTCCAGAAGGTCGTCCAGCTTGTCCTGACCCATCTGTTCTTCAATGCGATCATAAATTGCAAGGGATGTCGGAAGATTCTCGGTCAGGATTCGACGGCCTGCATCCGTGATCTTCACCATCGACCGGCGCTTGTCCTGACTGTCCTGGCGGCGTGTAATCTGGCCGTCTGCTTCCATGGCGCGCAGAATGCGGGTGAGGCTGGGCAACAGAAGACAGGCCTCTTTCGAGATGGCGCTTTGTTCCATTTCACCAAACTCATCCAGAACGCGAAGAATGCGCCACTTCTGTTCTGTAAGCTGAATGTTGTTCAACATGTCCCGAATGGGCGCCATGACTGTTTCGCGGGCACGCAGCAGCGCAATCGGAAGCGCGCGGGAAGTGCTTTTGGTGTGGCTTTGTGTGGTCATGCCGTTTTCTAGAGCGCTGCTTCCGGAATTGCAAAGATTAACAAGTCAAGTTCTTGACACATGGTGACGAAAATACTAAACATGTTTACTAATTAAGGGGAAGGGAACCATGCCGCATTTCCACATCGATTACTCTGGCAACCTTGAAGACTGGGTCGATATGGATGGTTTGTGCGAGTGTGTGCGCGCAACGGCCGCCGCAATTGACACGTTTCCGGTGGCAGGTATTCGCGTACGCGCCACGCGGGTCGATCACTATTCCATTGCCGACGGCAACCCGGCGCATGGTTTTGTCGATATCTCGATCCGACTGCGCGCCGGTCGCCCCGAAGACGTCAAGCAGGATGCAACGCAGCGCATATTCGAAGCAATAAGGGCGTATCTTGAACCGGCCCTTTCGAAGCACTCCATCGCTCTGTCGCTTGAGATGCGTGAAATCGATCCGGACCTTTCGCCCAAGACCGGCACTATCAGAGAGCATCTGGGCCGGGACCAATCGGCTGCAACCCAGCAGGAGACCTGAACCATGAGCGCCTTGGACACCAATATCGAAAAATTGGCGGGGTTTCTGGCCCGGTTCAAAGATACAGGCATCAAGAACCGCATTGCGGGCGAAGATCGCGACGGGGCGGCCGGAGTGTTTCAATCCACTTCGCCAGTGGACAAGTCCGTGATCTGCAATGTTGCCCATGGGACGGCGGATGACATCGATGCGGCGGCCAAGGCAGCCCACTCGGCATTCGCCGCGTGGCGCGATATGCCCGCTACTGAACGCCGCCGTATCCTGCTGAACGTGGCCGACGCGATCGAGGCGCGTGCCGAGGAAATTGCCCTGTGTGAGTGCTGGGACACCGGTCAGACCCTGCGTTTCATGTCCAAGGCGGCGCTGCGCGGTGCCGAGAACTTCCGTTATTTCGCTGATCAGGTGGTGCAGGCAAGGGACGGACAGCATCTTAAGTCACCAACCTTGATGAACATCACCACCCGCGTTCCAATTGGCCCGGTTGGTGTCATTACTCCGTGGAACACGCCGTTCATGCTGTCGACCTGGAAGATCGCGCCGGCACTGGCAGCGGGTTGTACCGTCGTTCACAAACCGGCCGAAGATTCACCGCTGTCGGCGCGTTTGCTGGTCGAAATTTCGGAAGAGGCCGGTCTGCCCAAGGGTGTTCTGAACACCGTGAACGGGTTTGGACCGGATGCCGGTAAGGCGTTGACCGAACATCCGCTGATCAAGGCCATTGCTTTTGTCGGAGAAAGCCGCACCGGCAGCATCATTACCAAGCAGGGCGCGGATACGCTCAAGCGAATGCACCTGGAACTGGGCGGCAAGAACCCGGTGATTGTCTTCGATGACGCCGACCTGGACCGCGCGCTGGATGCTGTGATTTTCATGATCTACTCGATCAATGGGGAACGTTGCACATCGTCTTCGCGTTTGCTGGTCCAAGACACCATCAAAAACGAGTTCGAGGCCAAGCTGGTAGAACGCGTGAACAACATCAAGGTCGGTCACCCACTGGACCCGGCGACCGAGATCGGCCCGCTGGTAACGGAAGAGCACTACAATAAAGTCACCTCGTATTTCGACATCGCCAAAGACGATGGCGCGACTATCGCAGCCGGCGGCGTCAAAGTGGGGGACGAAGGGTATTTCGTGCGGCCAACCTTGTTTACAAATGCCAACAACCAGATGCGCATCGCGCGCGAGGAAATATTTGGTCCGGTTCTGACGTCCATCCCGTTCTCGACCGAAGAAGAGGCGCTACAGATCGCAAATGACACGCCTTACGGCCTTACCGGTTACGTCTGGACCAACGACCTGACGCGTGCCCTGCGGTTCACGGATAAACTGGAAGCAGGGATGATCTGGGTGAACTCGGAAAATGTGCGCCACCTGCCCACGCCCTTCGGCGGGGTCAAGGCGTCGGGTATCGGCCGGGACGGCGGCGACTGGAGTTTTGAATTCTACATGGAACAAAAGCATGTTGGCTTTGCCACCGGTCAGCACAAGATCATGCAACTTGGAAAATAATATCGTGCAACCTGATCCCTTGGCAGGGGTTGGCTGACTATAGTTGAATCAGGAATTGCGCATCATTGGTCCATCAAACGCTCGGACCATAGGACGTTCTGGCAGTCAGGCCTGACGTCACGATCATAAGGAGGAACCGTCATGGGAAAGATTGTACAGGCCGCGAAAATCACGCATGTGCCCAGCATCTGGATGTCCCACACGATGCCGAAATACAAAGGCATCCGGCAACCTGCCATCGACGGATATGCGCGCCTGCGACAGGATGCAATTGACCGCAAGGTAGATACGTTTGTTGTGTTCGACACCCACTGGATCACCAATCAGGGTTTCCATCTGAACACAAAAGAACACCACAAAGGCCGTTTCATCAGCCACGAGTTGCCGCACATGCTGGCGGACATGGAGTTTGACTATCGCGGGGATCACGAATTGGGGGAAACCATCCTAGACGTCTTGCGTGAGCGGGGGGAGAGGGCCCTTGGCCATTCACATCCCGATATGGGCATGGAATACGGCACCCTTTTGCCCATGCATTTCATCAATGACGGTGTAAATGCGCGGGTGCTACCCGTCGCGGTCAACCAGTTCTCGTCGATTGCCGAAAACCGTGTCTGGGGCGAGGCCATCGCCGAAGGTATCCGCCGTTCCGACCGCAATGTGTCAATTCTTGCATCGGGTTCACTGAGCCATGACTTTACGCCCAACGAACGCTCGGTCGAGGGTCTGAACGCCGTGAATGGCGAGTTCAATCGTCAGATGGATATGCGTGTACTGGAGCTTTGGGAACAGGGTCGGTTTGAAGAGTTCCTTGAAATGCTTCCCGACTACGCCAGGAAATGCACGGGTGAGTGCGCGATGAACGACACCGCATTGCTGTTCGGCGCGCTGGGTTGGGGCAGCTACAAGGGCCAGATCGATGTTTACACACCGTATTTCGGAAGCTCCGGCACGGGGCAGGCCAACATCAGCTTCTCGGTCTGAGGTCGGGACGCGGGTTCGTATGGTATGTTTTCTCTGCATGGGTGGCAGCAAGGCCGCCGAGGAGGCCTGATGCGCTTTGCAACTTACACCGCCAATGGCGAAACCTTTTTCGGTGCCATTACCAAGGACGGCGCAATTGCGCTGAATGGCGAATTTCCAAACCACAGCAGTCTGTACGAAGTTATCGCCGCCGGAGCGTTCGACCAACTGGTCGAAAAAGCGAACGGCAAACCCGAAACTCACGAAGATTTCACCTATGAAATGGTGATGCCCGACGCCCGCCGTATCCTCTGCGTCGGCGTGAACTTCCCTGACCGCAACGCGGAATACAAGGATGGCAGCGCGCAACCGAAATACATGTCTTTGTTCCCGCGTTTTGCCAGTGGCTTTACGGGACATGACCGCCCTCTGATCCGCCCGCCGGAGAACCACACGCTGGATTACGAAGGCGAGGTGGCCATCGTGATTGGCAAGGCGGGCCGCAGGATTTCGCAAGACGACGCCTATGATCACATCGCGGCACTGACGCTTTGCAATGAGGGTACGATCCGCGACTGGGTGCGCCACGCCAAGTTCAACGTCACACAGGGCAAGAACTGGGACAGAACCGGCGCGATCGGCCCTTGGCTGGTGCCTTTCACCGAGGCGGCCCAGTTGGACGACGCCCGCATTCAGACGCATGTCAACGGCGAGTTGCGTCAGGACGATACGTTGAGTCGGATGATGTTCCCGATCCGGCGCGAGATCGAGTACATCTCGACCTTCATGACGCTACAGCCCGGCGATATCATTGTCACCGGGACGCCAACCGGCGCAGGTGCACGGTTTGACCCGCCGAAATACCTGGTCCCCGGCGATGTGATCGAGGTTTCGGTCGACGGCATCGGCACACTGCGCAACACCGTCGAGGATGAACAGGTATGACCCCTGAAGATCACGCTCGCGCCGCCGCCGATCTGTTGCGGGCCGAGCAGACGCGCGAACAGATCGGTCTGCTGACACTGCGGCATCCCGACATGGGAATGGACGATGCCTATGCGGTGCAGAACGCCATCCATCGCGCCAAACTGGCCGAAGGGCGCAAGGTGATTGGCTGGAAGATCGGGCTGACCTCGAAGGCGATGCAATACGCGCTGAATATCGACATTCCCGACAGTGGCATCCTGTTCGATGACATGGCCTTTGAAAATGGTGGCACAGTGCCTGCGGGCCGTTTCATCCAGCCTCGGATCGAGGCCGAGATCGCCTTTGTCATGAAAACCGCCTTGGCTGGGGAACATGTCACCCGCGCGGATGTCATTGCTGCGACTGATTATGTCGCGCCGTCTATCGAAATCCTCGACACTCGTATTCAGCGGGTCGATCCAAAGACCAGCAAGGCACGCACCGTGTTTGATACGATCAGCGACAACGCCGCCAATGCCGGCATCGTACTGGGTGCAGAACGCCACGCCATCGACACTTTCGATCTGCGCTGGGTTGGCGCACTGACATTCCGCAATGGCGAAATCGAAGAAACCGGCCTGGGTGCAGGTGTTCTGAATGATCCTGTCGAAAGCGTTGTCTGGCTTGCCCGGCGCATGGCACAATATGGTCAGAGCATCGAGCCGGGCCAGGTGATCCTGTCGGGTAGCTTCATTCGCCCTGTCGAATGTCCTTCGGGCACCGAAATCCACGCCGATTTCGGCTCGTTCGGCTCGATCGACATACAATTCGCTTAAAGGAGGCTCAGAATGTCCGCGCCACAGAACCCGTTCAAAGCCGCACTGAAGGCCGGGCAACCTCAGATCGGTTGCTGGTTGGGTATGGCCGATGCCTATGCCGCTGAAATAGCGGCCACATCACGGTTCGACTGGCTGTTGGTGGATGGTGAGCACGCGCCCAACGACCTGCGCACGGTTTTGGAGCAAGTGCGCGTTATCGACGGTTCGGGCAGCCATCCGGTGGCCCGATTGCCGATTGGCGAGACCTGGATGATCAAGCAATATCTGGATGCCGGGGTGCAGACCATTCTTGTGCCGATGGTCGAAAGCGGTGATCAGGCGAGGGAACTGGTTCGGGCTGTGCAATACCCACCGCAAGGTGTCCGGGGGGTTGGTTCTTCAATGGCGCGGGCTTCGCGATTTGGCGCAATTCCGGACTACCTGACAACAGCGGACGAACAGGTGTGCCTGCTGGTTCAGGTTGAGAACCGACTGGGCATGGCCGCTCTGGATGACATACTGACAACGGATGTGGACGGTGTTTTTATTGGCCCTGCCGATCTTGCCGCGGATATGGGCCACCTGGGTAACGCCAGTCATCCCGATGTGGTCGAGGCGATTTTTGATGCCCTGACGCGGATCACCGCCGCTGGCAAGGCCGCGGGTATCCTGACACTCGACCCCGGAATGCAACGCAAATGCCTGGATCTGGGCGTGACCTTTCTGGCGACAAGTATTGATGTAACCCTGTTTGCCTCGGCTATGCGCGGCGCTGCCGACGCGGCGCTGGCGTTGTTGCCGGACCAAAGTGTCACGGGCGTTGCACAGACAAGTGCTGGCAGCAAATATCTACAGCAGCTGTGCAAGCATTGGTCCCACAAGGCCGAAGTTTTCTTTGACGACACCCAAGCGAGTGTGGCCTTCGAGAACGGCAATGCTGTCACGCTGACGGCGGACGAAACCAGCCTGACCATCTCGGCCGCAACCGGACCCCGGGGCGACCTTGCCCGGTGGCAAGAGGTGATCGAAGCCCACCTGACGCGGTTTGCTTTTCGTGAGGAGTTCAGCATCGACTGGGCGTCTTAGTCACGTTCTGACATGCAGACGAGGGTGCGGTGGCATGATTGTCTTGTCATTTCTGGATTATGCCTTTGAGAGGAGATCGAAATGAAAACTGTCGACAAAGCCATGATGCTGCTGCGCCAGTTTTCGTTGGAAAGCCTCGAGATCGGTTTGAACGACCTGGCGCGGGCAACAGGGCAGGACAAGGCGGTCACGCGCAGGCTGCTGGTCTCACTCATCAGTCATGGGTTCATCGAACAGAACCCTGAGAACCGAAAATACCGTTTGGGCCACGGATTTCTCTCGCTGGCCAGGTTGAGAGAGGCCACCGTTCCGATGGTGAAAGCAACGCAAATCGTATCGCAATGGTTGTCCGCCCAGGCAAATGAAACGGTGCATGTCGGTATTCCCGGCGACAAGGGGATGGCGACCGCGGCCTTCACATTGCCGCCGCGTGGGAATGTGATCAACCTGCGGCCCGCGGATTCCTACCCATTTCATTCGTCGTCTTCGGGTCTTGCGTATTTGTCGTTCTGTTCGGATCAGACGCGCGAGCAATTGTTGGCACTCAAACGGGAAAAGCTGACGCCGTACACCGTGACGGATTTGGAGACGCTCAGGAAGCTGATCTCGGAGACCCGAGCCCGAGGGTTTGCCTGCAGTCGCAATGCGGTTGACATCGGCGTTGCCAGCGTGGCGAGACCGTTCTTCATCGATGGCAAGGATCCAGCGGGTACCGTTGCCATTGCCGTTCCCGATGCGAGTTTGGATGAAGCCCGAACAGAGGAACTTGCAGTGCTTCTTCAAACCGCAGTGGAAAAGCTTGAAATCGCACTGACTGGCGCACCAAGGCCTTGATGAAGAAATGGTGCGTTATTCGCACCAACGGTGCGAACAATTGTGATTTCTGACCATTCTTTGGCACACAAGACCCGACAGCGCAGGGTGGATCCGGCACAGCTTGACCCCACGGCGTTTGTGATCCGAAACCCCGAAGATCGGCTGCCTTGCAGACTGAAGGATTGTTTTGATGCCCGTCTCTTTTCCTGAACAAGCACCTGTGGTGATCATCGGTGGTGGTATCATCGGCATCTCGACCCTGTATCATCTGGCAAAGCGCGGCGTTCCCGCAGTTCTGGTCGAGCGACGGAAGATCGCCAGCGGAACAACCTGGCATGCAGCCGGGATCGTCGGGCAGTTACGCGACAGCACGGCACAGACCGAGCTGGGCAAATATACAGCGCGCCTTTTCAGCGATCTGGAAATCGAAACCGGACAGGCGACCGGCTACAAGCCAAACGGCACGATCAATCTGGCAATCGGCGATGTGCGTCACGAACAACTGCTGCGCAGCCACGACCACGCAGCCCGCATGGGGATCGAGACCTTCATGCTGTCCCGCGACGAGTTGAAAGAGAAATGGCCATGGATCGAAACCGATGACGTGAAATCCGCATTCTTTGTTCCGTCGAATGGCCAGGTGAACCCGCTTGACGTCACGGTCGCGCTTAGCAAGGGCGCGCGGGCCATGGGGGCACAGGTGTTCGAAAACACCAGGGTTGATCGTCTTGTCATCCGGGATGGCAAGGTGGTTGGTGTCGACACAGAATGGGGCGTGATCGCGACCAACAAGGTGGTGCTGGCGGGCGGCATGTGGAGCCACCTGTTTGCCAAGGCACACGGAGTAACCGTGCCGCTGCACGCGACTGAACATTTCTATATTGTCACCGAACCTGTGGACGGCCTGCTCAGGACCCAGCCGATTTTGAACATCGCCGAAGAGCGGACCTATTGGAAAGAAGACACTGGCAAGCTGCTGATCGGGTCATTCGAAAAGCATGGCAAGCCCTATGGCAGGAACGGCATCCCCGAAGACTTCGAATTCGACGAACTACCGTTTGACATGGAACATGTCGAACCGAATCTTGAGAAGATGTTCGAACGCATGCCTGCACTGGGCGAGATGGGCATTCAGACTTTTTTCAACGGGCCTGAGAGTTTTACACCCGATGGACGTCCCTATCTGGGTCCGACCAGCGAGATCGAGGGCCTGTTTGTGGCAGCCGGCATGAACTCGAACGGAATCCTGAACTCGGGTGGTGTTGGCCTGACAATGGCGGAATGGATGACCGACGGCGCGCCGTCGCGGGGCATGGGCCCGATGCTGGCCCGCCGGGCGCACCCATTCCAGCGCAATACCAAATACAATCATGACCGCAGCGCCGAGTCAGTGGGCTTCCACTATGGCGTCAACTGGGTCGGACGGCAGGTCCATTCGGCACGCGGAGTGCGTCGGGTGCCGTTGCATGATCGGCTGAAAGAGGCAGGCGCGACATTTGCCGAGCGGATCGGCTGGGAGGTGCCGATGTACTACGACCCCGAAAAAAAGGGTTGGAACGAAGAACCGAGTCTGCGGCGCAAAGACTGGGCACCGCACGTCAGCGCCGAATGTCTGGCCGCCCGGGATGCTGCTGTGCTGATCGATCAATCAATGTATTCGAAAATTCAGGTGCAGGGTCCGGACGCGGTCAAAGCGCTGAACAAGGTCTGCGGCGCGCAGATGGATGTCGCGGTCGGCACCTCGGTCTACACCCAGTTCCTGAACGCGCGCGGCGGGATCGAGGCCGATGTGACCGTGACCAGAACTGCACAGAACTGTTTCATGGTGATTACAGGCCATCCCAGCCAGATGCGCGATCAGGCATGGATCAAGGATCACGTCGAACCGGGCTGGCGGTTCGAGGTGCTCGACGCGACCTCGGGCTATGGCCTGATCACGATCCACGGTCCAAGATCGCGCGACATTCTGTCTGCCATCTCGGGCGATGACCTGTCGAACGAGGCCTTCCCCTTTGGCGCGGCGCGAGAAATCGACATGGCTTATGCCCGAGGGTGGGCCATTCGGCGCTCGTTCATTGGTGAACTCGGGTACGAGCTGATGATACCCACGGAGTTCGTCGCTGGTGTCTATGAAGCGCTGATTGCGGCGGGCAAACCGCACGGAATGCTCCATATGGGAATGTTCGCCATGAACGCGTGTAGGCTCGAGAAGGGCTTCCGACATTTCGGGCATGACATCGCCGAGGATGACACGCCTTATGAAACCGGGCTGGGTTTTGCAGTAGAGCTGGATAAGGCTGGCGACTTCCTCGGCAAGGACGTTCTGACTGAACAGAAGGCTGGCGGTGCCGCGACTGCGCACCGCATCGTATCCTGCAAAGTTGACGACCTGGATGCTGAAACCGGTCCGTATCTGATTCACAACGAACCAGTGTGGAAGAACGGCAGGATTGTGGGGCATGTCACCTCGGGCGACTGGGGCTTCCGGTTGCAGGCGATGGTCGGTTTGGCCAGCCTGCACCATGAGGAAGGTGTCTCGAAGGCCTGGATCGACGAGGGCGGCTTTGACGTTCAAATCGCCGGGGAAATGTACCCGCTAAGGGTTCAGTTTGCGCCGTACTACGACCCCAAAGGAGAGTTGATGCGGGGCTGACACCAGACCAGGGAAGCTCAATTGACAATCGCGCAGCCTAGTTCTTAATATGTTAATTAAAATTCAGCGGAGGACCTCATGGTGGACAAGACGATCCTTGTCGTTGGGACATATGACACCAAAAACGACGAGTTGGAGTTCATGGCGGCAAAGATCCGTTCCTTGGGCGGTGGTGTGTTGACCCTAGACGTCAGTGTTCTGGGCGACCCCGCCAATCCCACCGACTATTCGAAACATGATGTGGCCAAGGCGGGTGGCAGCTCGATCCAGGCCGCCATAGACAGTGGCAGCGAACATGTGGCTATGCAGATCATGTCCGCCGGTGCCAGTGATCTGACCCGCCGCTTGCACGATCAGGGCCTGATTGATGGTGTGATCATTTTGGGCGGCACCATGGGTACCGATCTTGCGCTGGATGTCTGTCAATCGTTGCCCATCGGGGTGCCCAAATACGTCGTCTCGACCGTGTCCTTCTCGGCCCTGATCCCGGCCGAGCGTCTTTCGCCGGACATCCAGATGATCCTCTGGGCCGGGGGGCTGTATGGGTTGAACGCGATCTGCAAATCGTCGCTGTCACAGGCGGCAGGCGCCGTTTTGGGGGCCGCACGCGCGGCAGAACCGGCCAAAAGCGGGCGTCCGATGGTGGGTGTCACCTCGTTGGGGACCTCATGCCTCAAATACATCAAGACACTCAAACCTGCGTTGGAAGAGCGCGGTTATGAAGTTGCCGTATTTCATGCCATGGGCATGGGCGGCATGGCCTTCGAACAGATCGCAGGCCAAAACGGTTTTGTCTGCGTTATGGACTTTGCCGGGTGCGAATTGGGCAATCTGCTGGCCGGTTCCGTCGTGAACGCAGGCAAGGACAGGCATCGCGGGGCAGGGCGGGCCGGCATTCCGCAGATCGTGGCCCCGGGATGTATGGACCTGATCGATTTTGCGGGCTGGCAAGACATCCCGGAACGGTTTTTGAACCGTCCGATCCACACCCACAACAAATTGGTCAAGAACACCTACTACACTGCTGACGAGCGGCGCGAGATTGCCCACGAACTAAACAAGCGCCTTGGCGAAAGTCCCGCGCCCACCCATCTGATCATACCGCGCGGCGGCATCGAGGAATGGGACCGCCCGGGTGGAGATTGTCACGACCCAGATGGCCTGAGCGCGTTTATTGAGGCTCTGACAACTACTGTCGCGCCTTCGGTTCATGCAACCGAACTGGACGCCCATATCAATGACCCGGAATTCTGCATAATCGCCCTGGAGATATTCGATCAATGGGTCGCGCAGGGCATTGTTCCCACCGGCGAACCTACTGCCTAAGCGCGCTGCTTCCGTCCGGAGTTCGCTTGGGAACCTTTGGCCTGTCGACTGTGACCCTCGCACAGCCTGTAGGCGCGAGGGCATCGGTGAAGGACATTTCGACTTCTGTAGTGGCCGTTCGTTTAGTTAGATTAGGCGTCAGTCTTTGACTCTTAGGCTTTCTAGTCCGTTTTTGAGCGATCGGAAGCGCGTCGCGCCAGTATCTTCACAATTACGGCGGCCAGTTCGGGCGCGATTGTCCCAAAAGGGTCCCGTGACATCTTTTTGACATGCGTAATCGCGTCCTGCGCCTGTGTCAGCCCGTCGCGGATTTCTTCTTCGATGTCTGCCAGCGCCATGTCGCGCAATTCAGTCACTGTTTCACTGTCGGACTGCGAGGACATTGATTTGGCAAAGAGGGCCAGCAAAACCGCCAACACAAGGTTCGCTGCGGCAACCAGAAGCGCCGACAGCGGTTTCGATAGTGTATCTGACAATGCGAAATAGCCTGCGACATTCAGCATGATCACAGCCAGCCCCACGGCCAGACCGGCCGCGGCATATAGCCCGGTGCGGCGCGCCGCGATGGTAAATTGCCGCTGGGCAATCAGCCGTTCTGAACGTAGGACGATCGACAAGTTTCTGGAAATACGGCTCATGATACGCTCCTACCGGGACCGGCCAATCAAATACCCAAGGGCAAAGACACCAAGGGCAAACAGGATCGGCTTTTTGTGGGGCAAATCTTCCAGTTCGGTCAGCACATCTTCGATCTGCCCGGGAAGATGTCGCAGATTTTCGGCCCAAGCTTCTGATATTATCTCGTGATCAGGTGTCTGTGGGTCATTGGTTTCGCGATGTTCAATCGGCTTATCGTTGCGGGAATACTCCGCCAATTGGCGCTTTAACTCAGCAACCTGCTGTTCAAGCTCTGCTTTTGTGACCATCCCTTTGGACCCTTCTGCCCCGGTGTTCTGTTTGGCTACCTGAGCCTCGCGGTTGGTGTCCGGGGTCTCTGTTCATCAAGAATTAATCGATTGGCGTGCAAGGTAGCAACTTCGTGGACATGTGTGATCGGTTCCGCTGCACAAAAGTTCCTTATTTAAGCCCAACTTAACTCAGTATAACAAATGAAGCGTGTTTCGCGAGTGTGAGGTCACTTTATGGCGAATTATTCGTATATCGGGTATGATCCCAGCGTAATAACCGTCTCGTTTTTTGGCGGCGGTGTCACGCTGTCCAATACGTATGACCCGAATGCGGACCGGGTGTTGTTTTCGGTGGTTGACGGCGCCGGAGGGACGCTGGTCAATGGCGCGCCGGACAATGGCACGGATTTCAACGGTGACAGATTCAACAACGAAGTTGGCGATGACCTGACGCAGACAGGCGACGTGACCAGTCTGGACGGGTCTGTCACGTTCCTGAGTGGCAATATCTACCTCGAAGAATCCTATCAGCTTTTCAAACCGGGCGGCGGAACGATCGACGTGTTCCGGGTCGAGGTCGACGGCACCTTGGCCGGTTATATCACGTCCGAACCGCTTGTTCCGGGCACCAACTACCCGTTCTCAATCTCAAATGTAACGCCAGGAAACGCGCCGGATACCACTGACCCCGACGCAATTGTCGATGTACCCTGTTTCGTGAAAGGTACCCTGATCGGCACACCAGACGGTTCAAGGCCTGTCGAAAGCCTGATGGCCGGAGATCTGGTTGATACAGCGGACGGGCAGGCCAGGAAAATTCGATGGATCGGATCACGCACCCTGGATTTGTCCGCGCAGCGGCATCTGACACCGCTCCGGATAGCGCAAGGGGCACTCGCGCCGAACTCTCCGTCGTCGGATCTGATGGTATCGCCAAACCACCGGATGCTGGTGACGAAGCCTTTCAATGAAATCCACTTTGGTGACAAGGCGGTGCTGGTCGCGGCCAAGCATTTGCTGGGCCTACCCGGCGTGTCAGTCGCGGCGGACGTGTCGCAGGTAACCTATTTCCATTTCATCTTCGACAGGCATGAAATCGTGCATTCAAATGGCGCGTTTTCTGAAAGCCTTTATCCCGGTGACATCGCCGCGCGAGGCTTCTCAGAGGAGTCCTGGAACGAGATCGTCGAGATTTTTCCCGAGATTGCCGATGGCGTTTGTAGGAACTACGGCCCGACGGCGGCGCGGGTTCTGAAAAAACACGAAGCCAGCATCATGGTGGGCTGACTTCCGGACTGGAAACAACCTGAAGATCGTTGATTGCGGGGGCCTGAAGGCTCACGAAGCGCCATTGTTTTGCGGATGAGGTCTGATTTCATGCACGTCCCAGTGGTGGGGTTCGGCGGCAAAAAAGACATTCTAGCCTCACAAGAAAGGAGAAAAAGACGGGCCGCTGGGGCAGCCCGTCTTTCGGCAGGACAAACCTGCCCTCCACAACGTTTCCGGTTCGTTTTGATAAGGAACCGGTTGGCTGATCGGGGAATCAGCCGCCGTTGGAGTTCGCAAGGGGTGGCTGAGCAAAATCGTTGGCAGGGGCCGTCAGGTCCTGCGCGCCGGTCCCGGGCATCAGCTCAAACCCCAGATCGAACTGGTCCAGAGTTGAGGCCAGTTGCGCCACCAGATCCGCATTGCCTTCGGACTTCGCCGTTCCGTCCGCCAGCATATCTGTCAGCTTCCGCTTTCCGGTCATGACCTGTTCCAGGTCGGTACGGTTCAGAGCAATCGAAAGGTCGGCGTCATCAGCTT
This sequence comes from Ruegeria sp. CDSB136, assembly GCF_059610965.1. NCBI lineage: Bacteria > Pseudomonadati > Pseudomonadota > Alphaproteobacteria > Rhodobacterales > Roseobacteraceae > Ruegeria > Ruegeria sp. CDSB136. The sequence continues at coordinate 114,271 of NZ_JBXWOP010000012.1, forward strand.
TTTGGCCCACGATGTGGGTCAGCGTGGCGTTGCTCATCTCGACCACGATGTTTTCGTCCCGATCGGGGATCGTCAGATTGATCGTGAACTCCATCCCTGCCGCTTTGGCGCTGTTGACGCGGATGCCAAGAAAGTCCAACCACATGCTTGTCGGCGTGGCCTTGATCGTATCCGGGCCGGTGGTTTCGATGGTGGCGCCCTGAGGGATACCATTGCGCAGTTCATAGGCCGCCCCCAGAAACGAGTTGCGGACCGAGGGGCTTTCCTTCTGATATTCAATCTGTTCGAAGGCATCGGCCAGCAAGTCCTTGGCGGTCTGGTTCTGTGGCTCGGCGTAGACAAGTTTGTTGAGGATCTCTGTCGCTTCGAGATATCTCCTGGCAGCCACCAGTTCCTGACCTTTTGCCATGATCAGCTCGGCGCCGCCCATCATCTCGACAAACAATGGTGCGCTGTCTTCGGGCGAAAGGGGCGTCAGCGTCGTCGGGTTGGCATCCCAATAACCCAGATAGCGGTTAATCACTGCGCGGCTGTTATGCTCGACCGAGCCATGATAGCTGCGTGCCGCCCATTGATCTTGAAGGCTCTGCGGCACCTCATAGACGTTGTGGACCTGATTGATGGTCACGCCCTTGTTGGCCAGGTTCAGAACCCCGTTGTTGAGGTTGGCATAGGTGTCGCGCTGTGCCCGCATCACCTCCTGAATACGATCATTGCCGAAACGCGGCCATGAGTGCGAGGCGAACATCAGTTCGGCATCCTGCCCGAATTCGTAAAGCGCATCGTTGATATGCTTGGACCAGCTCAGCGCATCACGGACCAGCGCACCGCGCAGAGTGTAGATGTTATGGATGGTGCCGGTGATGTTTTCAGCCGCCCAGAACGCTTTGAGGTCGGGGAAGTAGGTATTCATCTCCGCCGGGGCCTCGGTGCCCGGTGTGTTCTGGAAGATCATGCGCACGCCGTCGATGGTGATCTCTTCATAGTCATCCGAGACATAACGGGTCGGTTCAATCAGGCCGGTGGTTCCGGCCGAGATGTTCTTGCCGATCGACTGGTCCACATGGCCGTAAGGATTTCGCGGCAGCAGAACGCCGTATTGGAAGAACAGCCGGCGGTTCATCACATTGCCTGCGTAAACGTTCTCGGAAACAGCATGTTCCATGAAACCGGCAGGCGCGATGACTTCAACGCCATTGGCGACATCTTCGTCGGTAATGACACCGCGCACACCGCCATAGTGGTCGGCGTGAGAGTGTGAATAAACCACCGCTTTGACCGGCAACTCACCCACCGTGTCGTTCAGCAGTTTCAATGCGGCCGCGGCGGTTTCCTTCGACGCCAGCGGGTCAAAGATGATCCAGCCGTTTTCGCCGCGAATAAAGGAAATATTCGACAGGTCAAAGCCACGCACCTGATAGATCTGGCCTTCCAGAATTTCAAACAGGCCGTAGTTCATGTTCAAAACTGCCTGACGTTGCAGCGACGGGTGGATCGAATCGAACTCCTGTCCGTCTTCCAGCAGGAAGTCATAGCTGCCGATATCCCAGGCCACAGTTCCGTCCTCGGTCGTGATCTGGCGATAATCGGGAAGGGCGATCAGGCCTTTACGGCTTTCTTCAAAATCCCGCTGATCCTCGAACGGCAGGGTGTTGCGCAATTTTTCCTGAAACTTGACCGTGAACTCCGAGGGCAGTTTGCCCTTGGGATCAAAATGCTCCTGTGCGGCTACAAGACTGGCGGAGACAGTCGGCAAAGCGGTGGAATGGGCCAGAATGTGTCGACGTGCCATAGGTTGGGCAGCTCCAATTGATAAATGCTCGATCGTGGTTTTCAGGAGCGTGTTCAGATGTTCCGTTCCGCTTTCTTGGAAGTTTGGAAAGACAAACCGATCACCTGCTGCAACTCCTGTTGAAGCAAAGGCTGTTATGCATTCGCGCGCGCTCGTGAAGTGCGAACATGTTGCTACCTGGGCGGTAGTGGATGTAAAAGCGGTGAAACATTTGCCATAAGAGCCGATAACAAAACCATTTTTCAGAACTGGATGCCGGATTTGGCCATATCAGAGCAGGATATCCGCGCGCAGTTGCAGCGCCTTCTTGACCACCCGGAGTTTTCAGCGACGCCCCAGCGCAGAACCTTTTTGGCTTATGTGGTCGACGAGTATCTGGCCGGGCGGGCTGGCCATATCAAGGGCGTGTCGATTGCCATGTCGGTCTTTGATCGCGATGCCAGTTTCGATCAGCAATCCGATCCGGTTGTCCGGCTTGAAGCGCGCCGTCTGCGTCAGGACATCGATGGTTACTATGCCGGTCCTGGTCGCGACGATCCGATACGTCTCAGCATTCCCAAGGGCGGTTATGCGCCGCGGTTCGAACGGATGACGTCCGCCGAACCCAGTTCTGTTCAACCCGCATCAGAGCCTATGAAAAAGGAAAGCCGGTCGCGATCCACCAGAATATTTCTGGGTGCGTGCCTTGGGGTGGTATGTGCAGTGATATGGACGGGATGGTCTGTCTTGTATGACCCGCCCTCGGAACGAGACCCGGGGTTGCCCAAGGGGCCAATCATTGCGGTCTTGCCGTTTGATTCAATGGGCGAGGCGTCCTTGGTTCTGGCTGATGGCATTGCGCAACAACTGACGACCGAACTGATCAGGTTCAACGATTTGTGGGTTCTGCCACTGGGGACTGTTGGCCGTTTTCGGGGCGGCGACACCGATCCGCAGACGCTCCGGACTGAATTCAAAGCGGACTACGCGCTTGAAGGCAGCGTTCTGGAAACCAGAGATTCCCTGCGCTTGTCAGCACGGCTGATCAATCTGGCCGAGGCGCGGTATGTCTGGGTGCGCAGTTATTCTGTCGGGCGGTCCCCGACCGAGATCTATCGTGCTCAGGATCAGATCATCCGGGACGTTACCGGGCAGTTGGCCGGCAAATACGGATTGCTGAACCATGACGCGATGCGGTCCGCAGCCCGCACACCGCCCAGAAACCGGGACGCCTATGACTGCGTTCTCGAGTATTACGCCTATCAGATCCGCATGAACCTCAGTCGCCACGCCGAGGTCAAATCCTGCATTCTGAAAGCGGTTGACCAAAATCCTGACTACGCCGAGGCATGGGCGGTTCTGTCGAACCTTTATCTGTAGCAGGTCCGGTTTAATCTGAGTGGCGATCGTACCCAGGTACTGCAATCTGCAAACGTGGCTGCGCGCCGGGCGTTGCAGATCGATCCCAACCTGCCGACGGCCCATCTGATGCTGGCGAACCTGAGGTTTGTCATGGGTGATATGGATGGTTTCCGGAAGTCGGGTGCAGTAGCGATTGACCTAAATCCAAATGACGCGGCCATCTTGGCGCAATACGGTATGCGCCTGGCCTTCAGCGGAGACTGGGATGAGGGGTTGGCACTGGTGGATCGCGCGATTGCGCTGAATCCGGTTTACCCCCATTGGTATCGGTTCCCGCGTGTCTTCTACCTGTTTGATCAGGGTGAATTCGAACAGGCCCTGGCGGAGCTGAACCAGATCGAGATGCCGGATTTTTTCTGGACGCATCTGTGGCGCGCAGCCCTCAGTCACGAAGCCGGTCAGCCGGATCGGGCCAGGGCTGCAATCCGCGACCTGCTGAGACTTCAGCCGGATTTTCCCGCCAACGCGTTGAAAACACTCTCCATCTGGCAACTGGATGAAGCATTCAAGCAGAAACTGCTGCGCAGTCTCAGCGACGCCGGACTGCCCGGCGACACCTGATTTAATAGTCCGCAACCAGCAAAAAGTCGGGTGCCACATCTTCCTCGATTGAGGCGAAGCGGGGAATGGGATCTTCGAACACGTTGTCGGTACGGTCATCGTTAACCGTGGACACCTCACCAATCAGACAATCGCCCTGTTCCGCCCAGAAAGCATGCCAGATGCCCGGCATAAGCGTGACACTCTGGCCCGGTTTCAGCCGCAGATGCTCGCCCGGTTGGATTGTCACGGGGCAACTGTCACTGGGTACGGTCACGGCATTATCGTGGTCGATGCCGCCCCCGGCGTCAGATCCATAGATTTCCATAACCAGATCGCCACCGCCACGGTTGATGATGTCTTCAGCCTTGATGATATGCCGGTGCATGGGCGAGAGCTGTTTGTCCCGCGAAATCAGCAGTTTCTCGGCATACAGCATGCCACGCCCCTGATTTAGTTGGGTCACGTCGCCATTGCGCAGGGTGAACAGAAACAAGCCCAGTTCATCAAACCGACCTTGTCCGTAATCGGTAATATCCCAGCCCAACCCTCGTTCGCGGATACCTGCAGCTTGCGGGCTGCGGATTTCGTCGGGCGACCAGTTCGCAAAGGGTGGCAGAACCGCCCCGAAAGACTGGATGAAGGCCTGAGCTTCTGCCTTGATGCGATTGATTTCGGATCGTTTCACGAAAGACCTTCCTTCTCTTATAGCTCATGCTGCCACGGCGGGTTTGCCCCGGCGCGGGATACGGTAACGGCGGCTACTTCGGCCCCCATCTCAAGGGCCGCGCGCAACTGGGTGCCGGACAGATTACGCAAGCCCGGTTTGGTCAGATGACCCGACCCGTTCAACTGGGCCAACACTCCTGCATTGAATGTGTCGCCGGCGCCTACCGTGTCGACAACCTCTGCCGGTTTCACTGGCACCGAGACGTTCGATCCATCAGCAAGATACCCGGAAGCGCCGTTGCTGCCCCGAGTGACCAAAACCACGGCAGGACCGGCCTGCAGCAGCAAAGGAACCTTTTCTTCCAAAGGTTCCGGGCCCGGTATGATCCAGTTCAAATCTTCGTCCGAAACCTTGAGGATATCGGTTTGCGAAATCATGCGGTTCAGGCGGGTGCGGTATCTGGTCGGTTCCTTGATAAAGCCCGGGCGGATATTCGGATCCAGCATGACAGCGCGATCCGATCCGTGGCGGTCAAGCAACGCGGCATACGCATCAGCACAAGGCTCACACGCCAGACTTATCCCGCCGAAATACATTGCTGATACCGTTGTCAGCTGTTCTGGCATGTCTTCGGGGCGCAGCATGCGTCCTGCGGTGTTCTCGTCAACGAAACTGTATGTGGCTTGCCCGTTCTGCAATTGCACAAAGGCCAGCGTTGTTGGGCGGTCTGATGTTATCAGATGCGTGGTATCGACATGACTGTCGTTGAGCGCCTTTTCCAGTTGTCGGCCAAACATGTCCGTAGACAAACCTGTCAGCATCGCGGCCGGCGCCCCAAGACGACCCAGTGCAATGGCCGTATTGAAAACGGCACCGCCGGAATGGGGCACAAACCCCTGTTCCCCGGACAGCGTCGGAGAGGCAATCATATCAATCAAAGCTTCGCCACAACACAGGATCAAGATAGGGGTCCTTTCGGATTGGAGATCAGATGCCCTTGTCGCGCAGGGCGTTTTTGCAGAAGTTGTTTGCTCCGATTATGCCGAATTCAGCCTGCTCTGAAACATAGAGGTTCATCGACCGGCGCAACTCACTGAAGCGGCCACCTGCATTGAAGGCCGCACAGAATGCGTCACGAAACAGCCAGCGGTTCTTTTCTGCCACACCACCAACCAGATAAACGCCACCTATTGGCATGAGGGTCACCGTCAGATCGCCCATCATGGCGCCAAGATGCGTGGTGAACATTTGCGCCGCCTTCACCGCGAACGGATCAGTTTGCGCACGTGCATCCTGTAGGATGTCCCGGGCGTTGCGTTTTGGCGTGTCGGCATAACCTGCGGCCAAGCCAATAGCCTGATACAGAACCGGTAGGCCCGTTCCGCTCAGAAACATCTCGGCTTCCAACACCAGACTGTCGTCAAAGAAACAATCGGGCGCGATACTTCGGGCAGCGCGGAAGACCTCGACCTCGTCATCATGGCGCGGAGAGAGGCCGATATGGCCGCCTTCGCCCGACACGGTATGGTAGCGCTCTTCCGAGTAGAGCAAGGCGCCAACGCCAAGACCAGTGCCCGGTCCAACCACCAGCCGGGTTCCGGGCGGAGGTGTTTCGGATCCTTGCAGGACATCGACATCACTTGATGAGATATCCGCTACCGACCAGGCGGCCGCCGTGAAGTCGTTAATGACGAATGTATTCTTCGCGCCCGTTGCCCGCCCGATGTCTGTTTCGGAAAGGTCCAGATGGGCGTTGGTCAACCGGATCGTTCCATTTTTTACCGGCCCGGCCCCGGCCGCGACCACCGCGCGCGGGTCGGTTCCGATGTCGTCCCTCATCTCGTGGAAGGCCGTGAGCAATTGGGAAAGATTGCCGGTCGGGTGTTTTCGCAATTCAGTCAGTTGCCCGTTCGAAATCACTCCGAGCCGGGTGTTGGTCCCACCGATATCGGCAACCAGGTTCCAATGTTCGTGCATCCGACCGGCAGGCTGCGCCATGGGACGCGCCAGAACCTCTACTTTTGACAACGCGTTCTTTATTGCCTCGAACGATCCGTTTTCTGCAAACTTATCATCGCCAGGCAAGGATCGGGCGAAAAACCCTTCGACCGGCACGCCTTGATCCATTGCAGTTTGAACCGTTCCAAGAGCTTGGTTCAGGCGTTCGGTCCCTTGTTCAACTGTGCGCTGACCGAGGTTCCGCTGAATGCCATCAGTGACATAGATGGGCAGGTCGCCGGTGTATTCCTGTTGTATGTGTAACAGAAGCTTCGGAAGTTCAGGACTGATCTTCTGTTCCGGCCGGCCTGGCGGATCGGCGATTTCGCTCGAAATACAGTTGAGGGCACACCAGTCTATCGGCGCGCCAATCGTTTCGAAATCATCCTGCCAACCATGTGGCAGAAGTTGCTCCAACTTGTTCGGTTCGTCTACGGGATAGGTTTTGCGGAACAGGGCGTTGTTGACGTAGCGCACGTGTGATCGGGAGCCATTCCCGACTGTGCGCTCTCCTTGGTCATCAGTAGTCGTAATCTCAGTCTGATCGATATCCAGCATGACGCCAAGATTTGTCATGCCCAGTCCGCGCATGGACTGGATCGACTGCCCATGCGCCAAAAGCAGATGGTGCATGGTACGCGCCGTAGTTCGTGTAAAGCGCTGTCCAGGGATTTGGCGATTTGATTCAATAACGTCCAGTGGCGAACAAATTGGCGCGACGCTGTACATCCTGTCGCCGACACGGCCCATTATGATTTCCGTAAAGTCAGCGAACCAACCGGCAATGTCGCGATTTCGCCAACCCCCCAGGTCCGCAAGCGCCGTGGGCAAGCCCTGGTGAAAAAGGGTGGCGCAGGGGCGTATGCCACGGTCCAGCAAAGCGTCTGCCAGCCGGTCATAATAATCAAGACCATCCGGGCTGGCCGCGCCGCGGCCTTCGGGCATCACCCGCGTCCAGCTGACCGTGAAAGCCAAGCCGTCAAACCCGGCTTCGCTTACCGGATCGAGCCACTGTTCCAGCTTGCTGAGGGGGTCATACGCCGAACCAGCCAAGTTTTCGGTCGAAGCCGGAAGTGTTTCCCGCCCGACCTGACGCGGATCATCCCTGTTGGCTTCCTCGCCCTGGCAGGCAGGTGACGCCACGCCAAAGAGGAAATCTTTGGGAAAGTCGCTGCGTTTGAAATTCATGCTCGGAACCTGCCGGGGTCGGGAATGATTGCGCTATCATTTATCAGGTCCTTTTGCGGCAATCCAGATGTATGCGCAGTCAAAAATGACTTCTTCTGCTCAAATACCCGTCTTGGAATCCGGTCGGGATACAAGCTTTTTTCGGTGCTTGACAAAGAATGGCGGGTTGTTTCACGATGTTTGAAACGTTTCAATGAACTTTAACCGGTGTAAATGCGGATATCAGCCCAGCTATATACCGTGCGCCAGCTTGGCGATCTGCGATCTCAGCTTGATCTGGTCGCGCACTGCGGATTTGCCGATGTTGAGACGGTCGGGTTTCACGGTCTCTCTGTATCGGAAATGACAAAGCAGGTGCGGCAATCCGGATTGAAGGTTCGGTCGGCACATTTTGAATGGGAAGATTTCGAAAGCCGGTTCGAAGAAATCATCACCTTGCTGAAGGGTTTGGAATGCCGAGTGGCCGTCATGCCTTGGCTGGCGCCCGAGGCCAGGCCCGACACTGCCCAGGGATGGTGGGTAGTGTCGGGCCAGTTGGCAAGCTGGGCTGCGCGTCTGGCTGAGCACAGCATATGTCTGGCGTATCACAACCATGACTTTGAACTGGTCGGCCTCAGGGGCGAAACGCCGCTGGATATCTTATTGTCCAGAAAGGCGTTGTATTGGCAGCCGGATATCGGATGGCTGGCATCTGCCGTTTCGGAACCCCACCATTTACTGCACCGATATTCCAACCGGATAACGTCGGCGCACGCAAAGGACGTGAAGCCCCGAATCGGGCCGGAGGATGATCTCTGGTGTGCGCCGGGGCAGGGGTTGGTTGATTGGGCTCCAGTATTGCAGGCCTTGGCCGACAGTGCCTGCACTGACATTTTTGTCGAACATGACGACACGCAAAACCATGCCGAAGTACTCAACTCCGGTCGTCGTTTCCTGTGCGATCGGTTTTTGGCCGGAGTCGGGTAATGGCGCGGGCGACGATCAAGTCGATAGCCAGACAAACCGGCTATTCGGTGGGAACTGTTTCCAATGCGCTGCGCGGGGCGGCGTCGGTCAAGGCGGAAACGCGCGAAGTGATCCAGGCCGCAGCAGCTAAAATGGGCTATCGGGTCAATCTGGACGGGCTGAAACTGCGCACCAACAAATCCTATCGCATTGCGGTTTTGGTCAGCGTATCCCCGGACACGGCCGATGAGTGGGAAGGGGTGGAATTCACCCGTATCGTGGCTGGAATCTCCAGTGCCCTTCAGGGGTCGCGGTATGAGTTGAGTGTGTTCAGCGTCTCGGACGTCACAGATGCAATGGCGAAACTGGGCCGGATTGTTCAGGACGGTCTGGCCGATGGTGTGATCTTTTCCGGTACATTACACGACGATCCGCGCATCGCGTTCCTGCAGAAAAAAGACTTTCCCTTCGTCACCATGGGCATGAGCGAAAGCAAAGCCCCACATGCCTACGTCGATCTGGACAGTCAGGCCGCTGCGCATGATGCAACGGCGCGCCTGATCCGGCTTGGGCACCGACGTATCGCCTTGGCCAACCCGCCAAAGAACCTGATTTATGCGACGCAACGACAGCAAGGCTATGCCACCGCACTGTTGGCCGGGGGCTTGCCGGTAGAGCCGGAACTGATCTTCAACGGTCCGGTCACTGCAAAAACGGGGCAGCGGGTTTTCGATGATCTGATGCGCTTGCCGAACCGACCCAGCGCCTGCATATGCGCAAACGAAGCGATGACGCTTGGTGTATTGTCCGGCGCGCATCGCGCCGGTGTAAAGGTTGGACGGGATCTTGTCGTCATCTCGACCGATGACCTGCAACTCAGTCGGTACTTCGTGCCGCCACCCAGCACCTATTATGTGCCGATCGAAGAGACCAGCCAATTGCTGGGCGAGTACATGCTGAAAACGCTGGAGGGGGCCGACCCCACAAGGACACAAAAAAAGATCAGGGCCAGATTGATCGAGCGGCAACCTGACACTGCCGCGCCGCAAACGGCGCACACAAATTGAACCAACAGAGGAGTAGATGAAAATGTTCAAGAACTTGTTTGCCGCAGCGGCGCTGACCGCGCTGACCGCACCCGTGGCCATGGCCGCCGATCTGGAAGGGCGCGTGCTCAAAATCGGAACCGATGCCACCTATCCACCGATGGAAACCGTTGATGAATCCACGGGCCAGATCGTGGGTTTTGACGTGGATGTGATGAACGCGATCTGTGAAAAGGTGAATTGCGTTCCGAACTTCGTGAACACCGCCTGGGACGGCATCTTTGCGGCGCTTCAACAGGGCGAATTCGATCTGGTGATCTCGGGCGTGTCGATCACTCCGGAACGCGAAGAAACTATGGATTTCTCGGACCCCTATATCGTGGTCAGCCAGGCCATCCTGCTGCAGGTCGATAACTCTGACATGACACTGGATGACTTCAAGGCTGGCGGCCAGAAACTGGCGGCGCAAACCGGTACCACCAATGCGCAGCTGGCCGAAGAACTGGTCGGGCGTGAGAATGTCAGCCTGTATGATAATTTCTCGGCCGCTATTTTGGCGCTGCAGAACGCCGATGTGCAGGGCGTCATCATCGACGGAACTTCTGCTGCGGCGTACGAGCAGGAGTTTGCAGGTGAACTGACCGTGGGTATCACCGGTCTGCAGTCCGATCCGCTGGGCATCGTGTTTCAGGAAGGTGACGCCACCGTTGACGCGATCAACGAAGGGCTGGCGGCGATCAAGGAAGATGGCACGCTGGATGCCCTGGTCGGCAAGTACTGGAGTACCGAGTGATCCTCTGAACGAACAGATGGTCCGGCGGTTCTGACCGCCGGATCCAACCCCAGCAGAGAGGTCGAAGAAATCCCATGTCCCGCCTCAGCTCGATCCGGCCGAGCAATCTTGTATTGCTCGCCGCGGCTCCGTTTATCATCTATCTCTTTGCAACGTCTTCAAAATATCTGCGATCCCTGATTGCCATTCTGGGTATTGGCAACAATGCAGGCGCGATCTTTGTCGGGTTCCTGCTGATCCTGACAGTGGCCGCGCTGGGTTATCTTTGCGCCCGCAACGCCCGGTTTCAGACGGTCGCGCCCTTGTGGTTGCGCGGTGCGGCCTTGGCGGCATTGCCAGCGGCCGCAGCGCTGGCGGTTCTGGGCTTCGTGGCCCCACAAATTTTGATGCCATTTGCCGAATCCGTGTTCTTTCACGTGCTCAGCGAAAATACGTCAGCGCTTATTGACCGATCAGAGCAGACATGGGTTCTGTTCCCGGAAGTGGTTCAACAGGTTCAGAGCGGTTTGCAGGTACTGCTTTGCGTCTATGCGGCTTTGGTGGCCGTGATCCTGATTTCGCCAAACCTGCCACCTGCCATGCGCGGTTATGTCCGGTTGGGGTTAGAGATTCTTACCGGTGCCGCACTGTTTTATCTGATGTTCATGGCGCACTGGCAGTTTGCGACCGGTGTCGCAATCACCTTCCGGGCGGCAATATTTGCCTATATCTTTGCCGCGATCCTGGGGCTGATCTGGGTCGGATTGCAGTCTTTCAAGCCCAAGGCCAGAACAACGATGGTCTATGGCTCGATCAGTCTGGCCCTGCTGGCAGCCTCGGCCTTTTTCTTCATGCAGCCGCAGGTCAGCTATGAACTGATCGGTACAACCGAGGCCCGCATTGCCATTGTGCGCGGTACGCCGCAGGCGCAGGCAGACATCATTCGGTTTGGCGAATTCGAGGGCGGCGAAGGTCAGCAATATCGCATTCGCAGTGCACCGGATGCCGTCAGCGCGCTGGATCAGATCGAGTCCGTGGACAGCGTGTCGGGTGCCTTTGTTCCCGCCGGGACAAATACCAAAGGGTACCCGGTGATCTGGCAGACCACGTTCCTGCCCGACAAATACCGAAACCCGGCGCTGGCCTTTGCGGTTTTCGGCTTTCTGCTTCTGACCCTGACGATAGGTGGGGCGCAGCACAAACTGCATCCTCTTGCGGTCGGGGCCGAGTTCTTTGTGGACACGATCCGGGGCATACCGATGCTGGTGATCATCCTTTACATCGGTCTGCCGCTGGCGGGCGCGGTAAAGGATGCCACTGGCGGCGGCATCGACATGACCAATATGACCCGTGGTATCATCGCCATTTCGGTGGGCTATTCGGCTTATATGGCCGAAATCTTCCGGTCCGGCATCGAGGCCATCCCACGAGGACAGATCGAGGCGGGCGGGTCATTGGGCCTGTCGCGCTGGCAGACTGCGCGGCTGATCATTCTGCCACAAGCGCTGCGGATCGTGACCCCCCCATTGGGCAATGAATTCATCGCCATGATCAAAGATACGTCATTGCTGTCAATTCTGTCGGTGCGCGACATGACTCAGCGCATGCGCGAGTTTCAGGCCGCCAGCTTTCTGCCTTTCGCTCCGTTCAACACTGCGGCCATTTTGTACGTGGTCATTACCCTTGGCTGCGCCAGCTTCCTGAAATGGATCGAGCGGCGGACCGCAAGAGAAAACAGATGAGTAAACTGGAACTTGGGGTCTGCTATTACCCGGAACAATGGGACGCGTCGCAGTGGCGTGACGATGCTGCGCGGATGGCGGACATGGGGCTGGACTGGGTGCGCATTGCCGAGTTCACGTGGGGTCTGATCGAGCCTGAGCGCGGGCGGTTCAAATGGGGCTGGCTGGACGAGGTGATTGGCATTCTGGGCGAGGCTGGCTTGCGCGTGATGATGTCCACGCCCACTGCCGCGCCGCCGAAATGGTTGATTGATCAGCATCCTGAGATCCTTCCTGTGGGTCCGGATGGCCGGGTGCGCGGGTTCGGATCGCGCAGGCACTACTGTTTCTCCAGTGACATCTACCTGGCCGAAGTCAGGCGGATCGCCACCGAATATGCCCGCCGTTACGGGCAAAACCCCTGTGTTCACGCCTGGCAGATCGACAATGAATACAATGACCACGATACCGTTCTCAGCTATTCGGACGCGGCGCGCCGCGGTTTTCAGCGCTGGCTGGCCGAGCGGTACGCGACGATTGAAAACCTGAACCGGACTTGGGGAACGGTTTTCTGGAGCACGGTCTATTCGGACTTTGAGCAGATCGGGCTGCCGAACGGGTTGGTTGCCATGCCCAACCCGACCCACTCGCTTGATTTCGCGCGGTATTCTTCGGACCGGGTGCGGCTGTTCAATCGGACCCAGGTGGATATCCTGCGGCAGTTTTCACCGGGACGGGACATCACGCATAACTTTATGGCGGGCAGTTTCGAGTTTGATCATCACGCCGTTGGTGCTGATCTGGATATCGTGGGTTTCGACAGTTACCCGCTGGGAAACTTGCTGGGTTCGACGCTGACGGACGAGGAAAAGCACCGGTACCTACGCACCGGGGCACCGGATTATCAGGGGTTTCACTGCGATCTTTACCGAAGCCAGGGAAATGGCCGGATGTGGGTGCTGGAACAGCAGCCAGGTCCGGTGGATTGGGCAGAGAAAAACCCCTCGCCAGCGGATGGAATGGTGCGGCTATGGACGTGGGCGGCCTATGCGCATGGCGCGCAGGCAGTGATGTTTTTTCGGTGGCGCCAGGCCAGGTTCGCTCAGGAACAATTCCACACTGCTTTGCAGAGATCGGATGGCAGCCCTGATCAGGCATCGGTCGAGCTGGCGCAGGTTGCAGCGGAACGTGATAACCTGCCGGAACAAGTCCGTGAACGGGCGCAGGTCGCCATGCTGCTGGACTACGAGTCGATTTGGGCTGCGGACATCCTTCCGCATGACGATGCGTTTCCAAACGCGCAGATCGTGCGTGAATGGTATGCCGCATTCCGGCGGTATGGGGTGGATCTGGATTTCGTGGGGCCGGACAGCGATTTGTCAGGCTATGCGCTGGTTGCATTGCCGCAAAGCATGATCATCACACCCGATCTTGCCGAGAAGCTGAAGAACTGCACGGCAAAATTGCTGATCGGCGCACGGTCTGGCAGCAAAACGCCCGACATGCATACCCCCGAGGGGCTGGCACCCGGACTTTTGTCAAATTTGACCGGACTGCGTGTCCTGCGGGTGGAGTCGCTGCCGGATTTGGCGGCGGAACGCGTTCGCCTGACTAATGGAGAGACGCATGGGTTCACAGGCTGGCGCGAGATCGTGGAGACGGATCAGGACGTTATCGCGCGATTCGAAAGCCCCTACCGCGATGGAAGCCCGGCGGCCGTGCGTTCGGCGCGTGCCACTTACCTGGCGATGATTCCGCTAAAAGGGCTGCTGCACGCGATTGTCGCCGAAACTTTGGACTGGGCAGGAGTAATTGGCAGTGATCTTGGGCCTGACGTGCGCATCACCCGCCGTGGCGACCTGACATTCGCATTCAATTTTGGTGACGTCGCAGTAACATTGCCTGAAGACAAAAACCGCCGATTTTTGGTCGGACAAGCCAGTATTGGCCCGTGTGACCTGGCCATCTGGCGTGATGGCTCAGTGGCTTAACCAGGTTTTCCAATCGGTTGGCCGACGATCTGGACCTATTATTTTTGTCAACTGTCACTTTTGGCCTGACAGGCTTGCCGCAAAGTTCTAGCCTGCGACTACAAAACAAAAACAAGACGTTCCAACAATGGGAGTACACTCAATGGAAAACCGTAAAACTGTAACACGTCGTACAGTCCTTAAAGGGGCCGGTGCAGCGGCGCTGGCAGCGCCACTATACAGCAAGTCCGCTTTGGCATCTTCGGGTGAGATCAACATCCTGATGTGGTCGGATTACCTGCCGCCGTCCTTCATCGAAGAGTTCGAGACCCTGACTGGTATCAAGGTCAACTACACCGGTATCGGGTCGAACGAAGAAATCATCAACAAGATGAAGGCCACCAAAGGCCAGGGCTTTGACATCATCTCGCCCACCAACAACCGCTCGCTCCAGTGGGAGCCGCTGGAACTGCTGCAGCCGTTTGACATGAACAAGGTTCCGATTGATCTGGTGAACCCGGCGATGGCGAAGATCGGTACGGATGCCTGGAACTTCGGCGATAGTGGCGCGCACTGGCTGCCGCATATCTGGGGCACCGAAGGCATCGCATATCGCACTGATCTGTGGCTGCCTGAAGGTGACGCACCGTCTTATGGCGACGTCTGGTCCGAGGAAAACGCCGGCAAGACCATGGGCCGCGCGCACTCGATGATGCTGGGTGCGGGTCTTTATATGGAACGTTCCGGTGAGATGGAGCCGGGTTCGGTCTGGGCCGCATATGGCGACGAAGAGACCATGCGCAAAGTCTGGGGTCAGATCGCCGACTGGTGCATCGCGCGCAAGGACCGGATCAAGCTGATCTGGAACGACGCGGACACACAGAAGAACGGTCTTTTAAATGAAGGCGTTGTTGTCGGCCAAACCTGGGACGGCCCGCCGCTGGCGCTCAAGTCCGCAGGTGAGCCTGTGCACTATCAGGCACCTGTCGAAGGCGCAATGGCCTGGGTTGACGGTATTTCGATGCCGTCAGGTGCGGCGAATATCGACCAGGTCTATGCATTCATCGACTTTGCCTATCAGGCCAAGCCTGCCGGTGTTGCAATTGACAGCCACGGCTACAACTCGCCGGTGCTGGGTGCCGACCAATATTCGGGCGACACCTACAAGAAGAACTTCGCCGAGGCCTATCCAGGCGACTCGCTGGCCAACCTCAATCCGTGGCCGGCCGAAGCACCTTGGTACGCGGAAACCCGGACCGAGTTCGTCAACAAGTTCAAGAGCGCCTGATCGCCTTGAAATCTGGCCCCTCGCGCTGGCGCGGGGGGCTGTTTCCGTACGCCGCCCCGGTGCGACGGACTGAAATGTGACACGGTCGCGGGCCGTGCTCCAGGGAGATACCAAAAATGAGTGCAGGGGTCGGAGTCGATCTGGAAAACCTGTGGATCCGTTTCGGTGATTTTGTCGCCGTGCGAGATGCAAACGTAAATATCAACGGGGGCGACTTCTTTTCGTTCCTCGGCCCCTCGGGCTGCGGCAAGACAACCATCCTGCGCGCTGTGTCGGGTTTTCTGGAGCCGAGTGAAGGGAACGTCCTGATCGGCGGCAACAATATGCGGGGGATCGGGCCCAACAAGCGTCCTACTGCGCTGATCTTTCAAAACCTGGCCCTGTTTCCGCTGATGAAGGTCTGGGAAAACATCACCTTCTCGATGGAAATCAAGGGCGCCAGCGCTGCCGAACGTCGCAAACGTGCGGACGAACTGCTGGACATGATCGCGCTGCCGGGGCAGGGCGACAAACTGCCCAGCGAATTGTCGGGCGGTCAGCGTCAGCGTGTGGCAATCGCACGTGCCCTGTGTGCCGAACCCGATGTGCTGTTGCTGGACGAACCACTGTCCGCCCTGGACCTCAAGCTGCGCCAGCACATGCGGACCGAACTGCGAGAAATTCAACAGCGTGTGGGCATCACGTTCATCTACATCACGCACGATCAGGGTGAGGCGCTGACCATGTCGGACAACATCGCCGTGATGCGAGCAGGTGTCATCGACCAGATCGCCGACGGTAAAACCATTTACAACGATCCCAATACGGCTTTTGCAGCCTCTTTCGTGGGCGAAAACAACGTCTTCCGCGGCAAGATCAAGCAGGTGATGGGCAATGAGGCCCTGATTTCGACCAACCGCTCGGGTGAGCTGGTTGCACGGATTTCGACCGCCAATCAGGGCAAGATGAAGGAAGGCGACGACGCGATGATGTTCATTCGTCCCGAAGCCTTCGCCATAGCGCCGGACAGTGCAACGGGCAATCATTTCGTCACTGCCCGCGTCAACCACGAAGAATTCGAGGGCAACGTCTTTAACATTTTCACCGAAGGTGAAGGCGGCAAAGAGATCAAAGTGTCGATCCCGAACAACGGACAGTCTTTCGAGGATCACACCGGTCGGAACATCACGCTGGAATACGAGACCCGCAACGCGGTTCTGGTTCCTGCTGGTGAGCTGGCAGCGGAATAAGGGGAAGAACTTATGCCCCGGTTTCTGAAAGAATTTTTCAATCGCAACGGCACCGGCATGGGACTGGCAATTTTGGGTTTGGTGGTCTTCTGGACCATTGGCCTGATCATTTTGCCTCAGCTGTCGATGTTGGACTTCTCTTTCCGTCCAAACCTTCCGCCGCCTGAAATCGGCGGGCCCAAGGACGTTTATACGCTGGAGAACTACAAATACCTGATCTATGGCCCCGAAGGTGGTAGTCAGGATTATAACGTGGTCGATCTGCGGGTGTTCTTTCGAACGCTTGTCGCGGCGGTCTGTGTGACGATCTTCAACCTGATCATCTGTTATCCGATTGCCTATTACCTCGGCCAGACCGAGGGCAATCAAATCCGTATTTTCGCGATCATGTTGATCATTCCATACTGGATCAATGAAATCCTGCGCGCCTTTGCCCTGCGGATTATCTTTGGCGAGACCGGTGTTCTGAATACGCTGTTCGTGGGACTGGGGATCTGGGATACGCCGTTCGACTTCATCCGCAACGATATCGCGCTTTATGCGGGTCTGGGCTATGCCTACATCCTGCTGATGATCTTCCCGATGTATAACGTCATTGAAAGTCTGGACAAAAACCAGATCGAAGCGGCGCGGGATCTGGGTGCGCCCTGGTGGCGGATTCACTGGCGCGTGGTCATTCCATATGCCAAGCCGGGTATCAGTTCTGGGTGTACCATGGTGTTCATGCTGTCCGCCGGTGCGCTGGCCGCGCCACAGATTCTGGGCGGTCCATCGTCGCTGTGGTTCACGCAGCTGATCTATCAGCAGTTCAACGACAACAATGACTGGCCGCAGGGGGCCGCCTACGCCATCGTGCTGCTGGTGACCTGTATCCTGTTCGTTCTGGCGATGATGCGTGTGTTCAAAGTGAACATGGGGGACATCGGGAAATGAATAATTCCTTCCTCCGCATAAGCATCTGGGTCTATCTGGTCATCTTTTTCCTGTACCTGCTGGGCCCGCTGGTGATCATGTCGATCACCGCTTTCAACTCGTCCGGGTTCCCGAGGATGAGTCCGTGGGAATGCCTAACCTTCCAGTGGTTCGGCGAGCTGTTTCAGGATCAGCGTATTCTGAACGGCATCAAGAACTCGCTGATCATCGGTGCCGGAACGGTTGTCCTGTCGGTGGCGATGGGTCTGGCCGGGGCGCTGATGCTGACCCAGATCTGGCCTAAGCTTCGGGCGACCTACTATACTGTCATCATCGCACCGATCCTGATCCCCGGTGTTGTTCTGGGTATCTCGACCCTGGTTTTTTGGGACAGGATCAACCGGTTTCTGGGCCTGGGGGCCGACAGCTTCCTGTCCAACGGTATCTTCCTGACGGTGATCGGCCAGTCCACCTTTATTGCCAGCTATTGCATGCTGGTGCTGGTGGCGCGTTTGCAGCGCTATGATGTGGCATTGACCGAAGCGGCGCTGGATCTCGGGGCAAGCCATGCCCAGGCGTTCCGCAAAATTCTGTTGCCCTTCATGCGCCCCGCGATTGCGTCGGCGGCAGTGTTGGCGTTCCTCGCTTCGTTCGAGAACTACAACACGACCACCTTCACCTTCGGCGAATACCCGACCCTGACAATCGAACTGGCGCAGAAGGTCCGCTATGGTATCACGCCTGCGATCTCGGCCCTGGCCTTCATCATCGTGGCGCTGACCGTGTTCTTTGCCTTGCTGAACGAAGCAAAGCTGAAGCGTCAGGAACTGGTCGCGGCGGCCCGCAAACAGGCCACGGTTGAGGAATTGGCTGGCAAGATCAAACTGCCCAGCTTCTTTTCCGGCAACACCGCCGCCGTATTGCTTGTTATATTCTCGGTCGCAACGATCACCGTTGTGGGTACTGCTACGGCATATAACCCCGCGCAGTGCATTGCCAACGTGAAAGAAGAGAAGCGCCTTGAGGCAGAACAGCGGATTCAGGAGCTGCGCAAGCAGCGCGAAGAACAGCGCAAAAAGCGCGAGGCGGAACAGGCCGAACAGGGCGACGCCCAGCAATCGGCTCCGAAACCGTCGAACAACAGCGGCTTTGGAAACGTGTTCGCGCCAAATGCACTGGGCGGAGATGAGAGCGACGGTGCTTCGGAACCCGAAGAACAGCCCTCGGATTCGAACGGTGGAAGCGGGGGTTTCGGCGGGGCGTTTGACCCCAACAGCCTGAACAGCGGCGACTAGACGTAACTCGCCCAACACCAGACCGCCGCCCGGACAAGTCAGTCTTGTTCGGGCGGTTTGCGATTTAGGATGATCACATCGCATCCATCAATTACATGGCCGTTCCAATCCACGGGATCAGCGTTGTAGTTGATCAGGATCTCGTGATCCGCAGTTTGGCGGCGGCGCAGGCCACGTGGCATTGGTTGCAAGGACAGGCCAATCTCTTGAGCGGCCAAAGCAATCACGCGGTCCCAAAGGGCCTCGTCCGGAAACCCCGCCAGATACCAAAGCCCATCAGCGCCTTTCAGCGCCGGGGACTTGTCCTGAAACAGAAGCAGATTGGGGGCGTCCCCTGACACGCGGTCGACCCAGTGTTTCGCAGCTCCGCCGCCGACGACCGCGCGGTCAACGTTGGGGGGTAGCGTTTCCACAAGGTCAACATTGCAACTAAGTGCCTTCAGGCCGGGACGGCCTGTCTGGGGTATTTGAAATTCAGATGTGATTGCCCCTGTTCGGGGCCCGAGGATGGCAAGATCACAGCTTTCCGACAGCCTGCTTTCAAACCCGTCATCCAGCGCTGCCAGACCGGGCGCAAGGATCAGCCTGTACTTTTCCGCGACCTTGTCCGCTGAAGATATGAAATCAACAGACAACCCAGCACGGCGAAGGGCGCAATAGGCCGAAAAAACCAGCCGAAAGTAATCGAAACCGGCACCTTGCGGCTGTGTTTTCCAAGCCCAGTCCGAGGCGTAGTCGAACACGATTGCAACTGGGGCAGGCGATTGCCGCACTTCCCCCAACCCGGCCAAAATGTCTGCCGTCCGCCTGACTTCATCCAATGCAGGAGCGGGGCGATTGTCAGGTGTCAACAGACCGGCATGCATCTGTTCCTGCCCGAAGGGGGCCTGCCGCCAACGAAAGTAGCTGATAACTTCGGCACCATGGGCAACGGCCTCAAGGGACCAAAGCCGAACCATTCCGGGCAGGGGGGCCGGATTATAGGGGGCCCAGTTCACCGGTCCGGGTTGTTGTTCCATCACCCACCAGCGCCCGCGCCCAACGGCACGATAAAGATCATGGTGAAAGGCCTGCATGTCCGGATCACCCTGCTGCAGAAACGCAGATTTATGATCCTCATCCGCTTCAAGCCTGTCAGACAGAAAACCGATGGGATAGCTGTCCCACGTGGCGATATCGAGGTCTTTGCCCACCGCGAAATGGTCGAACTCCAACACGCGGCCCATGTAGTTGTGCAGCAATGGTGCATCCGTCAGCGGACGCAGTTCATCTACCTGCACCTTATTGAAAGCCGCGACCTGATCAGAACTGAAGCGACGAAAGGCCAGCACATGCGCCGGGTTCGGCTCGGTCACCGTCAGGTTTGGAAGGTCGATCTGGTCGAATTCACTGTATTCCATTGACCAGAACACGTTACCCCAGGCTTCATTCAGCGCGTCTATGCTCGTGTATTCGGCGGCGAGCCAAAGGCGGAACGCCTGCAAGGCCGCCGGACTGTAGCTGATTGTGGTGTCATGACAGCCGTATTCGTTGTCGATTTGCCAGGCCACGACATGAGGATTGCGCCCGTACCGCTCACCCATGATCCGGGCGATGCGGCCGCATTCGTTCGCGTAACCCTTGTGACTGAAGCAATAGTGACGCCTTGATCCAAACTTTCGAGGGTTCCCCACAGCGTCCACTGCCAGCATGTCCGGATGACGGTCCAGCATCCAGCGTGGTGGTGTTGCCGTTGGCGTACCCAGAACAATCTTCAGACCGGCCGAGCCAAGCGTTTCAATCGCCCGGTCCAGCCAGTCGAACTGCAATTCTCCCGGGCGGGGTTCCATCCTACTCCAGGCGAATTCCCCGATCCGAACCCAATGCAGGCCGGCCTCGATCATGCTTCTGGCGTCTTCTCGCCACATCTCTTCGGGCCAATGTTCGGGATAATAGCAAACGCCCAATTCCGGCTTCATAGGATGACCCGATATTCTGCCCTACCCTGACCAGCGCCGCGGGCGGCGAAGGTCATGCCATTGGTGGGTTGTGCTTCGATTGCGTTCGTATCCAGACCCTGGCGGGCCGTTGTGCAGAACAAAGTGGTCAGGTCTTGACCACCGAATGCGGGGCACGAGGTGTGGGCGGCCGGAACGGAAACCGCGCGGAGAAAACTGCCCTCGGGACTGTAAACAGCGACACGGCCAGCCCCCCATTGCGCGATCCAGATGTTGCCTGCGGCATCCGTTACGGCTCCGTCAGGGTTCAGCCCGGCTTCGCGAAAGTCCAGAAACACCGAGCTGTCGCCAATGGGCCAACCGGTTTTGCCCTCCAGTTTCCAACGACGCACCTGCCCGGCAGCGGTGTCCGCGAAATAGGCGCAGGACCTGTCAGGTGCGAAGCAAATCGCGTTCGAGATTGTCACGTCCGGGACCAGTTGCCGCAATTCACCCCGCCAATATCTGTAGATCGCCCCGGCGCCGTGTTCAGCGTTTTTGCCCATGGTCCCGATCCAGAACCCGCCCCATGGGTCAGCCCGCCCGTCATTCGAACGTGTCACCGGGTTATCGGTTTCAAGCGGTGTGACCAGTTCCTTTCTGCCATTGCTCAGGCCAAAGCGCCACAATCCCGTTTCCGACGCAATCAGTAACGTGTCAAGATCCACCCAGCCAGCTGCAGAAACATGTTCGGCAAGATCCCAGCTTTTTTGCCCGGATTGATCCCTTGTCATCAGGCATCGGTTAAGGATGTCAAACCAGAACAACTGCTGCCGTTCCGGATGCCAGAGCGGCCCTTCGCCCAACGCGCAGGGACGCTCGTCATAGATTTCGGTCATTCCACGGCCTCATCATACGCCGCCACGATCTTTCCGGCGCGGTCGGCAATCTCCGTGACGCTCATTCCGGGTTTGAACAGGGCTGATCCGATTCCGAAACCGTCCGCGCCTGCCCTGATCCAGTCCCGGAAGTTGTCCGGGCCCGCTCCGCCGACGGCAAATACCAGTGTTCCGTCGGGAAGGACAGGGCGCAACGCTGCCAGTCCTGTGGGACCGGCAAGAATGCCGGGAAACAGTTTCAACCCGGTGGCGCCGGCGCGAAGTGCAGCGAATGCCTCGGTTGGTGTGTAGACGCCCGGCCAGCTTTGCATGTTCAGCGCAACGGATTTGCTGATGACATCCACATCGCAATTCGGGGAAACGATCAGTCTCCCGCCTGCGGCTGCAACTGCCTCGGCCTGTTCAGGTGTCAGCACGGTTCCTGCACCGATAAGAGCGCGACCGCCGAAGGTGGCGGACAAAATGCGGATGCTCTCCAGCGGGTCAGGAGAGTTCAGGGGGACTTCGATCCGGTCGATACCGGCCTCAAGCAGCGCTTGACCAACTGGGACTGCCTCATCCGGGCGCAATCCGCGCAAAATGGCTATGATCGGACGGCTCATGCGGTTTGCCTCGTGAGTTGAAGCGCTTGAGCCAGACCTGCCAGTGTTACTAAAGTGGCGTCCGCCGTTTCCACAAACGCACCTTGTAGCTGTAGCGCCTTGGCGTAAACCTCTGATGGTCCTTCCGCGCCAATGATGGCCAGTTGTTGGCCCAGCCAGTAGGGGCGCGTGGCTGCAAGTTCCGCACCGATCAAAATACCGGAAAGGCGCGCGCGCGCCCCGTCCTTGCCCTGGCCATGCAGTAGGTCAGCCGCGCGCAGGCCGAATAGACGGGCCGCCATCTGCTCCGGCTTTGAAAGGGTGTCTGATAAGGCTTCCGCAAAAGCGGCCTCATCCCAGCCGGTGCCAACCGAGTGTTGCAGGACCGATTGCCCCTGAAGCAGATCAAACATTTCGCCGGTCATGAACGTGCGGAAACTGACGACCTCGCCAGAGCTGACCTGAACCCATTTCGTGTGTGTCCCGGGCAAGCAAATCACACCGTCCCAGTTTGGACGTGTTGCCAGAAATCCTGCGATCTGGGTTTCTTCGCCGCGCATGACATCGGCGGGATCGCTCTGTTTTAGTCCCGGCACCACAAACGCGCGAATACTCGGATCAGTGTCCGGCACACGGATTGGCATTTCCGGAAGCGGCGCGGACGGAACCGCAGAGTAGGGGGCCTCGACCCAACCCTGCCTGGCGCCAACCATGCCGCAGGCAACCACATCGGTCGGACCAGCGCCAAGCCAGCCTCCAATCAGGTCCAGCAGGGCCTGCTGAAAATCGCGCCCCGCAACACGTGACATGCCCCGGTCGGATTGGGCGTGATCCAGTACGGAATCGCCTTGCATTGCCCAGGCGCGCAGATGGGAGGTTCCCCAATCAACCGCGATCCATTCTGTGTTCATGTTCTCACCCCGTAACAACGACGCCGCCATCGACCACCATGCACTGCCCCGTCATCGCGCGGCTGGCGTCCGAAGCCAGAAACAGTGTCGGCGCAATCATGTCGTCCGGTGTCAGGTGTTCTTTCAGACATTGGCGCTCCATATGTGCCGCCAAATCCTCGGGCGTGGCCCACATGTCCAGCTGTTTCTGCGTCAGAACCCAACCGGGGGCCAGCGCGTTCACGCGGATTTTCTGCGGACCCAACTCGCGCGCAAGCGACCTTGTCATCCCGGTGATCCCGGCGTTCGATGTTGTGTAGATCGGATATCCCGCGTTGCCCATCATGTAGCTGATTGAAGAGAAATTGATGATCGACCCGCCGGCATCCTGCATTTGCCGCGCGGCCTCCTGACAGGCGAAGTAATAAGCCTTGAGGTTCACCTCGATCATCCAGTCCCAGAACTCCGTGGTGGTTTCGGACAGTCCGTGCCGTTTGTCGTTCGCGGCGTTATTGACCAGCACCTTGATCGGCCCGTAAGCCTCGGCGGCTTTTGCCATGGTCGCGTGCAGCAACTCTGTATCGGTGATGTCACCTTGCAAAAACAGCGGTGCGCGCCCGTGCTTCTGGTGCATCTCGTCGACAAAAGCGCTGGCGTCCGAGCGGCCAATGAAGGCAACATTTGCGCCCTGTGCGAGGAATCCGTCGGTCAGGGATGCTCCGACGCCCGATCCGCCGCCGGTGATGAAAACGGACGCGCCGTTGAGGTCGTGGAATGTGGCGGCTTGGGTCATCAGTGGCTCTCTCGGGTCACAAGGCGGGTGTCTTTGCCGACAAGGAAATCAAGGTCTGCCCCCTGATCAGCCTGTAGCACGTGGTCGATATAGAGTTTCGCGTAGCCGCGGGAATACTGGGGGTCGTCCGGTTGCCACGCGGCGTGGCGGGCGTCCAGTTCCTTTTCATCGACCAACAGTTCCAGTTCGCCTTTGCTGGCGGAAACCCGGATGCGATCACCGGTTTTGACCAAGGCCAGCGTGCCTCCGGCCTGCGCCTCGGGGCTGACATGCAGGATGACAGTGCCATATGCGGTGCCGGACATGCGGGCGTCGGAAATGCGGATCATGTCGCGCACGCCCTCTTTCACCAGCCTGGCGGGGATCGGCATGTTGCCGACCTCGGGCATCCCCGGATAACCTTTGGGGCCGCATCCTTTGAGGACCAGAATAGTTTCGAGCGTCACCGGCAGATCGTCGCGGTCAATATTGGCTTTCAGGTCTTCGATATTTTCGAAAACGTATGCCTCGGCCTCGGTTTCCAACAGCGCATCGGTCGCCGCCGAAGGTTTCACGATGGCCCCGTTCGGCGCAAGGTTGCCGCGCAGAACGCGCAGGCCCGCGGCGGGTTTCACCGGATCGTCAAAGGGGCGGATGACGTCTGTGTTGAAACATTCGGCCCCTTCGTAGTGGGCTGAGATGTCTTTGTTCAGCACCGTTTTCGCCGGGCGGAGGAAGGGTTTCAGTTCGGACAGAACGACGGGAACGCCACCCGCATAGCAGAAATCCTCCATCAGGTATTTACCCGACGGCATACAGTTCACCAACAGCGGAATCTCGGATCCGATTTCGAAATCCTTAAGGCCCAGGTCCACACCGACGCGACCCGCCAGCGCCAGCAGGTGAACCACCGCGTTGGTCGAGCCGCCCACGGCGGCATTGGCAAGAATGGCGTTCTCGAACGCCTCTTTGGTCAGGATGTCCGAGGGTTTGAGGTCTTCGTCGACCATCTCGACGATCCGCTTGCCGGTCAGATGCGCCAGCGCCATGCGGCGGGCATCCACGGCGGGCAGGGCGGCGTTGGTGGGCAGCGACATGCCCATAGCCTCGACCAGAGACGCCATGGTCGACGCCGTGCCCATGGTCATGCAGACGCCGGCACTGCGGGACATGCCGGATTCTGCGTTCATGAAATCCTGCAGGGTCATTTCCCCCGCGCGTACAGCCTCGGAGAATTTCCACACGTCGGTGCCGGAACCGATATCCTGCCCGCGATACTTGCCGTTCAGCATCGGGCCCGAACTGACGACGATCGAGGGCAGATCAACCGAGGCCGCACCCATCAACTGGCCCGGCGTGGTCTTGTCGCAACCGCCCAGCAACACGACGCCGTCGATGCCATAGGCGCGGATAGATTCCTCGACATCCATCGCCAGCAGATTGCGGAACAGCATGGCGGTGGGCTTCATCTGGGTTTCGCCCAGCGACATCACCGGGAATTCGACGGGAAAGCCACCGGCCTCCCAAACGCCGCGTTTCACGCCCTCGGCCAGATCGCGCAGGCCTGAATTGCAGGGTGTCAATTCAGACCAGGTGTTGCAAATGCCGATGATTGGGCGCCCGTCAAAGGCATGATCAGGAAATCCCTGGTTTTTCATCCAGGAGCGATGGATGAACCCATCTTTGTCGAGTTTTCCGTACCAGTGTTGTGAGCGGCGCTTTTTCATTTCTTGTTTTGCTTTTCGTGGTTCGGGTTGGGTTTGAGTATTTGTGAAAAGATGAAGGTCAGGCCGCGCGGGCCGGGCGGCACCATTCGGGAAGCCAGTCGGAATGGGCAGTCAGCAGATCGGTGACCAGGCTGCGGATCTGCCGCAGGTCCAGTTCCGCTGCGGTGTGTGGGTCCATCATGGCCGCGTGATAGATATGTTCCGGGTTCTGCTCGGTCAGGGCGCGGACGGTCAATTCCTGCACGTTGATCTGAGTGCGCATCATGGCGATCAGTTGTGGCGGAATATCAGCCACAATCGAAGGCTGAACACCGTTGCTGTCCACCAGACATGGCGTTTCCACCGCCGCGCCCAATGGAAGTTGCGGAATCTGGCCGGTGTTTGGCAGGTTGCCGTAGGCCGTATAAGGTTCGTCTGTGATGATGGCGTTCATGAGGTCGGCGGCGAATTCGTGACTGCGGATCACGTCTATGTTGCCCCCATCAGTCAGAGTTTTTGCCTTCTGCTGCCAATCGGCGATCTGTTCCTCGCACCGGGTCGGGTATTCGTCCAGCGGAATCGAGAACTGCTCGATCAGATCGTCGCGCCCGTCCTTGATGAACCACGGAACGTATTCGGCCAGATGCTCGGAGCTTTCCGTGCAGAAATAGCCCAAATGGTCCATCACCTCGTAGCGTACCTTGTTGGGGCAACGCGGCATCAAAAGAGGGGCTTTGGGAAGCTTCCCGGTGGCGTAGCCTTGCCGCAGAGCTGGGTAGAGATCGCGCCCCTCGTACTCGAGCCGCAGGAAGAAGGCGACGTGATTGACGCCGGCCACCCGGTAGCGGATATCGCTTTTGGGCAAGTCCAGATCGTGGGCCAGTTCCTCGACCGTGTTCTGGACCGAATGGCAGAGGCCAACGTGTTTCAGCGTCGGGAATCTTTCCGCCAGGGCCCATGTATTGATCGCCATCGGGTTGACGTATTGCAGCAGCGTCGCGTCGGGACAAAGCTGCATCATGTCCTGCGCCACGTCCAAGAGAACCGGAACGGTCCGTAACCCGCGCATGATGCCGCCAACCCCCAGCGTGTCGGCGATGGTCTGACGCAAGCCGTATTGCTTGGGAATCTCGAAATCGGTGACAGTGCAGGGCTGGTATCCCCCGACCTGGAACGCGGTGATCACGAAATCCGCCCCATCCAGGGCCGACCGGCGGTCGGTGTGGGTGGAAACGGTCGCGCCGGTTCCAACCGAACGGATCATCGCCCTTGCTACGGCCTCGCTTTCCGCCAGGCGCACCGGGTTGATATCCATCAGTGCAAAATGGCTGTCGGCAAGCGCGGGGGTCAGCAGCGCGTCGCCCACGATGTTTTGCATGAAGATCGTGGAACCCGCGCCGATAAAGGTAATTTTGGTCATTTGACAGCTCCGAGGGTCAGACCCGCGATGAAGTGTTTCTGCATGAGGAAGAACATGGCCACAGGCGGCAAAGCGGCGACGATCGAGCCTGCGCTCATCAACTGGTAGGCGGCCCGGAACTGAGCGTTGAAACTTGTGATACCGGCTGTCACGGGCTGGCTTTCTGCGCCTTGGGTCAGTACCACGGCCCAGAAGTAGTCGTTCCAGATGAACGTGAAGATAAGGACGCTGAGGGCAGCGATAGCGGGTTTCATCAGCGGTAGGACGACGTACCAGAAGATGCGCCATTCGCTGATACCTTCGACACGGGCGGCCTCGATCAGTTCAAAGGGCAGGGCGCGGATGAAGTTGCGCATGAACAGTGTGCAGAACCCGGTCTGGAAGGCGATGTGGAACAGGACCAGCCCCGTTTTTGTATTGTAGAGACCCAGTTGCAGCGTCAGGTCGCGCACGGGAACCATCAGGATCTGGAACGGCACGAAGTTGCCCGCAACGAACATGAAGAAGATCCAGATGTTTGACTTGAATTTGTAGATCCCCAGCGCAAACCCCGTCATGCAGCTGAGCGCGACCGCTCCGATCACCGTTGGGATGGTGATCATGAACGAGTTCAGCAGATAGCGCGGCATGTCCGAGTTGAAGAATACCTGACCGTAGTTGAACGCGCCTTCAAAGCTGGAGGGCATGCCCCAGTAGTTTGCGTTGGTGAAATCCGCTGCCGGTTTGACGGAGAACAGCGCGACGGCCAGCAATGGTCCCAACCACAGAAGTAGCGCCAGTGGCAGCATGGCCTGATAGGTAATCTGCGCCGAGCGGGGTTGTTTTTCGATGGGTTTGGGAAACATCTCAGTGCCCCTTCTCTTCGCGGTACATTGACCAGAGGAAATAAGCGATGAAGCACAGCATGATCAGGAACAGGATGACCGCGATGGCCGCGCCGTACCCCATGCGGAAGCCATATTCGGACAGGGCGACCTCGAACATGTAGTAAGCCAAGACGCGGGAGGAGCCGAAGGGGCCGCCCTGAGTCATGATTGAGATAAGGTCAAAGCTGCGCAGAGCACCGATGATGGTGACAACGAAGGCGATGAAAGTAGCGGGCCGCAGTTGCGGCAGGATGATGTGCCAGAGCATCCGCATGCCTTTGGCCCCATCAAGACGCCCGGCTTCGATCTGTTCGGGGTCAACGGCATTCAGGCCGGTGAGGTACAAGATCATGCAATACGCGGTTTGAGGCCAGAGGCCCGCCAAGATGATGCCATAGGTGACAAAACGTTCGTCTCCCAGGACATTCAGGGGTCCGGCGCCGAAAAAGCCCAGGAACTCGTTGAGAAGTCCGAAAGTCGGATCGTAGAACCATGTAAAGACGAGGCCCACAACTACCTGAGAGATGACGAACGGGAAGAAGAAAAGCGACTTGTAGAGGCGAATGCCCCAGACCGTCTGGTTCAGGAACAGCGCAATGAACAAGCCGGCGGGAATTGCAGCCAGATACAGGATCAGCCAGATCAGGTTGTTTTTGAGAGAGATGTAAAATGCATCCCGGTCAACCCATTCCCAGTACAAATCCTCGTAGTTGCGGAACCCGACATATTCAGCCGCACCAAGACCGTCCCATTCATAAAGCGACAGGTTAAAGGACTGAAACACCGGAATGATCACATAGACCATAAAGAACAGCAGGCCGGGGGCCAGAAACAGCCAGGGCGCGATGCGCTGCTGATTTCTGTGAAACCAGCTTTCCTGTTCGGGGACGTCGACGGCAGACATGCGGATACTCATGGTTTAGGTGGAAGGAGCAAGGCGAGTTGGCACCCGCCTTACACAGGTTCAGGTGCAGGCCGGGCGTGTGCCCGGCCCGACGACCGGATTAGTTTTCGTAAATGCGCTCACGTGCGCGTTCCAGCTTGGCCAGGATACGGTCCAGATTGTCCGGTTTGACCATGAATTCCTGGAAGCCTTCCATAGACACTTTTGCCATTTCCGCCGGTGCATCCCGGTCCCAGAATTGCGCCACGCCGCCCGGGCTGTTCGACGACAACATCTGGAAGCCCTGCTGGAGGAACTTGTCATCATCCACCGAGGATTGTGCGTTCACCGGCAATTGCCCAAGGTTCGAGCCATTGTTGATTTCAGTCTGCTCTTCCGCAGAGACCACAAAGCGCAGGAACTCACGCGCTGCTTCCTTGTTCGATGCATTCGCAGGAATGTGGAATGTATCTGTCGGGGCATCTTCAGCCATTTCGACATCAGGGTTGATGGACACGAACTGGTAGAAGTCCAACTGATCGTCGGTCAGGCCGCCATCCCTTAGCGGCGCGACAGCGAAATTCCCCATCAGATATGCAGCCGCTTCGCCGTTTACCATGAAGGGCAGGGCCTCTTGCCAGCTGTAGGTCTGGTGATTGTCGATGAACGCGCCCATGTCGATCAACTGTTTCCAGTTGGCGAAGGTTTGCTTGACCCGGTCGTCTTCCCAGCTGATTTCGCCATTGGCAAGCTGGTTGTGGAAGTCGAAGCCGTTGGTGCGCATATTCAGGTAGTCGAACCAGCCGCCTGCGGTCCACAGGAATTTGGTGCCGATGGTATAGCAGGCGCGGCCTGAGTCGACGATTTTCTGGCAGTTGGCCAGTTCCTCTTCCCAGGTGGTGGGTTCGCTAAGGCCCAACTCATCAAAGATGTCTTTGCGGTAATAAACTCCCCACTGGTAGTAGGTGTAGGGTACACCCCATTGCTTGTCATCGATGGTCATCGCGCCCTTGGTCGAGGCGAGGTTTTCAGCAATCTCAGGCTCGGCCCATAGGTCCGAAACATCCTCGAACAGGCCTGCTTCGACGTAAGGCTTCATGCGGTTGGCGGCATACCACGTGGCAACGTCCGGCGTGTCGGCGGTCAGGAAGTTGCGGATTTGCGTCTTATACGCCTCGCGGTCGATCACTGTGGTTTCGATTTCCAGCCCCGGGTGCTTTTCAGCGAAGCGGCCGATCATCGCTTCCATCGTCGCGCGCGGCGCCGGGTTGGATGTGTCCAGGAAAATCCGCAGCTCACCAGTGAGTTCGGCATAGGCCGGAACGGCAAGTGCAACGCTCATGGCCAGCGCGGCCGTTGTGCGCTTGTAGATGGAATGCATGGTTTCCTCCCTTAGCTTCCACATTTAGGTTCCACATAGTGAAACTTAGTTTTATATATTGAAAACTACACATCGACTCGGTTAGTCTTGTCAAGACCCACGTGCTGTCGGCCGTGGGCAAACGGAGGAGAAAAGCGCCCGTGGCAGGTGAAGGAACAATTGGGAAAGCATGCGATGTGCTGGATCAGGTGGCTGCATTCGGACGCCCGGTCCGTTTCGCGGAGCTGCTGGACAACAGCAGTTTCCCCAAGGCGACGTTGTACCGGTTTCTGCAATCGCTGACCCACCAAAGGATGTTGTCCTACGATCCCGACCGTCAGACCTATGCACCTGGCCTGAGGTTGGTGCGGTTGGCGCATGATGCCTGGACCCAAAGCTCACTGGCCCCGATTGCCCGCCCGTTTCTCGACGCGCTAAGTCAGGAAACAGGGGAAACAGTTCACCTTGCACAGCTTGATTCCAGTCAGGTTTTGTATGTCGACAAACGTAACGCAGCGCAGCCGGTCGAAATGTTCTCGCAAGCTGGCAAAGTCGGCCCCGCATACTGCACAGGCGTCGGCAAGGCGATGTTGGCGCATCTGGATGACGAGGCGTTGACCAAGGCGGTGTCGCAACAAAGCTATCACCGGTTTACCGACAAGACACTGACCTCGGAACAGGCGCTGCGCGCGGATCTGGAACTGATCCGGCAGCGCGGATATGCGATCGACGATGAAGAGCACGAGCCCGGCATCATCTGCATCGCATGCCCGATCCTGACTTCGGGCGGGCGCATGTTGGGCGCAATTTCCGTAACCGGTTTCACGGAACGGATGGATTTCACCCAGCTCGAAGCCTGGATTCCCCGTGTCCGCCATGTGGCCGATCAGATCGGCGCGGAAGCTCAGGCATGGCAATTCCCAGAATCCCGTAGGACCACCCGCAAAGACAGGATGCATGCGACATGACCGGAGTAACTCTAAACGGCGCGATCAAGCGCTACGGCCAGACACAGGTCATTCACGGCATAGATCTTGAGATCGAAGATGGTGAATTCTGCGTATTTGTGGGTCCGTCAGGTTGCGGCAAGTCCACCCTTCTTCGCATGATCGCCGGGCTTGAGGAAACGACCGAAGGGCAAATCAACATCGGTTCGCGGGATGTAACCCATATGGACCCGGCAAAACGTGGCGTGGCAATGGTGTTTCAGACCTATGCTCTCTACCCGCACATGTCGGTGGCGGAAAACATGGGCTTCGGTTTGCGCATGAATGGCGTCTCGAAAACCGAAATCGACAAGAAGGTGCACGAAGCATCGGAAATTCTGAAGCTGGACCAGTACCTGAAACGCAAGCCGAAGGCTTTGTCGGGTGGCCAGCGGCAAAGGGTGGCCATCGGGCGCGCCATTGTTCGCGGGCCCGAAGTGTTCCTGTTTGATGAGCCGCTTTCGAACCTCGATGCCGAGTTGCGGGTCGAGATGCGGGTCGAGATTGCGCGACTGCACAACGAAATCGGCGCGACGATGATTTATGTCACGCACGATCAGGTCGAAGCGATGACCATGGCCGACAAGATCGTTGTGCTGCGGGACGGGCGGATCGAACAGGTCGGCGCTCCGATGGATTTGTACCGTGATCCGGACAATCGGTTTGTGGCCGGTTTCATTGGCTCGCCTGCGATGAATTTTCTGGAATGCGATGTCGTTGATGGTCAGGTCAGTCATCCTGCACTCAATCAGTCGATTCCGGTTACAGCGTCCGTGCCTTCGGGGGCCGACAAGGTCACACTGGGCATTCGGCCAGAGCATATCCAGATTGATCGCGGCAGCGAGACCTGCACCGTTGACCTGACCGAAGCGCTTGGCGGGGTGTCGTATTCTTACCTGGAAACGCCAAATGGCGACCGGTTGATTGTCGAAGAACGCGACGATCAACGCAGCACGCAGGGCGAACGAATTGGCATATCGGTCCGACCTGACCGCGCATTACTGTTCGACCCGGAAACCGGGCAGCGCCTGCGCTGAATCTGACACCCGAACCCTGATCAAACAGCGCGTCGAGCCACCGGTTCGGCGCGTTTTGCTTTGGTGCAGAATTTTTATGGATTTTGTATCCAATATCCGTTATTTCGATTCGAAACGGCTCTGACCTGATTTCCTCCTGCCGTACGAAACGCTGCTTCCAAAGGATTTGCCCCATGCCAAAAAATGTCTTCACCGGCACCATGCCCGCCCTCATGACGCCCTGTACACCGGACCGCAAACCGGATTATGACGCACTGGTCCGCAAGGGTCAGGAGATGATCGATGCAGGGATGTCGGCGGTTGTCTATTGCGGTTCGATGGGGGATTGGCCCCTGCTGACCGATGAACAGCGGATGGAGGGGGTCGAGCGTCTGGTAGCCGCCGGACTTCCGGTTGTCGTGGGCACCGGGGCCATTAACACAAAATCCGCCGTGGCCCATGCCGCCCACGCGCAAAAAGTGGGCGCCGCCGGCCTGATGGTGATCCCGCGCGTTCTGTCACGTGGCAGTTCGCCGGCGGCGCAGAAGAACCATTTTAGAGATATTCTTACTGCGGCGCCCGACATTCCTGCCGTGATCTACAACAGCCCCTATTACGGATTCGCCACCCGCGCCGAGTTGTTCTTTGCGCTGCGGGCCGAACACTCCAATCTGATCGGGTTCAAGGAATTCGGTGGCAAGGACGATCTGCGCTACGCAGCAGAGAACATCACCAGTCAGGATGACAATGTGACCCTGATGGTAGGCGTCGATACCGAAGTCTTTCATGGCTTTGTAAACTGTGGCGCGACCGGTTCGATTACCGGAATCGGCAATGCGCTGCCGCGCGAGGCGCTGTTGCTGGCGGCGTTGTCGCAAAAAGCCGCCACCGGAAGCGCCGAGGCCCGTTTGCGCGCTCAGGAATTGACCGAGGCGTTCCATGTTCTTTCCAGCTTTGACGAAGGCCCCGATCTGGTGCTCTATTACAAGCATCTGTTAGTGCTGAACGGTGAACCGGAATACCGCCTGCACTTTAACGAAAGCGATGAGTTGAATGATGCACAGCGCAACTATTGTGAACAGCAGTATGAACTGTTCAAAAGCTGGTTCGCCGACTGGTCAGCGCAGGGCGGGGTGATCGCTGAATGCATGTGATCGACAGCCATACCGGGGGCGAGCCCACGCGGGTGATCCTGGATGGCGCACCTGATCTGGGCAATGGCCCCATGGCCGAACGAGCCCGGCGACTGGCGACCGAGCATGAGGAGTTTTACCGCTCCATCATGCTCGAGCCGCGCGGGCAACCGGCCATGGTTGGCGCATTGCTGGTCGAACCGGTTGATCCGACTTGTGTGACCGGCGTGATTTATTTTGACGTAGACGCGGTGCTTGGCATGTGTGGTCATGGCACCATTGGTCTGACCGTGACATTGGCCCACTTGGGTCGGATCGGGCAGGGCACCCATCGCATCGAAACTCCTGCGGGGGTGGTGACGGTCGAATTGCATGACGCAAACACGGTGACCGTCACAAACATCGAAAGCCGCCGGGTACAGCGCTCAGCCACCCTGGACGTGCCGGACAACGGGCCAGTGACGGGCGATCTGGCTTATGGTGGCAACTGGTTCTTCATTGTCGATCCCAGTCCAATTCCGGTTTGTGTCGGGAATATCGCAAAGCTGACGAACATGGCCGTCGCCATCCGCGAGGCTTCGATCGCGCAGGGTATTGGCGGCGAACGGGGTGAACCGGTTGATCATGTAATCTTTCAGGGAACGTCCTCGACGGATGGTGTGTACAGCCGCAACTTTGTCCTGTGTCCGGATGACAATTACGACCGCTCGCCCTGCGGCACCGGTAGTTCGGCACGGCTGGCCTGTTTGGCGGCGGATGGAAAACTGGCCCCGGGCGAGGAGATCGTGCAGGAATCTGTGATCGGAAGCACCTATCGCCTGTCTTATCAGCCGGGCCCGAATGGAGGTGTCATACCCTCGATTACCGGGCAGGCCCATGTCATGGCCGAGGCGAAGCTGATCTTTGCCGAAAATGATCCGTTCAAAGACGGGATTGCGACGTGACGCATTCGGACGTGGTGATAATCGGTGCCGGTGTCATCGGCATAACAACTGCGCTTGAGCTGCAGCGTCGGGGTCATAATGTCCGCGTGCTGGACCGCGAAGGCGTCGCGGCGCAGGCTTCTGCCGGCAATGCCGGAGCGTTTGCCCTGACCGAGGTCGAGCCGCTGGCGACGCCGGGCATCATGCGCAAGGCACCTAAATGGTTGCTGGATCCGCTGGGGCCTTTGTCAATTCCCCCTGCCTATGCCCTGCAGATCATTCCTTGGATGATGCGGTTCTGGCAGGCCAGCCGTCCGCGCCGGTATCACGAGCTTCTGGCCGCACAGGCGGGCCTCATGCGCCTGTCGGGCGCTGCGCTGGAGCGTCTGATTTCGGACGTCGATGGCGAGGCGCTGATTCAGCGGGATGGTCAGATGCAGCTTTACGAAGGCGAGGCAGAGTTTCGTGCCAGCCTGCCCGGATGGGAAACACGCCGCCGTCACGGGATCGCGTTTGAACTGCTGGAAAACCGTGAAGCCATTGCCGAGTTGCAGCCTGGTCTCAGCCCCCGCTTTACTCATGCCGGTTTCACACCGGGTTGGATGAACACGGTCGATCCAAAAACTTGGGTAGGCCATCTGGCGCAAGCGTTTCTGGATCGCGGCGGCCGGATCGAGCAAATGGAGATTCGCGCCGTTACTCCCCGGGACACATCGGTGCAACTGAGCCATGCCGGTGGAACGGTTGAGGCCGACAAGGTTGTCGTCGCTTCCGGTGCGTGGTCGCATGAACTGGCGCGCACTCTGGGCGATCACATCCCTCTGGAGACCGAGCGCGGGTATAACACGACCCTGCCCGAGGGCACCTTCGATCTGCGGATGCATCTGACCTTTTCCCGCCACGGATTCGTGGCCAGTCGCATCAACGGCGGCGTGCGCATCGGGGGTGCTGTCGAGCTTGGTGGGCTGAAACTGCCACCGAATTACCGGAGGGCGGAAACCCTTTTGCAAAAGGCGACGCAGTTCCTGCCGGGGCTCAGGACCGAAGGTGGTACGCAATGGATGGGATTCCGCCCGTCGCTGCCCGACAGTATTCCGGTGATTGGCCCTGCACGCCGTTCACGCAATGTGATCTATGCGTTTGGCCATGGTCATCTGGGTTTGACCCAGTCAGCAGGGACCGCTGAAATGGTTGCCGACATCCTTGTCGATAATACTCCTGAGATTTCCCCTGATCCCTTTTCTGCCACCCGGTTTTAAGGAGCCCTCATGCGCAGCGTGAAGACAATTCATGTGATTTCAGCCCATGCCGAAGGCGAGGTCGGGGATGTGATCGTTGGCGGTGTCGCGCCGCCCCCGGGCGACACGCTGTGGGACCAGCGTTCATTCATCGCAAATGATCAGACCTTACGAAATTTTGTCCTGAACGAACCGCGGGGCGGAGTATTTCGGCATGTAAACCTGCTGGTGCCGCCCAAACATCCTGACGCTGATGCGGGTTTTATCATCATGGAACCTGAAGATACGCCGCCGATGTCCGGATCGAATTCGATCTGCGTATCGACCGTGTTGCTGGATGGCGGCATCATCCCGATGCAGGAGCCCGAAACCCATCTGACGCTGGAGGCGCCCGGCGGCCTGGTCCGTGTCCGGGCCGAGTGCGAGGGCGGCAAGGCCAGACGTATCTTTGTGCAGAACCTGCCCAGCTTTGCCGACAAGCTCGGCGTTCCACTCGAAGTTCCGGGCGTCGGAACGTTGCAGGTCGATACGGCCTTTGGAGGCGACAGTTTCGTTGTCGTCGATACCGCCGCTCTGGGCTTTGAGATCACCGAAGACGAGGCGCGTGACATCGCGCGTATGGGTGTTGCAATCACAAATGCGGCGAATGAACAGATTGGTTTTTTCCATCCCGAAAACCCGGATTGGGATCACATCTCCTTCTGTGCCTTCTGCGGTCCCTTGGAGGAAACTCCCGAAGGGGTGCGCGGCAAGTCCGCCGTGGCCATTCAACCGGGTAAAGTCGATCGCTCACCCACCGGCACGGCGGTCTCGGCACGCATGGCGTTGATGGCCGCCAAAGGACAGATGCAGGTCGGCCAAACGTTCGAAGCCATTTCCATCATCAGTTCGCGTTTTACCGGTCGAATCGTCGAGGCAACACGGCTGGGCGATCGCGCGGCTATTGTCCCGGAGATCAGCGGCCAGGGCTGGATTACCGGCATTCACCAACACATGCTGGATCCCGATGACCCTTGGCCGGGCGGCTATCGTCTGAGCGACACCTGGGGCGTCTGAGGCAGCAAGGTCGACCCTTTTTCTGCGCCGTTTCATCTGGTTCACCCAACCCCGTGTCAATTTGCGCGCGTTCCGGTGATTGATCCCGGGGCCATCCTGTTTTATGGGAGGCCCTGTCAAATCAGAGTAACCAAGGGGCAGCATCCTGATCGTGCCCCTGCCGCGCCACGTTGATGTGGCATCAACTCTTGGATCGCACGCCCCTGAAAGGCTTAAAAAAGGTAAGGGAATATGGCAGAAAAATCGAACTTCGATATATTGTATACCATTGTAGACGAAGCGCCGGAGCTGGCGAGCGCATCGTTCCTGCCCATCATTCGCAAGTTCGCTTCGGCCGCTGGCGTGAGTGTCGGCACCAAGGATATTTCGCTGGCGGGCCGCATTCTGGCAACCTTCCCCGAGAACCTGACCGAAGATCAGCGCATCACAGACGATCTGGCCGCTCTGGGTGAGCTGGTGAAGACGCCGGATGCCAATGTGATCAAGCTGCCGAATATCTCGGCGTCGGTCCCGCAGTTGGTTGCAGCCATCGAAGAGCTTCAATCGCAGGGCTACAATATTCCGAACTACCCCGAAGAGCCTTCGACTGTCGAGGAAAAGGCGATCCGCGCACGTTATGATGCCATCAAAGGTTCGGCTGTTAACCCGGTTCTGCGTGAGGGCAACTCGGATCGTCGCGCGGCCCGTGCGGTCAAGAACTACGCTCAGAAGAACCCGCATTCGATGGGTGAGTGGGTGTCGGATAGCAAAACCAAAGTGTCTTCCATGTCTGGCAACGATTTCTATGCGAATGAGAAATCGGCAACTATCACGGCTGCTCAGGCGGGTGATGCCAAGATCGAATTTGTTGGCAAGGACGGCAGCGTGATCGTTCTGAAAGATGCCTGGCCTCTGGCCGAAGGCACTGTTGCCGACGCGACCTTCATGTCGGTCAAGGCGCTGTCTTCGTTCCTGGCGGACGCCATCGAGGACACTAAAAAAGATGGCACCATGTTCTCGCTGCACATGAAGGCGACGATGATGAAGGTCAGTGACCCGATCATCTTTGGCTATGCGGTCAAAGCGTGGCTGGCACCGGTGTTCGAGAAGTTTGGCGCGGAACTGGACGCATTGGGCGTGAACCCGAACTCGGGTCTGGGTGATCTGTTGGATCGCGTGAAAGACAATGCCGACATCATGGCCGCGATCGACGCGATCAAGGCGGATCGTCCGTCCATGTACATGGTTGATAGCGACAAGGGCATCACCAACTTGCACGTCCCGTCGGACGTGATTATCGACGCGTCGATGCCCGCCGTGATCCGTGCAGGCGGCAAGGGCTGGGACGAAACCGGCGCGAAGGGTGACACCAACTGCGTGATTCCCGACCGCTGTTATGCGCCCGTCTATGATGAGGCCATCAACTTCTTCCAAGCCAACGGCGCGCTGAACCCGGCAACTGCCGGTGCCGTGGCCAATGTGGGCTTGATGGCGCAGAAGGCGGAAGAATACGGCTCGCACCCGACCACCTTCCAAGCACCCGCCGATGGCACGATCCGTATCGTATTGGCCAATGGTGAGACGCTGCATTCGCATGAGGTCGAAAAGGGCGATATATGGCGGTCCTGCACCGTCAAAATGGCTCCGATCGAAAACTGGATTGAGCTGGCGATGGACCGTCAGCGCCTGACCGGTTCCGAGGCGATCTTCTGGCTGGACGCAAACCGCGCCCATGACGCAGAGCTGATCAAATACGTCAAACCGGCGCTTGAGGCGGCTGGCGTCGCGGACAAGTTCCTGATCATGGCCCCGCGTGAGGCGACCCGTCAGTCGCTGGAGACCATTACAGCAGGCAAGGATAGCATCGCGATCACCGGCAACGTCCTGCGTGACTACCTGACCGACCTGTTCCCGATCCTTGAACTGGGCACGTCGGCCAAGATGCTGTCGATCGTCAAACTGATGAATGGCGGCGGTCTGTTTGAGACCGGTGCGGGTGGCTCGGCGCCCAAACACGTGCAGCAGTTGGTGGAGGAAAACCACCTGCGCTGGGACTCGATGGGTGAGTTCTGTGCGCTGGGTGAATCGCTGAACTTCCTGGCCGACAGCAAGGGCAATACTAAGGCCGGGGTTCTGGGTGCTGCAGCCGAAGCCGCGACGCAAGGCATTCTGGACAACAACAAATCGCCCAGCCGCAAGGTTGGCCAGCCCGACAACCGCGACAGCCACTACTGGTTTGCACGATATTGGGCCGAGGCGCTGGCTGCGCAATCCGATGACGCCGATCTGGCCGCCGAATTTGCCCCGGTTGCCAAAGAACTTGCCGACAAGGAAGAGCAAATCCTGTCCGAACTGGCTGCGGCGCAAGGCGCGCCCGCCGATCTGGGTGGATACTATCACGCAGATCCGACGAAGGCAGCCGCGGTCATGCGCCCCAGCGCGACGTTGAACGCCATTATCGGGTAAAATTATCCAGGGCCGCGCGTACCTGTGCGGCCCTTTACGGATAGTAAATATCCAATGAGCCAAGTAAAAAGGGACTGACCCCCAAAGTCAGTCCCTTTTCAAGTGAGTGGAGAGGCTCAGGCCTCACCGGTGCTGTTGGGGTCAGAATATCAAACCCGGCAGCTTCCGATATTGGGGGTTTCCCGTAGTTGGGGTGTTTTTTGCCCGTCCGAAAGCAGACCGAGTGCCGTTATTTGGATATTGGCGCTGGCAGGCTGAGATAATGCAGCCGCTTCATTTCCCGCCGTCCGACGGTCACCGTGTCCAGAATAATCCCGGATACAAAGGACAAAAAGGCGATCAGCTTAGGCTTCTTTCAGTTCCGTGATGCGGCGCCCAACCACCATGTCCAGGCCAGGGCACTGGGTTATCACGAACAAAAAAGGGGCCGGTTGCGGAACCGGCCCCAGTGTATCAGCTGAACCGAGGGATCAGTTCGAAGCTGCCATAAGTTTCTCGTTGTGCTCGCGCAGCGTGTCAGAAACGATGGCGTACCATTCGCCGGATTCACGCATTTCGTTCAGGCCCTTGTTCAGCATCGCCAGATACTGCTTGCCGAACGGGTTGCTCCGGTGGCTGATGAAGCGCAGCGAAGACAGCGAGGTCACGAAGGGGTTTTCCACCATGTCGTTCTGGTTCAGGCCCATTTCGACCATGGTGTCCGAGAACAACTGAACTTCGAACGTCGCGACGTCGGCGGTACCTGTCAGAACAGCGTCGAGGCATTCGCGCGCGGTGATGGGTTGCATCAGGGTCATGGATTCGCCGTTGTGCAGGCCTTCCTGTTCCAGATCGTGGATGAACCAGCCGTCCATGCGGCAGATGGTGGACCCTTTCAGCTCTTCGAAAGTTGTCGCGCTTGCATAGCTGCTTTCCGGCAGGGTGTAGAACCCGACCACGATGTCATAAACCGGAACGGACGAGTCGAACTGGGTGCAGCGCACTTCAGTTTCCCACGACCATTCGTAGGTGCGGTTGGTGCAGTCGGGCATGTTCCACGCCATGGATACGTCAAACGCCCCCAAAGGCAGCAGCGTTTCCAGGTGCGAGTTCCAGTCGTCCACGAAGCTGACCGAATAGTCGCGGGCGTTGCCGCCACGCTGCAGGGCAGTGGTGCCCAGGCGGGTGATTGCACCGCCGCCGTTCAGCGATTCATCGGCAAACGGTGCCCAGCCATTGCCGGTGACCAGTTTGATCGGCGGTTGGTAGACGCTCGACCGCTTTACGCTGGCCGCGCGCTGTTCTTCCGCCGCGATGATTTCCTGTGCGGTCTGACCGTTGGGCAGGCTGCCGTCCTCACAGGGCAGGGCCAGAACCAGGCCCGGCTCCAGTGCGTTCGGGTTCGTAATAACGTTGCGGTTCGCGTTGAAGATCGGCTGATAGTTCGACGTTCCATAAGCCGCGATGGCGATGGTTGCCATCGTATCGCCATCCTCGACGGTGTAGTTGGTACAGGCTTCCTGTGCCGCCGCCGCGGTTGCGCTCAGTGCTGTGACGGCGGTGGCCGACATTACCACTTTCTTCAGATCAATATTAAACATGTCCACTTCCTCCAGACTTTCTTGTGTGTCAGGCCGATTGCGGCCTTAGCCATTTTCCATTTGGTGACGCAGGGCGGTCGACACGATGTCGCGCCATTCGCCCGATTGCTGCATGATTGCCAGACCCTGGTTCAGCGTCTCAAGGATTGCCTCCCCGTCAGGATTGTCCTTGTGGGTCATGATGTTAAGCGACTTGATCGCCGCCAGATTGGGGTTTTCGATGATGCGGTGTTCGTAACCCAGCCGACCGATTGCCTCGACCGCCAGGTGTGCCTCGATGGCGACGATGTCGGCGGTGCCTTCCATGACGGCGTGAAAGCAGTCATCCGGCGAAACCGGACGCATCAACTTGATCGCCGGCTCGTAAAGGCCGACCGTATCCATGTGCGACAGAGACCAGCCTTCGGGGCGGCAGATCGTGGTGCCCGCGAAATCCGCGTAGGTCAGTGTCTGTTCATAGCCCGAACCTTCGCGGGCGAAGAAGGTGTCAACAACCTCGTAGAATGGGTTGGAAAAATTGTAGGTCTCACACCGCGAACGGTCCTTGTCCGAAAGGGCTTCGGCCTCTTCGCAATTGGGGCGCGACCAGGGGAATGTCGCGTCGAACGCCAGCGTCGGCATCAGCAGATCCAGATGCGACGACCAGTCGTTGACGAACTGGATCTTGTAGGATTGCTCGGGCGCGGCCCGCAGCATCGCGGTTTCGACCAGATAGGTATATAGCCCGCGGTTCGGCAGCGCCTCATCCGTGAAGGGTGCATAATTTCCGCCGGTGATCAGCAAAATCTGGCGATCCCGAACCTCGGGCTGCTTATTGTCGCCAGCGTTGCGGATCAGCGCTGCAGCTTCGGCGCGAGCGGCTTCAATTTCTTCTTTGGCCGCTGCTTTGGCCTCGATCACAGCGTCTTCGCTGGCCTTCTTGGCCTCGGCTTCGGCTGCTGCAACGCGGGCTTCGGCGTCGGCAATGGCTTTTTCGGCCCGCTCTTCTGCGGCTTTCACCAACTCAGCAGCCATTTCCGCGGCGATGCGTCCGGCTTCGGTATCCGGCACTGCTGCCTCGCGTCCGACCTCTTCAAGGCAGGGGAAAGTCAGAATATCGCCGACCCGAATGATGTTCGGGTTCGAGCCGATGACATCCCGGTTCGCGTCGTAGATAAACCGATAGTCTTCAGTCGAATAGACCTGTATCGCTAGTTCCCGCAGGCTGTCGCCTCGCTGAATCTCATAGGTACTGCACGCCTCTTGCGCCGAGGCCGCGCCCGTCGCGGCTGCGAGAGCCAGACTTGATATGATCAGATGGTTTCTCATGGGTCCTGTTGCTTTGCCTGTGTTAGGGTATTGCCGGTTTCACCACGGCGATTGATACGTTGTCCTGATCGGGGTCGTTTTTGGCTTGCAGGGCGCGAAGCAACGCATCCGCCAGATCCTGTGCCAAGGCCTGCGCATTGTCGGTCACGATGGACCGAATTTCCGCGTCGTTGAGGTATTGCAGCCCATCGCTGCCCAATATCAGGATATCAGCGGCTTCCAGCTTCAAAGGCTGTTCAGGGCAATCGACTTTGGGAATAGCGGCGCCCATGACCACCGAAGTCAGTTGATTGCGGTCAGGGTGAGCCTGCGCTTCGGCCAGGGTCAGAGCACCTTCGGCAGCTTGTGCGTCAATCACGGGCGCCATCGAGTGATCTTCATTTATCTGGGTCAGCTGGCCATTCCGGAACAAATAAAGCGGACTGTCACCGATCGAAATCCAGAACGCGCGTTGGCCCAGCAGCAGAAGACCAAGCAGGGTCGAGCCCATGTTGAATCCGTCGCCCTGTTCTTCGCTGTGGTTGGCGATAGCGGCATTGGCCTGCATGGCGGCCAGAGGCAGGGCGTCGATCAGGTCAGCTTCGCTTGGAGTGTCCGCCTCAAGCTCGGCGTCCAGTGCCCCGCGCCAGGCGGCGATCACCAACTCCGAAGCTATTTCACCTGCAGCGTGACCGCCCATTCCGTCGGCCACGATCACGTAACCTGCGTTGCACGCGTCAAACATGCGCGATGCAATCGCATCTTCCTGCGTGTCGCGCTGACCCTGATCCAGGATCAGTGCAATATCATATGCCGGGGTCGCCAGCATCTATCAGGAATCCCGCCAGTCAAAGCCGTCATCACAGAAAGCAGCGAAACGGATCGAAGTTTCGCTGATCCGGATCAGGTCGCCGCTGGACAGAGCCACAGTGCTGAGCACCGGCTTGCCGTTCAGGCGCACAAGATTGGCCTTGCCGCCGTGCCCCAGGTAGCATTTGCGATCTTCGGGGTCATAGGCGATCACGGCGTGGTTGCTGCGCGAAATACCTGTGTCGCCGAAGTCCAGCTGAATGGCCTGATCGTCATTGCGGCCGATCTGCATCAGGCCTTCAGTCAGCGTGATGCACGCACCACGACCTGGGCCGGATGTGACAACCAGCCAGCCAACAGGAAAGGTCTCCTGTGCAGCTTCGGATTTGGCGACCGGTTCGGCCGTTTCCATCAGATCCTGCACATGTGTGTCGGCACGCTCAAACCCCAGGAAGGTTGTCTTCACGCGGCTGCGGCGATCATCGGCGGCAACGGGCGCTGCCGGGGTTTCCTCGACCTCCGGGGCCTGTGCAACTTCCGTTTCAGGCACCTGGACGATTTCCGGTTCGGCGACCTGCATCACTTGAGGTTCGTGTGACTGCACGGCTTCCGGTTCCGGCTGAGTTTCCGGCTCTTCAGGGTCTTCGATTACTTCAACTGCGGCTTCGTCGGCCTCAGGGGTTTCTTCAACCGCCTCAACTTTGGTAACTTCAGTCGTCAAGTGCAGAGTTACAACTTGATCATCCTGTGCCTCTTCGGGCTGTGGGGCTTCCGGTTCTGCGACCGCGTCTTCTACTTCGACCTGCGCTTCGTCATCCGAGGAGTCCACTTCAGTTTCGCCTTCAGCGAAGTCTGGCATTTTTTCTTCAGGGATCAGTTCGTCGGCTTCTTCGTAGCTTTCGGCCGAGAGGTTTCCACCGCCCAACGCTGCGCGCAGTGCGTTGAAGTCCGCGATCGGCTGCTTGTTATCCGGGCTTTCTTCCGCCGGGGCGGCAACGTCTTCGGTTTCGGTTTCTCTTGCTTTGCCGGCACCTTCGAGAAGCCGGCTGAGAGGGCTTTTATATTTGAACATGGTGTCGACACCTTTGACTTTGGGCACAGGACGACTGTCCCGCGCGGCTGCTACTCACCTCCGCGCAACATGCGCAGCGGCACCTACGATTTGAGAAACCAGAGAACTAACTTAACTTTCCGCGACGGGCCGGTTCCCGTCAGGGTTGCGGGTTTGACCCGCGACCCTCAGCAAACACACACTGGCAGATCACATTTCAAACTGTCCGATCACTCCCTCGCCAAAGGCATGGTGGCAGACGTGTCCGCACCGTTGCGCAACACAGTCAGCCGTGCCTGGGGCTGATTTTCCGAGACCAGATCGGCCAGTACAGCATCCAGGCTTTCCGGGCCGTCAATGGCCAGACCGGTATGCGTTTCATTCCGCAGAACATCCCCTTGCCGAAGGCCGCCTGCTTTACCTGCAGGGGCACTGGTGACAACCGTCTGCCAGCCGTCACCGTTGTGACGGATATCAAAGGCAAACCCATTCTCCAGCCCGAGCTTGCGATGAGCAGGCAACGCCAGCAATCCGTTCTGAGCGCGGGTCTTGCCCAATGGGCGATAGCGTGCAGATACCCGGATATAGCCATCCGGATCGACCTTTAGGTCATCCAGAACTTGGGCGGCAAACGTCACATCCGAGCGCACTGGATTGCCATTCAGTGTGAAAATCGCGGCACCGCGTTGGACCCATTCACCGATGACGCCCATGTCAAGCGACGGATCAACCTCGGTAACGGCGATCACGTTACCGGTTGAGGCGCGGCGTTTGGCGGTCGCAAAAGGAATTTCTACGTCCCAATGAGCGAATGCAACTTGCGTTTCAGCGAGGTTAACCGGTGCCGCCGGGGCCGCGGGTGTTTCTGTTTCCGCTGTTCCCTCGGCGGTCTTTGCTTCGGCCTCGTTCAGGGCCGCCGGTTTGGCCTGTGTCTGCTCGACAGGCTGCTCCTGGGGGTCTTCTTCCTGTATGGTGACGGGTTCGGCAGGTGTGACAACTGCTGTTTCCGTTTCGGTCTGAACGGTCTCGACTGCGGTGGTGTCTGCACTGACCGGCGCCGCAACCTCTGGGGGTTCTTCGACTGGGGCGGCTGCAACTTCGGTCTTTTCTTCGGCGGGTTCCGCGGCAATTACCGCAGGTTCCGCCGTTTCGGCCGCAGGTGTGGCTATTTCCGTGGTGCTGGAGATATCGGTGCCTTTGTTGCTCTCCATAAAGATGTAACCACCTGCCGCAAGTGCTGCGACTACGGCAAGGCCGGCAATCATTT
Source organism: Ruegeria sp. CDSB136 (assembly GCF_059610965.1). Classification (NCBI taxonomy): domain Bacteria; kingdom Pseudomonadati; phylum Pseudomonadota; class Alphaproteobacteria; order Rhodobacterales; family Roseobacteraceae; genus Ruegeria; species Ruegeria sp. CDSB136. The sequence continues at coordinate 159,123 of NZ_JBXWOP010000012.1, forward strand.
TGCCGCTGCCGCCTGACCGGTTTTGTACAACGGTGTCTACCGCAACCGGCTCGTCGGCCTTGGGCGCGAATTTGGCCAGATCTTTGTCATCGTCATTGCCGATGACGATGTCCTGGTTGCCCGCGAGCAGGGCGGTAACCACCGCCTCGGCATTTTCGCTTTCGGCCTTGATGCGGGCTTTTTCTTCCTCGTCATCTTTGCGGTCCATGCCGACGATGACCGACACAGGGCGATAGGCAAAGCTGTCGAACATCACGCTCGGGCCACGGAACATCCGCAACCACTCCAGCGCGTTTTGCAACCGGTCCGTGGCGTGAACTTCCATCGCCTTGTCAATCGCTTCCAGAAATCCCTCGGGATAACCTTCAAATTGCCCTGACAACGGAGTGTAAGGGTCATCCTGGCTGCTGTTGAAGGCGTTCAGGCGGGTCTGGCCATCTATGGGGCGTTCGCCACTGATCGCGTGGTACAGGGTCGCCGCAAGAACATACAGGTCGCTGCTTGGGCCTTGCTCGGCCCCGCGCACATAGAATTCGTGGGGGGAATAGCCGTCCTTGATCACCCGAAGCGTCAGAAGAGCCGCGCTCTGATGTGCTGCCTGTTCCCGGGCTGCACCAAAATCGATCAGAACAGGATCGCCATTTTCGTCGATCAGAATGTTGTCGGGCGAGATGTCACGGTGCAACATGCCGCTTTGGTGAATGAAGGACACGGCCGACAGCATTTTTTCCGTGACCTGAACGATGAAGTCGGGCCCACCATCATTTTCAGGGTTCTCGACGTAATCCAGCAGGTCGCAACCCCGGATCAGGTCCATGGCGATATACGCGGTGTCATTGTCTTCGAACACCTGATGCACATCGACGATATTGGGGTGGACAAGCCGCGCGTGGTTGCGGGCTTCCTGAATGAACAGGTCGATGATCGCGCGCAGGTCTTCTTGATACGAGGGGTCGTTGGGTTCCACCAGATCGCCATTCCGGCGGCAAAGGGCACCGGGATAGCATTCCTTGATCACCACATCGCGCTCCAGGCTGTCGCGCGCCAGATAGGTAATCCCAAATCCGCCGTTGCTGAGATAGCGAAGGATTTCATACTGGCCGCGCAACAGCTTTGCGCCCGGTTCCAATCCTTCAATTTTCGGTTCGTCGTGCGATGCACCGACTGCCTGGTTGCGGCTCATTCTTTCCACCCGTTCTAAACTTTGCGGCGTAATGACAACCGGGCAAATGGCCCTCGAACTCACAACCAGAAACAACCGCAGAACACTTGAGAACGGTTAGACGTTTCAAATTTGACTTTATTGGGGCCACCTGATGGCTTCACTAAGGATCGTTTTTGATCAAAAACTACATACAGTAACAGAGGCGGGTGTTGTAGCTATATGTTGTGTTCCAGCTCGTCAAGCGTGTGAACTGATCGTCCGCTAAACGCTCTTGGTCCACGAATTAGAAACAATAAAAGCCCGATTCTGCCGAGCTCGATTCGCGATATCCAAGATCAATTTTAAAGAGAAAATTGTCAGGTGCCGGTTTTCGGTTGTGGTGAGGAAACCTTGCTTCCGGCCCAGGCCAGGTTGTCGCCCAGTTGCGCCAAGATGCTGATCGCGTCCTTGAGCGGCGCATCGCCACTTTCGAACTGAAGCAACAGCAGCAGGTCGGTGGCCTTTTCGAACTCACCCGGTATCCAGTCTGCCTCGGGGTCGATTTCATCCCCCTGTTCCAGACGTTCGGCGAAGTCTTCGACAATATCCTGACAGCTTTGAAGGAAGGCTGCGGGTTCGATACTGGACGATTCCCGCAGGTCCTCGTAGATGCTGGTGATTGCGGCCAGCCAGTCTTCCAGGATGGGGTTGTCCAATGGGGGCAGTGCAGTCCCCAACGCCGTGTGCATTGCCGACGCATCGGTGCTTTCTGGCTCCGGCGCCGGTTCCTCACCGGGCAGGCTTTCCAGATAGGGCAGAAATTGTTGCCGCAGGTCGGTGCGAGCAGCCTCCAGATCCTTCAGGCGTCGGTCGGATGCGACCTGCAATACCTGTTCCGCCAAATTTTGCCCGCCGCATGTTTCCCATAGGTCGAAATCGGGCTCGGGCTCTTGCGCCATTGCCTTGACCGCTATCGGTGTGCCGATAGGGACAACCGCACGGAACAGGTTGCCCTTTTCCTTGTTCAACCGAGCCAGAACACGATCCAGCGCATCGCGGACCGGCGGCAGATCGGTATGAGTAACGGCCAGCAGGCTGTTTGCCCGCAGTTCTTCCGGAACCCGGGCCCACAGATGGCGTTCGGTTTCGCGCCAAGCATTGGTTCCGTTTGTGCACCAGATCGCGCAGTCGACAAACTTCAGAAGGTCCAGCGTTTGCTTGTACGTATCGTCAAGCGCACCTGACCCCGGCAGATCGAACAGCGAGATTTCCTTGAGTGCAGGTGTATTCAGCCCGACTGAGATGAAATCTGGATTGTCCGCAGCCGCCTTCTCAAGCGCTATGCCAGAGTACACCCTTGGCTCTTTATCCCACCATCCGACGGTTGTTTCCGGTGTATCGGCATAGGCAACAATCACCAAAGGCAGTTTCAGATGTTGCGGCCCGGTCGGCAGTATGTCGGCCCCGGCCAGCATGTTGGCCAGACTGGATTTGCCAGCCCCGAACTCGCCCGCGAAACCGATATTGACAGCATTGGACAACCGTTCGGCGTGGGCCAGCGCACGCTCGCGCATTTTGTCCAGCGCCGTATCGGAAGGCAATGCCTCCGTCGCGGTCAGAAAGCGCTCAAGCTGGCGCACTTCCTTTTCGGTTCCGGGAAATTCAATCATTCAGCAGCCTCTGCTTGTGTGTTTTCCGCCAAATTCGGTCCGAAAACGGAACCCAGTTCATCGGCAATCCGCCGGGCGCGATCATATGCGGTCTGCGCCTGTGTTCTCGCATTTGCCTCACCGCTACCGGCGCGATGTTCAAGATGTCCGGCCAACAGAGCCATGTAGTGATCCAGAACAGTATTCAGACGTTCCAGTAAATCCCCGCGCGCGGTGTCGACCAGATCATCTCCGATCATCTCGAATTCCTGAACGATCATTCGTTCGGCCCTGGATACCACACTATTACGCGATATCAGGCGAGAGAGCCAGTTCACACGCAACTCTACCGTGATTCCGCGTGTCAGGGCGGTTGTGTCCGGCCGGTACCACCGCACGGCACTGGTGTTCATGCGGTTGTCAGCCGGATCATGCCAGCCTGCCAGTGTACGCAGTGCCGCGTTGCATTGCATGTCGATGGCGTAAAGCTCGCTCAGCATCCGTTGACGGACGACCTGCGTCGCCCCCTGAACAAGCTCCCGCATCCGATCGCGCAGCGGGGTAAAGTTCAATTCGGTATCGCCGCCCCTGATCAGCAGCGGCGATTGCCCGTTCGGTCCGCGCACCACGCCCGATACGGATTCAGCCACCGTGTCATCCATGACACCTCGCAGATTGGCCAGAACGTCGTCCATATCATTTGCGATTTCGCTGGTTTTTTCGACCACCAAGGCGCGAAGATCGCCCAGCGTCTTGTCGTTTTCATCCGCACTTGAAGTGTCTTTGCCGGAATCGGCTTCCAAAGCGCGAAGATGCGCGCCAGAGCGTTCAACCTCGCCCTTGGCGAAACTGTTCAGGTGCTGCCACGCCATGCGCATCTGTTCGTTCCGGGGGCCCTCGGTGAGGGCGCGGGTCACATGCCGGCGCAGATCCGGAAGGCCCGAGGCGATCATGGCCGCAAAGCGCAGGACACCTTCGCGACTGATGGGACCGGGCCCCTGTTTGATCTCCTCAACACCTTTCAGATATTGCTTCATCTGTTCGGGATGGGCTCGCAACCAGGCAAGAACGTGATCGTGATTGATCCCGGTGTCATCTCCGGTGAGGGCATAATGTGCCCATTGGGCACTGCCCATCAAAACGTCGATATCCGAGTTTCCAAGGGCTTTCTCAAGTCCGTCGCGAACATCCGCACGCACTTTCGTGGCATCTTCGGCACCACCGCCCAGTTCGTCCACGCGGTTGATAAACACGACGATCTGGCCCAACTCCAACGCCTGCATCAAACGGAAGAGTTTCAGGTCAGCCCGGGACAGGGCCTGATGCGCCGACAGAACCACAACAAAAAAGTCGGATTCCTTCAGATACTGGCGCGAGATTTCCTCGCGGATCAGCAGCGGGTCGTTGACACCGGGTGTGTCCGTGACGGTCAGCGGGAACGGAAAGTGGCCGATATCAAAATAGACTTCGGCCTTGCGGGTAATGTCACTGTAGAGGCCCCGGTCAGAACCGGGGTCGTGCGTTTCAGTATCGGTTGGATCATCCCCGGCGCAGACATAGCGCGCCAGATCGTCCGTATTGAGATGCTCCAGATCGTGGTGCTGACCCAGCAGTTGTTCATAGCTTTCGCCCAGACGCAGCCGGGCGCGGGTTTTCATCGCCTCGACCTGTTCCTCGATCATCTCGCGCTTATAGCTGTCCTCGTCGTCGGGGAACATGTTGCGCAATTCTTCACCTTCGGCGATCAGCGCCTGCCATTGGCGATTGTCGAAGAAATGAAACTCGGCCCCGTCCGTCCGGCCCGAAGGATGCCCGAAATGCATATCGGTGATTACGGTGGTCCAGGGGTTTACATCCGACGGAAGGAACTCGGCCTGCCCGGTGAAGCCATTGATCAGACGAGACTTACCGGCCTTGATCTGACCGACAAAAGCGATGGAGGGCCTCAGATTTGTAAGGTCTCTGACAATGCGCGAAATGAACTGACGGGTTTCGTCATTGCTCACTTCATTCATGTCTTCTGCGATGCGAATTAACTCGCGACGATTATTTTCACTCATAACATTTTACCTGTTTACTCGTACTCACGGATTGAATTATTCGAAAATTTGATTGTTTTGGGCGCAGTCATTCCTCTGTTCCCTTCAGAGTGGTCCACAGATTGACCGCTGAACCCAGCTTGCGCGCCTCATGCAAGGCGACCGCGAATTGATCACCATGCTGCAGTACCGCCAGGCCGGCTCCTTTACCGCCGGACGGACGCATGACAATTAGTTGCGGCTTTTCGGAATCGATAGCCAGATCGGCGTTCCAACCGCTCAAATCCTTCGCAAATTGTGCAAGAAGTTCCTGATCTGGCCCAGCGCTTTGGCCGGGTGCGCAAATACCATCGGATTGCAATTCGCGCCCATCTGAGCTTTCCGCCAGAATGCGTCCCAGCGCAAATTTGTCGGCCGCGTCAAAGTATCTTGCCGCCAGCGTATCCGATTGGGGTACGGGCGGTTGCAGGTCCGGTTCGACATTGGGCACAATCGAAACAATTGGTTCGGTTGGAAACTCTATACTCTGGCAGGCAACCTGGATTTCGCTGAGGGTTATCCCGACATCATCTGCTTCCAGCGCGGTATCCGGCTGCAATGACGTCAGTTCCAGCGGGGCAGGGGCAGCGGCAATGTCCGACACCAGATGGGCCAGCCTGTCAGTCAACGCATCCCGCGGTTCGGTTTCAAAATCCGGCACCAAACCGGACCGGACGCGAAAGACATCCGTGACCCTTGAACTGTTGACCTCAATTGCAAGGCAATCCCCATTGGCGGCCGTAAATTCCAGGCGGCGCGGCAACACGGTGCGGCGAATGGCGCGCAATACTTCAGCGCGACGTGTTACGGGCGTGTCACCCGCCAGCGTCACAGCCGGAGAAAGCCGAGCAACTGATGACCGCCCGATGTCTTCGAGCATGTCAAGTATGTCAGTATCCATCATGCCTTGACCCCCTCAGGTCCAACTAGACTGCAGCCGCCACCGAGCCCAGACTGAGATGTGATTTCGCCAGCGCCAACCCGACATTCGCGCTGTTGTGACAGACGTAGCAGACAACATGATCGGGATATTCCCGGGTCCGCAGAAAAATATTGAGCCGATCATTGGAAAACACTGCAATCTCGCCAAAGCTGGAACCGTTTGGGGTTTCTGGTTCTGCCTGCCGCAGAAGCTGCTCAAAGGCCCGTACTCCCCGGCCCTGAAACAGGTTGGCGACAGCAACTGCAAGTGTGTCCAATGCGTCGCCACCTTCCGGGTCAGCGACTTTTGTCCCCAGCAACATCCCGGTTTCCATATCGATATACCCGGCTGCGATGCAGTCGGGTATTGATTCCATTGCAGTGGTCAACGCAGCTTCGATCGACATCTAACACCTGGCAATTCTGTCGAAACTGTCCGTCAGGACAATGTTTCCGGGGCTAAAGCACATGCCATTCCGCCCTGCTGTTTTCACTGGTTTTTGCCATTGGGCGCAACGCCTCTTTGGTCTGCTGCTCGTTGTGCTCAATGGCGATCTTGTCAAACTCAGCCAGAAACGCCGTAAATACGTTCTTTAAGCCTTCGACATCTTCCGGCAGGTCTTCGTCCTTCGCAACCTCGCGCCACATGGCGGATGCGCTGAGCGAGCTTTCCTTAGGCGCCGACATCTGACCAGCTATCGCATCTATGTTCTCGGAATCGCGGCTTTGCGCTTCGGCATTTCCGCCCGGCATGGACAGAATCTCGGCTTCGGCCGGGCTAAGGTCTTCAGGCTCGGGTTCGTATTCCTGGTCTGACTTGTCCGATTGCTGGGCCAGCAAAGCGGTGATCGACGAGACCGAAACCTCAATTCCCTCTTCTTTTTCAGCCTCGTCCTCGACCGAGACTTCAGGCGCATCCGCTGGATTGTCTTCAGTCGCCGCGATCAGGGTTTCAGACTCGTCCCAATCTTCGGGTTCACTGGTTGCAATCGCGGGATCGCGAGCCTCTTCATCCAGTTCGTCTTCGTCCAGCAGATCGAACTCGTCTTCATCCGAAGTGGATCTGGCCAGTGCCGTCAGGTCCAGCGGGCCCTCCGACGTTTTGCGGAAAAAGGTCCGTAAATCGTCGTCGTCTACGCCGTCTTTGCTCGAGTCTACGGTATCGGGCACCATCTCAGCCCGCAGTCGCTCGGCTTCAGCCGCGTCAATTCTCGGTCGTTCCGAATCCTCGCCTTGCCGCTCCACACGTGCAGGACGCACTGGAAAGCTGGTGACGACCTTGGGTTCGTCGCTTTCGTCGGCAAGGGGGTTTATCAGCTGGAGGGGCACCGCTTCACTTTCGGGCCGTTTGTCCCCCTCGCCATCAGCCTTACGCGACGGACGCAGCGGCTGAACCCTGGGTTCGTTGGAAAGCGTCTTGTCGATCTGATAACGGGACAGCTGTTCTGCCCGGTTGTCCATAATGTGCTCAGTGATCTCCAGAAAGCTGTCGACCATCTTGCCGCCACCACTGCGCGACCAAAGCTCGGCATCACCGGTTTTGTCCCGTGCCGTAATGGCATCGCGCGCAGAAAACAGGATCGACCTGTTGAACAGATGTCCGGCTTCCCGATTGACCCGTCGCAGCACTTTCTGGCGGTCTTTGACATCAAGTGCATCGACGCGGGTGACCAGCAACAGGGAGTTGTTCTGCAAACGCTCGGGCAGGGATACCCAGGTTGCGCGTTCAGTCTCGCGCCAGGCCTGCGTTGCATGGGTACACCACAGAACGCCATTGGCCTGACCGATTGCGCGCCGCCACACATCGGTCGAAATCTTGGGATCCGAAATGCCCGGGGTATCGATCAGGTCGACAGCTTCCAGAATGTCGGCCTCGAGATAGATGCGAATGAACTGCGCATCATTCACGCCAACACTTTCAAGCTGATCCAGCGTGATACTTTCCGTGCTGCCATCATGCCGTTTTACGAAGGCAGGTTTGTTGCCCCAACTGAACCAGATGGGCGGCAATTGCGTCGCCGTGACCTGTGTCGGCAGTGCCTGCGTGCGCAGGAGAAAATTCATCAGCGTCGATTTCCCGGCGCTGAATTCCCCCATTAGCGCAAAGACCGGCTTGCGGCGGGACCACTGCTCGATGCGTTCCCAGGCCTTAGGTGACACGAAGCGGTTTTGTGAGTCTTTTGTCATATCTCTACTTATGCTGCCTCGTTACTTAGATCTTTAAGGATGCTACCCAGGATTTCGTCCCGCGATTTCTGCAGTTGGATGCCTGCCATCAATGCGGTGTTGCGTCCGGGATCCTGCTCCGCCGTAGCCGAGATGTTCAGCAGGGTCTCATTCTGTTCACGCATGAAATCGGACAGAGTAGCCCTGACGTTTTCCAGAACGGCTGCGATCTGGTTTTCTTCGATATCCTTGGTGATCGAGTTCGCTTCGGAGGCGATCAGGCGGGTGTAATCCGCCGCATAAGCCTCGAATCCTTTGCGGCGTTTCCACCAGCGGCGCCACCAGGTGCTTTGCAAATCAAGCGCAATGGTTCGCCCGATGCCCAATGGCGGCGGGACGCGCGGTACAATCGGGGCTTCGATCTTGAATTCACCCAAATGGTTGCCCAGCAAACTGTGATACAGCGCCTCCACGTCCGTTGCGGCGGTTGCGTAAAGCGCTCCGGCTTCCTTGCGCATGGTTCGGGCGAAGCTGAAATAGGCGGCCTTCTGCAGGGTGCGCAGCCCGGCCGGATCATACTGCCAGGTGCCTTGTTCGCCGTTCTGTTCCAGATGGGAAATCAGGGAATCCGTCGCCCGTTTGACAAAATTTGCCTCAGCCGAGGCCAACCGTTCAAGCACCTTGTCGCGCAGCGACGTGGTCAGGTCAGCGACCTTCTTTTCGTATTCGGCGGCTACGGTGGAAATGGCGTCTTCTGGCGATACTCCGTCCAGATCCCGAACCACTCCTTCGTCACCAGACAGTGTCTTGGCGACGGCCGTGGCCCGAATCTGGCTGGCAATGTTTCGGGCCCGGTGGCGCACACGATCCAGCAGACGGGTGCCCGCGCCTTCGGCAATGCGTTCATTCATGGCCAGCAGAAGGTCAGGCAGACCGGACAACGCCCAGATTTTGTCAAGCGAAGGTGCCTGATCTCCAAATCCGGCCGCCAGATAGAACGTGTTCAACGCCTGTCGAGATTCTTCTGTCAGGATGTCGGGGTTGCCAGTCAGTGCGGCCTCGGCCCACAAAGCGCTTCCAAATACAACGCTGGTGTTTGTGTCGATGTTGTTCTGTTTCAGCGTGTCTTGAATCCGGTCGCGGATTTCCGGAACCTGATTGACGGGATCGGCCAACTCGTCGATCCGGTTCACGAACAGGATGATCTGACGGTGTTCGAACTGGGCGATGATCCGCATCAGCGCCATATCCATGGTGGTCAGCGCCTGGCTGGCCGCGAGAACCACAATACAGACCTCGGATCCGCGCAAGCTGCGCAAGGTGATCTGTTCGCGCACCATGAAAGTATCGTTCACACCGGGCGTGTCGCAGAGCTTCAGCGAGATCGGATACTGGGGAATATCCATGAACAGTTCCGCTGATTTGGTGACATCGGCGAACCGCCCCGTTTTTGGGTTAATATCCGGGTCGTCTTCGTCCCCCAGACACACATAGCGCTGGATCAGTTCCTCATCGAAATAGTCATACTGGTGGCTCTGGCCGAGAATGAGGTCGAAGTGCTTTCCCAACCGCGCTTCGGACTTGGACTTCATCTCATTGATCTGACGCCGGATATCGTCCATTTCGTCGTCCGCACCAGCCCGGTTGGCCAGTTCGCCTAGCCGGCCGCCGCCAACCATCAGATTGTCCCACTCCTCCTGCTCGAAGAAGGTAAACCTGGACTTGGTGCCGCCCTGCGTACGGGTGTTTATATTCAGGGTGGTGACAACCGAGGTCCATGGGTTCACATCCGACGGCAGCAGGGCTGGACGGCCCGCAAGGATGTTCACGATCGAGGATTTACCGGCCTTCACCTGCCCGACCAGCGTCACGGACGCGGTAAAGTTCTCCATCCGCGTCTTGAGTGTCGCCAGCCGTGCCGAAGAGCGCGCATCGGCCACTTCCGTCAATTGGTCGATCTGAGCCGTCAGGGACGTCATGGCCGACGTCATAGGTGACAGGGCCTCATTACCTACGGACAGAAGATGTTCGTTGCGCGCCATGGATCAGCCTCCGGTTCCAGTTGCGGCGATTTGCAGGGTTTCCGGCATACGGCCAGAAGGCGCGCGGGTCAGGGTGTCGATCCGGGCAATCAAATCCAGAGCGTTGCCCAGAATTTCGGCTTCGGCGCGCGGAGAAATGTTTTCATATGCTCCGGCATCGGCCAGAACTTCGATCAGACTGAAATGATCACCATTTTCCAGGCGTGCAACCTGGCGTCCAGTGGGAAACCCTTCGGATTTGACGGAAGGCAAAGGCATCCGAGCATTGGCAAGCAGATAGTGGTCGCCGGAATGGGTTCGCAACGCAATGCCAAATCCCGTGTCAGGGTAATCGCGGTTCAGTGTTTTGAGTTCACCAAGAAAACTTTGACGTGCAAAAACGACAGCGTCTTGCTCGGCAGCGGCGGAGTTCATCATGTCGGTCACGGTAAAGACCCTTGTGCTGGAGTTGAGTGAAACACTGGTACAGCGCAGCAGATGCGCAAAAAGACTCATTAACTCCTGTGCCCAAGAAGAACCCTCAAGGCGGTGTTATTTTGACGCGAATAAGATATTTTAACGTTTGAATTGTGGCGCGAATGTGGTGAGGCGCGCATAAGAATGCCTCAACCCATGGGAGAGTTCGCTTGATTTCCTTCCCGGCAACAAGAAAAAGGACGTCCCGTCGTTCAGGGCGGGTGGTGGGCCCGGCCTGCCTTGAGCGAAATAATTTCACGAAATTATGCAACTAATAGAATTGAGCTTGAAAGTGGCGCTTCCTAAGATGCCTCCGCACTGGGATCCACATAGGATGTAGACATGCGGCGATCACGATCCGGTCGGGGCTTGGCACTTTCTGCGCACCAAGTGACGCCGCCACCTTTCGGTGGGCGGTTCAGACCGCTGGACGAGGGCAAGCTTGCCCAAATTACCAACGCCGCGTTTGATATTCTGGAACGGACAGGAGTGTCGGGTGCGTCCCGTGATATTCGTGAACTTGCACTTGACAGCGGTGCGTTGCAGCGGGTGGACGGGCGTATCACCTTTCCCCGCGCTTTGGTCGAAGAGGTGATTTCTAAGGCCTGCAAGCGGGTCGAACTGCCCGGGTTCATCAAGGATCGTGGGATCGAGATAGGCGGTGGAAAGGTCCATATAGGTACTGGCGGCGCGGCCGTACACATCCTTGATTCCGAAACCAATACATATCGCGACAGTACGCTGAAGGACCTTTATGGTCTGATGCGGATCGTCGATTCCTGTGATGCGATTCACTATTCTTTGCGCCCGGTGGTCGCGCGGGATCTGGAGGACCCGTTGACGTTGGATATCAACACCGCCTTTGCGGCAATGAAGGCGACATCAAAGCCCATCGGCACCAGCTTTTTTGACCCGGCGCACGTCGCCCCAGTGATCGAGATGTTTGATCAAGCGTTGGGGGCAGAAGGGGGTTTCAGGAGGCAACCGTTTTGCTTTGCCTCGGTTTGTCATGTGGTGCCGCCGTTGACGTTGGCCGAAGAAGCATGTCGTGTCATGCGCGAATGCGTGCGTCTTGGGATGCCGCTCCAGATCTGTTCGGCGGCTCAGGCGGGGGCAACCAGCCCGGCCTCTCTTGCTGGAGCGCTGGCGCAAGGTCTGGCAGAATCGATGGCGGGTCTGGTGCTAGTCAACATGATGAGGTCCGGCTTTCCCTGCATCCTTGCCTTTCTGCCATTCATCTCGGATTTGCGCACCGGGGCCATGACCGGTGGATCGGGTGAAGCCGCAATCGCCAATGCCGCCGCCGCGCAGCTGTTGCTGAATCTCGGCTTGCCATCGACTGTTTCCGCCGGGATGACTGACGCCAAGACGGCTGACGCGCAGTCAGGATACGAGAAGGGCTATACCATCGCCCTGGCCGCGCAGTCCGGGGCGGACATGATCAACCTTTCGGTCGGCATGCTGGGATCGATCATGGCTGCCAGTAAAGAGGCGCTGGTAATCGACAACGACATGTGCGGTGCGATCCTGCGGTCGGTTCGCGGGGTCGAGATGTGTGACACCTCGATTGATCTTGACCTGATCGAAGAGGTCGTCACAGGCGACGGGCACTATCTTGGCACCGCTCAAACACTGAACCTGATGACCCGCGAATATGTCTACCCCTCTCTGGGTGATCGACAAAGCGTCAATGATTGGCTGGAAAGCGGTGCACAGACAGTATGGGATCGCGCCATCGCCCGCGTTGCCCAGATCGAGGCACAACCCGCGCCCGACCATCTGCCCGCTAAGGCCGAGGAGGCTTTGCGTGCGCGGCTGCCTATTCGCCTGAAGATTTGAGCACCCCACGCGTCAGCAGAAATCGGGATTGCCGGTAGTGGGCGGACTCGCATTGGTTTTTCTGCTTTGGTGCGCAGAGTTCTGATTGATTGGACCCAGCGGAATTTGCGAAGCAGAAATGCTCGCGCAGATGACTTCATGAACACCTCATCCGATTGCGCACCTATATTGCCGATCATCTCAGTAGAGACGAATAAACTCAGCAGGGCCTGTTCAATTGTATCGCTATGTCATTGTTTCTACACGACATTGAACAGGAGTTCGTTCAGCTGACGGTTGCCATGAAAGAATTTGGATCAGTACCTTGATCAGGCGTAATATTGCGAACGGGAATAAACTTTGGCGTCGCCTGCAATTCCCTCTCGCACTTGGTTTCAAGCTTTGATATTGACCCCGTCAATCCGGCGCGCAAATGCCGGAATGCGGGTGTGGCGAAATTGGTAGACGCACCAGATTTAGGTTCTGGCGCCGCAAGGCGTGGGGGTTCAAGTCCCTCCACCCGCACCAGCTTGATTTTAAAAGATAAATCACCCTCATCGCCTCGCGTATTCTGGATGATCATTTTCAAGTTTCCCAATTAGTTTCCCGGTTTCTTGTTTCGTTTTTGTTCTGTTCCGGGGTCTATTTGCGCCGATCCTGCGCCCGCTTAGATAGCCGCTTCTGGTTCGCCTGACTGCGATACTTCCGGACCATCTCCAAAGTCTTGTGTCCGGTCACGGCTTGAATCTCGCTGTCCGTCGATCCTGCCTCGGCCAGCGCAACGGCTGCGTTGTATCGCCAACCGTGAATAACGTAGTCCTCGCCGTTCACCTCTTTCGCTCGCCTGACCTTTAGAACCCGCTCTTGTATCGTTTTCTTGGCCACGCCCTTGTGAAGTGACTGCGCGATAATGAACTTCCCCTTGCGCGGCAGGGAATCGAGGTGGGATTTCAGGAAGGTGGGGCAGGCGACCCACAGCCTCTTGTCTGTCTTGTCCTGCACAACTGCTATGAACTCTCTGTCGTAATGGTCCCATTCCATTTTCACGACATCACCGATCCTCTGGCCGGTGCCGGTGCAAAGCATGAACGCGGTCAACTCCAATTCCAGGTCGTGCTTTCGGCAATAGTTCTCAAACGCGCGTAGCTTTGTGTCTGGCCATGGCTCATACTCCCCGCCAGTCAGCTTCTTTACCCCGCTGGCGGGGTTGGCTGTGATCCATTCAAGGTCGATTGCATGGCGGGAAAGTATGGAAAGCATTTCCACCATGGAATTGGCCTTGCGCCACTTGTCGGCGTATTTATCGCGGGCTGCGATGACGTTCTTACGGCGCAGCTTTGTGAAGTCTGCCTTGCCGTTTGTCTCTCTGATCAACTCTAATGTGCGCCGGTATTCTGCCTTGGTGCCGGGTTTCTTGGTCAGGTATTCGGGCGTCTGGTAATAGCTTTGGATCAGCCTGAGTACGGCGGCAAGTGAGCGCTTGGCTGGACGAGGAGGCAAGCTCGAAGCACTGGAAAGCTCACATTGAACGCTCAAGACAGGGCGATCTGTTTGATCTGCCTTGACAAAAAGGTATCATATTTGATAACATTGTGAATGAACTGGAAGATCACGTTTTACAGCGAGAAGGTTGAGAAGGAGACGCTGGCACTGCCGCCGGGCATCCTAGCCAATTTTTTGCGAATAACCGAGTTGATCGAAGAATTCGGCCCAGACCTTGGCAGGCCTCACACCGCGCCTTTGGGCAAAGGTCTGTTTGAAATCCGCGCCAAAGGCAAAGAAGGGATTTCGCGCTCGGTGTTTTGCACAGTGAAGGGACAGGAGATCATTATTCTCTTGTCAGTGATCAAGAAGACAAACACCTTGCCGAAGCGACAGATGGCAACGGCACAAAAACGAATGAAGGAGGTTCAGGACAATGACTGAGCGACCAACTTTGAAAAACATGCGTGACAAGGCGCTGCAAGACTCAGCGGTAAAGGCTGAGTATGACGCGTTGTCGTCTGCTTTCGAGATGAAACGGCAGATGATTGCGCTGCGCAAGCAGGCGGGGCTCACACAAGAGCAGATGGCCGAAAAACTGGGCACGAAACGCAGCAATATCTCTCGTTTGGAAAGCTTGGACTCGGGTAACTCACCACGCCTTGCAACGATTGAGGACTATGCGCGCGTTCTGGGGTATTCCATCCGTGTGGATTTTGAACCTGCACGCGTATAGCGTGCCTCATTTCTCATTTTGTCGAGTGAGGGTGCAGCAAACCTAAACGAGCTTGAGTATCCAAATATGAAAAAACTTGATTTGGAAGATTTGCTGATCGGCGACATACTATTACATCAACCGACAAAGCCAAAAATCCACCAAGCGAAGATTTCCGAGAGATCGAACAGCCCCTACACTCATGCCTCAATATGCATCGGAAAAGACTTTGTCTTTGAAGCCAACGTCCCGAAGGTGCGTACTAGAAATTTGCGAGATACTATGAATTCGGAAGGGGCTATTGGCGTTCTTAGATCGCAAATGGTCTTCACGCCTGATCGCGCCCAAGCGTTAATAGGTTTCGCCGATCAACTCCTGAAGAATAGCGCTTGGTACGATCTAAACCGACATTCCCCAAGTGGCCTGGGTTCTGACGTTAAGGTCGCCTGACTGCGCCACCTGATCAAGCGTTTTTCCGCCC
>NZ_JBXWOP010000013.1:0-158340 GCF_059610965.1 Ruegeria sp. CDSB136
ACTCGCAGCCACTCGTGCTCTTCAGAATAATACGTCGACATTCCTGTTCTCTCCTGACTTCAACGCTTGTAGTTTTGCAAAACAAACGGCAACGACACAATCTCAGATGGCTGAGGCGCAAACGTTGTTTTTGGCAGCAGTTGTATACCAGGATATACAACCAGCAATTCCCCTTTAGGAAACTTTTCTCCGTCAGGCAACGGATTTGCCCGAAGGCAGCGCGTTGACTGCATGTTCAAGAACATGCAGCCCCGCGATCAGATCATGTTCGGACGTATCTTCTGAGAAGTCATGACTAATCCCGTTGATCGACGGCACGAACAGCATAGCAACCGGCATCAGGCGGGACACATTGGTTGCATCATGCAACGCGCCGGACGGCATGGAGCGCCAGCGGGATGGGGCAATTCTTTCCGCCCCCTGTTCCAGCGCCGCGCGGAGTTCCCGATCCATCGCCACGGGCTCCAGCCCCAGCAACGGCCCGTAGGTCACCGACATGTTCATCCGATCGGCGACCTCCTGCGCGGTCGTGCGGATGATCTGCTCCATCCGTTCCAGCCGGTCAGATGTACCGTCGCGCCATTGCATCGAGAAACGCGCAAGCCCCGGCACGATGGACGAGGCGTTGGGATGCAGATCGACATGGCCAATGGTCCAGACCGTTTCGGGCGCAACCACATTCCGGAACCGGTCGTTGATCAGCGAATTGAACAGGGACACTGCCTGAAACGCATCCCGACGCAGATGCATCGGTGTAGTGCCCGCATGATTCTGCTGTCCTTCAAAGGTGATTTTCATGTCGCGGATGCCAACGATGTCGGTCACGACACCGATCTGATCCCCGCTTGTGTCCAGCGCGGGTCCCTGTTCGATATGCATCTCGAGAAACCCGGTGAACTGATCGGGATCGACGAAGTCCTGAGCCAGACCACTCATCAAGGCACGGGCCTCGGAAAATGCCGTGCCTTCATGATCGGTGAGAGCATCCGCTGCGGACAAAGGCAGCGTTCCCGACCACACGGCAGACCCGGTGGTCACGCCAAACCGCCCTTCTTCATCCTGAAAGCTGACGACCGAAATCGCGCGATCGGTTGCGCGCGCCACTTCAAGTGCCGCGATGACGCCCAGCGCACCATCCAGCCAACCACCTTCTGGCTGGCTGTCGGAATGCGACCCCATCAGCAGCGACGGACCGGCGGCCAACCCAAACAGGTTTCCGACCGGATCGAAATGCGGGCGCAGTCCGGCGTCTTCCATCCGACCGGCCAGCCAGCGGCGCGCCGCGATATCCGCGTCGGAATAGGCGGGCCTTACCACGCCCTTCCCAACACCCGCCGCCCCAAATGAACGCAATTTGTGCAGATCGGCCAGAAACCGGTTTTCATCGACAGCCATGATTGCCCCCTTTGTGCCGATCAACCTTATGGGCTGCGCCTTGACCTGCAAGTCCTCCGCTGCATCGGATCCGCGATTTTTCACTCCGGGCGGGTGCAACACCTCTGGCCCCGGCAATGAAGCTGTCTTAAGACATGACGCCAAGAGGAACCACCATGTCACATATTACACTGGTTCGTCACGGACAGGCCAACACCTCTGCGCGTGATGAAAAAGACTATGACAAGCTCAGCGAGCTGGGCCATCAGCAGGCGCGGTGGCTTGGGGGGTACCTCAAGGATACGCATGCGCATCACACGCGGGCGTATTGTGGCACCCTGACCCGGCATGTGGAGACCGCTGCCAGTATGGGTCTCCTCAACCCGGTGCGCGACGCGCGGCTGAACGAGATTGAATATTTCACAATCGCAAAGCTGTTCGAGGAACAGCATGGCGTGGCCGTCCCAATCGACCGGGAAGGTTTTGTCGAACACCTGCCCCGAACCTTTGCGGCCTGGGCAAGCGGCGATATCCGCAACACACCAGAGACCTTCGCTGAATTCGAAGCCCGGGTTTCGGCGGCATTGCGGGATATCGGAACCGAGGGCGGCCCGGCCATCGTTGTCACCTCGGGCGGACTGATTTCCATGGTCGTGCGGCAGGCGATGGGGCTGGACATACCTTCCATGGCTCGCGTGGCTCTTGCCATCATGAACACGTCCATGCATCGTCTGCATCCGATCGGCCCGCAGCTCAGTACGGTTCTGTTCAATGCCGTGCCACATCTGGAAGCGCCCGACCGGCAGTTTGCCCAGACCCATCTGTAAGGAAACCGGAGGCCATCTGATGCAACTCTACTACGCGCCCCGCACGATTTCAGTCGCCGTCGCCATCGCGCTGGAGGAAGCGGGTTTGGAATACGAGGCCATACGTCTGGATTTTGCAGAAGCCGAGCAGACCAAACCGGCCTACAAGCAGATCAACCCCAAAGGACGCGTGCCGGCATTGGCCGTTGACGGCGGTATTCTGACCGAATCAGGCGCGCTGCTGGACTACGTCGCGACCAAAGCGCCAGAAGCCGGGCTGGTGCCTGACGACCCGATCATGGCGGCCCGTATGCGCGAGGTGATGTACTATCTGGCCTCAACCATGCATGTGAACCACGCGCACAAGCTGCGCGGGCCGCGTTGGGCAGACAAGAAAGCCAGCTGGAAGGATATGAAAGACAAGGTACCGCAGACGATGACCGCGTCCTGCGACTATATCTCGTCGAACGGTCTGCGCGGACCGTTTGTGCTGGGCGAGGCGTTCTCGCTGGCTGATGCCTATCTTTATGTCGTCTGCAGCTGGCTTGAGGGCGACGGCGTGGACGTCTCGGCCTTTCCCAAGATTGTCGCCTTCCGCGAGGCGATGGAAGCACGCACATCGGTTCAGGCGGTGCGCGCCGCCGGAATGCTCTGACAAAAGGACAACGAATGACACATCTCTGGGTCCGGGCAGAACAGCGCCCGAACGAAGAACGGGTCGGCCTGACCCCCGAAGGCGCCGCCGCGCTGATTGCCGCAGGCATCCGCGTGACGGTCGAGGAAAGCCATGTCCGCGCCATCCCGATCGACGGCTACAAAGACGCCGGGTGTGAGATCGCGGCCGAGAATTCATGGCCCGACGCCCCGCGTGACGCGATCATCTTCGGCCTCAAGGAACTGCCCGAGGATGGCACGCCTCTGCCGCATCGACACATCATGTTCGGCCACGCCTTTAAGGGCCAGCATTCTGGCCTCGCGCTGCTGGAGCGGTTCAAGACCGGTGGCGGCACACTTTATGACCTGGAATATCTGGTCGACGAAAACGACCGCCGGGTTGCGGCTTTCGGGTACTGGGCCGGGTACGCAGGCGCGGCGGTGACGCTGAAGACGTGGGCCGCACAGCAGCGCGATGAGGAATGTCCGCCCGTGGGTGTCTATCCCAGCAAAGATGCGCTGAACGCGGAGCTTCTGGCCGAACTGGACGCGACCGGCACCGACCGCCCCCGCGCCATTGTCATCGGTGCCTTGGGGCGTGTCGGAACGGGCGCGGCTGATCTGTGCGAAGCCATGGCCGTTACAGTCACCAAATGGGACATGGCCGAAACCGCCAGCGGCGGGCCGTTCCCCGAAATCCTCGACCATGACCTGTTCCTGAACTGCATCTTCGCCCGCCCCGGTACGCCCGTCTTCGTCCCGCGTGAGGCATTGACCGCAACTCGCAAGCTGACCGCCATCGGTGACGTGGCTTGCGACCCGGACAGCGACTACAACCCGGTTCCGGTCTATGACCGGGCCACCACCTGGGACGCCCCCGCCCTGCGCGTGGCAAGTGATCCGGTGATGGATGTAATGGCCATCGACAACCTGCCGTCGATGCTGCCGGTCGAAAGTTCCGAAGACTACGCGGCGCAACTGCTGCCCTCTCTGCTGACCCTGACCGATCTGGAAAGTGGTGTCTGGGGCCGGGCGGAAGCAACTTACAAAACACATATCGAAGGGATCTGAGCGATGACGATTCACTGGTGTGGCACCGGCCTCTCGGCCATTCCCGGCCTGCGCCGCCTGTTCGAGGGCGGGCACAAGATCACTGTCTGGAACCGGACCATCGAAAAAGCCAAAGCCGAGGTCGGAGACCTGACGGATGACATCCGCGCCTTCGACATCGACGCAATTGGTGCGGTACTGGAACAGGGCGACGTGATCGTTTCCATGCTGCCGGGCGACTGGCATGTGCCGCTGGCGGAGCTGGCGATTTCGAAAGGGGCGAATTTCGTCTCGTCGTCTTATATCGCGCCCGAAATGCGCGCGCTGGACGACAAGGCGCGCGAGGCCGGCGTGGCGCTGGTCAACGAGGTCGGACTGGACCCGGGTATCGACCACCTGATGGCACATGCACTGGTCGATGAGTACCGCGCCTCGGACGCGTTCGATCCGCAGAACCACCTGAGCTTCATCTCGTATTGCGGCGGTATCCCGAAGAACCCCAACCCGTTCCGGTACAAGTTCAGCTGGTCGCCGTTGGGTGTGCTCAAGGCGCTGCGCTCGCCCTCGAAATCGATCCGCGATTACGCCCCGCTGGATGTAGCCCGCCCATGGGATGCGATCAGCAGCTATATTGCACCGCTGCCAGCGCCGGAAAGCTTTGAGGTTTACCCAAACCGCGACTCGATCCCGTTCATGGCGCAGTATCATTTCGAGGATCACTGGCCGGTCAAGGAATTCGTCCGCGGCACTCTGCGTCTGAACGGCTGGTCGGATGCCTGGTCGGACGTGTTCCGCGAAATCGAAACCCTGACCGGACTGGAAGGCGATGCGCGGCTGAAAGAAATGTCCGATCAGTTCTGGGAAGAAAACGCCTATGACGACGGCGAACCCGACCGCGTGGTTCTGTGCGTCGGCCTGAAGGCCGAAAAAGACGGGGCCGAGGTCTGGCACAAAACCTACGTCATGGACGCCTGGGGCGATGAACGCGGCACTGCCATGGCCCGTCTGGTATCGATCCCGGTCTCGCTGGCCGTCGAAGCCGTCCTGAACCGCGCCATTCCCGCTGGCGTTCATGCGGCGCCCAGCGATCCCAAGCTGGTGGCGGCGTGGATGGGCGAAATCGACACGCTGGCGCAGCATTTGCAGATTGTGGATCACACAAGCTGAGCTTTTTCTCAGCGCGCAAGAAAACAGCCGCATCGGCGTGGCGATGCGGCTGTTCCGACATCCCACTTTCAGATGTAAAGCTGGATCGTTTCATCAAGATCAGACCGATTGATTCCAAGCTCGGACAGCTGGTTATCGGACAGACGGTTCAGCTCCTGAGCGGCCCGCACAATATCAGACCGAACAGCACGGATTTGCATGGCCCGGTCAAAAAGCAGCAATGCGCTGGCAATGGGGCGCTCCTGGTGTACTCCAATTGTATCTAACATCGTTTTGTTCCTTGAATTGCAGACAAAGATCGGTCCGTATTGGGACGAAACAGCTTAGCGACGCAGTTCCACCGGGGACTGACCATAGACGCTTTGATAGGCGGATCGTGCGATCCGATGGCGCGGAATGCCGATGTCGTCCAATTGTCGGTCAGTCATTTTTTCCAGCGTTTGCATCGACTCAGCGACCTGCCGGCGACGCGCAAACTCATCCCTGAGCGCGCGGCATTCTGAACTCAGACCGGCAAAGAAGCTGCGCTGCGGTCTGGCTGTGTGTAAATGTGCCATCGCCTTCTCCTTCTCATCCGAACAACGTTTCTGGTCACAGTTCTGATAAAGGAGCGGAGTGTTAACGATGCCAAAACACCGGATTAATCCGAATTAATGTTCGGCTTGCGGGTATTCGAAATCCAAAGTTAGGATCAGACGACTCTGGCCCTGTTCGATGGTTCAGGCCAATGGAACCTACATCAGGTCATTCTCGACATCCTCGGCCGAAATCCCCAGCGCATCCAGCCCGTTTTCCAGGTGATCCG
Organism: Ruegeria sp. CDSB136; assembly: GCF_059610965.1. Taxonomy (NCBI): domain Bacteria; kingdom Pseudomonadati; phylum Pseudomonadota; class Alphaproteobacteria; order Rhodobacterales; family Roseobacteraceae; genus Ruegeria; species Ruegeria sp. CDSB136. The sequence goes on from NZ_JBXWOP010000013.1 coordinate 5,857, forward strand.
ACAAGTGCGGCGTGCCGATCAGGTAGTCGGCGCAGGGGGTCGAGGCCTCGGACTTTGCGGTTGCGATGGCTTCGGCCAGATCTTCGGCAAAAAAGCTCTCGCGGCCGATCCACATGATCGCCACCAGCTCGGCCTGCTCGTCTTCGCTCATGCGGTCGACGAAAGCGCGCAGCTCTGCTTCGGCACGCCCAAGTTCGCGCCCCATCATTGCCACCTGGGCAACCTTTCTGGCCGAAATTTCCAGCATGTCCCATCTCCTTATGTTCGCGGGTTTCAGGCTATCACAATCACGACGCAACGGCCGCGTCTTTGATCTTACGCAAACGTCGCCTAGTCTGAGGGAATCTTACATGCGGGGGCGCGACACCGGCTGCTCTGGCACCGGTGCGGTTCGAAAGGGTCGGAACGTGGCCTTCTTGATCCACAGCTTCAAAGCCTGCCACAGGATCAGGGCAAATCCCCGGCGCGCCCCAAAGGGGCGACGGACAAGCGCCGTCAGGATAGAGCGGTTGGTTAACGGTGCCCGCAACCCGGTCAGGGTTGCCACCAATCCGCCATCCTTCCGGGAATAGTCGATCATGACGCCAACTCGGTCCGGTCGGAAGTCAAACCGGAAGCTGTACGTCCCTTCAATCTTCTGAAACGGAGAAACATGCATCTTCTTGTCCGCCACTATTCGATCTTCGGGCTGGATCGGCGACAGGTCGGGCTTGTGGCAAACATAGCTGTGACGCGTGCCATAGGTATTGGTCACTTCGGCGATCACTGCGAAAAGTTGCGCGTCGGGGTCAAGGCAAAGCCAGAAGCTGACCGGGTTGAACACGTGCCCTAGTACGCGCGGTTGCGTCAGCAGCAAGATTCGAGACGGCGAGGGCAAGCCCATCTCCTCAAGCCTGCTGCGCAGCCAGTTCACGCCCTGCCCTTCACCTGGGCTGCCACCATGATCGCGGTCGCGCCAGTTCATCAGGTTGGCACGCCGAAACGAGAACAGATATGGTGTTTTCGGCAGGTTTTCGGGGTCGAACAGAATAAAATCGACCGAATACCGAAACGCGTTCTCAATCGCACCTTTCCGGCTGTGATAGGTGTGTCCCGCGATATGGTCGATTTTGTTCATGCGGCTACGGGTTCCTGTCAGTCTGCCAATAATACAGTGTCTGCAAACTTAATGCGCTGATTTCAGTTTTGTTACGGCCAGATAGGCAAATCGGATCAAAAAATGTAGGGCTAAATGATCCGGCTTTGGCGCTGCCACGTAATGTGGTTATGTTTACCGAGATCGACACCGCGACGCTCGACGATCCTGCGCCCCCAAGTGGCGCGGGCCAGCCTTGGGTCGCAAAGAAACGCATCAAGGGTAAACAATTGAACGGAACGCAAAAGAAGTGCGGTGTCAGGTCCGAATGGGTTGATCACGTCAAGCGCATCCGTGACACGCAGGATCAGGCGGCGTTTGCCGAGCTGTTCCGGCATTTTGCACCACGTATCAAGGCGTTCCTGATTAAGTCCGGTGCCGATGGCACCACCGCTGAAGAATGCGCGCAGGAGGTGATGGCAACGTTGTGGCACAAGGCGCATCTGTTCGATCCGACCCGCGCCACTGTGGCAACCTGGGTGTTCACGATTGCAAGGAACAAGCGGATCGACATCCTGCGCAAACAACGCCGCCCCGAACCCGAGGATCTGGGCTGGGGACCCGAAGCCGAACCGGATCAAACCGAGGTTGTTGCCCTGCAACAGGAAACCGATCAATTGCGGATTGCGATGAAAGCTCTGCCCGAAGCGCAGCGGCAACTGATCGAAAAAGCATATTTCGGCGATCTGAGTCACCGCGAAATCGCGTCGGAAACCGGATTGCCGCTGGGAACAATCAAATCACGAATTAGACTGGCGCTGGATCGCCTGCGCCATGCGATGAACTGAGAAAACGATGACAGAAGCAATTAAACATCACCTGACCGACGACCTGCTGATGGCCTATGCAGCAGGTACGCTGCCCGAAGCATTCGATCTGATGGTCGCGACACATTTGTCACTGTGCGACCGCTGCCGGGCTGCGGCTGAAAGCTACAACATCATTGGTGGTGAGGTTTTGGAGGATCAGGCCGAGACGCCCACAATGAGCGAAGACTCTTTGGCGGCGACCATGGCCTTGATTTCTCAGGGCGCGCCAACGCCCAAGCCGGCACGGCCAGTCTGCTCCGTTCTGCCCGCGCCCTTGCAGGATTACGTCGGTGGCGATGTGAACGCGATCCGCTGGAGGCCGATTGGCATGGGCGTCAAGCAAGCGATCCTGCCGACGACACGCGAGTCAACGGCCCGGTTGCTGTTTATCCCTGCAGGGTCTGCCGTACCGGATCACAGCCACCATGGAACAGAACTGACCATGGTGTTGCAGGGCGCGTTTTCGGATGAGGTCGACCACTTTGCGCGTGGTGATGTCGAAATCGCCGATCAGGACCTGCATCACATGCCGGTGGCCGACATCTCGGCCGACTGCATCTGTCTGGCGGTGACGGACGCGCCCCTGAAATTCACCAAACTGATGCCGCGCCTGTTCCAGCCATTCCTGCGGATCTGACCCGCGCGATCAGGCCTCGGTTTTGCCCAAGGGCACAACGTTGGCGTGATCGTCCGGGGACAGTTCCTCAAAATCGAAATTGTCCAGACGTTGTGCCCGGCGTCCCGCCTTTTCAGCGCTGATCTTGATGTCCGAGATGTCTTTGGCGGCCTGCCCGAAATGCCGGTCCAGATTGGCCACGCGATCGCCCAGCCTTTCGACATCCTTGTGCAGCATGCCCAACTCCCGGCGGATCGCGCCAGCCTGTTCGCGCATCCGGGCGTCCTTGAGGATCGCGCGCATCGTGTTCAGTGTTGCCATGCAGGTCGTGGGTGAAACGATCCAGACACGGGCCGCGAACCCTTCGCGGACCACTTCGGGCAGGCGCGCGTGCAATTCGGCATAGATGGCTTCGGACGGAACAAACATAAGCGCACCGTCGGCGGTTTCACCGTCCAGAATGTACTTCTCGGATATAGTCCTGATGTGCACCTTAACCGCCGCACCAAAGGCCTTCAGGCATCTGTCCACTTCGACTCGTGTCTGAGCAGCGGCCAGCGCTTCGAAATCCTCCAGCGGAAATTTTGCGTCAATGACGATGGGACCGGGCGGGTTGGGCAGGTGGATCAGGCAATCCGCCCGTTTGCCGTTCGAAAGGGTGGCCTGCAACGAATAGCTGTCGGTCGGCAGCGCCTTGGACACGATGTCGTTCAGCTGGATTTCCCCGAACATCCCGCGCCGCTGTTTGTTGGAAAGAATATCCTGCAAGGACAGCACGTCGCCCGACAATTTGGTGATGTTGTCCTGCGCCTTGTCGATGGCGGCCAGCCTTTCCTGCAACTGGGTCAGCGAGGTCGCGGTCTGTTTCGACGAACCGTGCAGCGATTCCTTCATCCGTTCCTGCATCTCGGCCAGGGCGCGGGCCGATTTCATCGCGTTGTCCGCCAGCCGGTCGTTCATCTGCTGCTGGACCGAAGACAGGCGCGCCTCGACCGTTTGGATCACCTGAACCTGCGCATTGGCCTGCGTGTCCGACACGTGCTGCAGCCCGCCACGCAGCTGCTCCTGCCCTTGCCCCAACTGCTGCACATGCTGGCCCAGATGCGCCATCTGCCGCGCCAGCGGTTCCGCCATCCGGGCTGAGCGGTTGGCCGCCCGCAGCGACAGGAACAACAGCAGCAAGATCAGCGCAACCACTCCACCCACGATCAGGATCAATGGGTCGTTCAACGCGTATTGTGTACCTGCAATCTCGATCATGCTGCCTCGGATGTTCTTGTTTTATTCTCCTTAGCCTGTCTTGGGCACAGGATCAACTGCGCCCGAACAGGCGTTCGATATCGCTCAGCTTCAATTCGACATAGGTGGGCCGACCGTGGTTGCACTGGCCTGAGTGAGGCGTGGCCTCCATCTCGCGCAGCAGAGCATTCATTTCTTCGGCCCGCATCCGGCGGCCTGACCGGACGGAACCATGGCAGGCCACCCGGCTGAGGATCGCCTCGATCCGCGCCTGTACCTTCTGGCTTTCGCCCTGATCGGTCAGCTCATCCAGGATATCCAGGATCATCGCCCCGGCGTCGACCTCACCAAGAATGGCCGGGGTTTCGCGAATGGCGATTGCGCCGCCCCCAAAGGGTTCGATCGTCAGGCCGAGGCGGGACAGATCTTCGGCCACCGCCATCAGACGCGAACAATCCCCTTCGGACATTTCAACGATTTCGGGGATCAGCAAGGCCTGCGCGGCAACGCCATTTGCGGCCATCTGGTTTTTTAGCTTTTCATAGACCAGCCGTTCATGCGCAGCGTGCTGATCAACGATCACCATGCCATCTGCGGTCTGGGCAATGATGTAATTCTCATGCACCTGCCCGCGCGCGGCACCCAGCGGCAGGTCTTGTGCAGGCGGTTCTTCCACCGTCGCAATCGCAGACACCAAGGGCGTCGCGTCAACGATGCTCCCGCTGTAGTCGTTTGCCAGTTCGGCAAAGCCCGGGGCCTGCGCCCGGTAGGCCGCCTGGCGCGCGGCTGGTGAAGGGCGGTCCATCTGATAGACCCGCGCCGGCGCCGATTGCGCCGGTTCCGGCCGCATCGCACCCAAAGTGGCATTGGCCACGGTCGAGGACGCCCGGTGCCCGGCATCGGCCAGCGCATGACGCAAGGCGGACACGATCAACCCGCGCGCCAGACCCGGGTCGCGGAACCGCACTTCGGATTTGGCGGGATGGACGTTCACATCCACCAGCGTCGGATCACAATCGATGAACAGTGCTGCTGCCGGGTGGCGGTCTCGGCTGAGGAAATCGAAATAGGCTGCCCGCAACGCGCCGGTCAGCATCTTGTCGCGAACGGGTCGCCCGTTCACGAACAGGTACTGCGCCACCGCTGCCCCCCGGGAATAGGTCGGCAACGCGGCGTAACCGTAAAGCCGGATGCCCTCGCGCGTGGCATCGATCTGCAACGCGTTCTCGGCAAACTCGCGCCCGATCACGCGGGCCAGACGGGCGTGCAGGGCGTCAAACAGATCGCCGTTCTCGCGGTCGGCGCGGAAGGTCACACGCCCCTCTCCCCCGCCCGAGACGTCGCGCAGGACGAAAGTGATCGAGGGCTCGGCCATGGCCAGACGTTTGACCGTGTCGGTGATCGCCTGTGCCTCGGCCCGGTCGGTGCGCATGAACTTCAGGCGCGCGGGTGTGGCAAAGAACAAGTCGCGCAACTCGACCACTGTGCCTGCGCGCAGAGCCGCCGGTTTAACCGGCTCCATCTTCCCGCCCGACACATGGACCCGTGCCGCATCCGCCCCTGGCACGCGGCTTGTGATGGTCAGGCGGCCAACGGCACCCAACGACGGCAGCGCCTCACCCCGGAAGCCGAAGGTGTGGATGTTCAGCAGATCCGTCCCATCGATCTTTGACGTCGCATGGCGGGACAAGGCCAGCGGCAGATCCTCGGGCGCGATGCCGCAGCCATCGTCTGTGACTCGAATCAGCGTCTTGCCGCCATCGGCGATATCTATGGCGATCCGCGTCGCCCCCGCGTCAATGGCGTTTTCGACCAGTTCCTTAACCGCCGAGGCAGGGCGCTCCACCACTTCACCCGCAGCGATACGATTAATCGCCGCGTCGTCAAGTTGACGGATTTTGGGGCGATTTTCGCCGATATTGGGGTATGCCTGCGCCATACCACCAGACCTAGCACAATCACGAGCGATTCTGCCACCGATTTGAAACCTGTATTTCGGGATACGAGGGGGCGTTCGGACAATTGCATCGCGCCGGTCTGATAGCGGCGTCATGATACAATTGCCCGAACGTTCTTTGGTGAGTGGTGGTCGTTCGAAGCTCAATTGACCCGTCCATAGCACGGGACCTGATGAATTTCGCGTTAACTCTGAATGCGCATTCACTTGGGCAGGTTTTAGCCGAGACGTTACGTCAACGGTTGGCAGGAAAGCGCCGCTTCAGGCAGCCGCAGGCGCCCCGGCACGGGTCCGGCACGGGCCGAATACGGCGGCCAACGCCAGTATCAGACCCGACATGGTCGCAATCATCCCTGCCGCGCTGACCGCATCCGCACCGCCCAGCCACAGTGGCCCGTACCCGGCCAGTATGTAGCCGGAAACGGCGGACAGTACGGCGAAGAGAACACTCCATACGATTTGGGTTTCCAGCCGGTTTGTCATCATCCGCGCCGCGGCAGGCGGGCAGATGAACATCGCGATCACGATGATTGACCCTACCGCGTCAAACGCCGCAACCGCTGCGACCGCCGCCACGATCACAAGCGCCATTCCCAGCGCACCCGTTCGTATGCCCATCGTGCGCGCGAACCCTTCGTCGAAGGTCGAGATCTTGAGCGGTCGCCAGAACAGCCATGTGAACAGAACCACGCCGGCCAGCGTCAGGGCGATGCGCGGCAGTTCCGGCGGCAGGCCTGCCAGCGCCGTGGCGTCCAGCAGCGAGGCCCAGCCCGTGGCGTCCAGCCAGATCAGGCTTTCCAGGTTGCCGTAAAGCGCATGCTCGACGTCCAGATGCACGGTCGAGGTGTCGGTCTGTTCCAGCAACAGAACACCAGCGGCGAACATGGTGGTGAAGACCACGCCCATCGCTGCGCCGGGTTCAATCTGACCAAGACGCCGGATCGCCTCGATCATCACAACGGCGACAACGGCAGCACCCGCTGCGCCCAGCATCATCGGCCAGGTCGAAATCGCTCCGGTCAGCAGAAAGGCCAAAACGATACCGGGCAGCACGACATGGCTGATGGCATCCCCGATCAGCGCCTGCTTGCGCAACACAAGAAAGTTGCCGGGCAGAGCGCATGCAATCGCCGCAAACGTTCCGATCAGCAATGGCGTCAGGGATAAGGGAACGAATTCTTCACCGCTCATTGCGTGACCTCCTGCGGGCCACCGATGCGGCGGTCGATTTCAGTGATCTGATCGCGGGTCAGTACAGATTCGATGTCGCGCAACCCGTCATATAGTGCCGCCGTTGCCTCGTGCGCCTGATCGGCGCGCACGATCTCCCACCTTTTTTCATCGCGCAGGGCTTTGGCGGCGCGCGCCTTGCCCGCCTCAGTCGCCACGCCATCGGCCCGCACAAGGCCGGCCCGGCGCAGCAACCGCAAGGTCAGCGGCTCATATATCTTCTGCCCCTGCGCCATCGCCAGCAAGCCCTGACGGATATGAACGCGACGCTGGAACCTCAGGTGGCGCAAAATCGCGGCCAGAACGCCGCGGACCGGCGCAAAAAGCAGCGACAGGGCAAAAAAGCCAAAGCTGACCAGCACGATGATTGGCCCCGTCGGCAGATTGGGGGCCGAGGCTGAAATCCCAGCCCCCAGATACCCAGCCATCCCACCGGTCAACCCGGCCAGCAGGACGACGCGGTCCGACCGGTCGGACCAGAACCGCGCAGTCACGGGCGGGATGATCAGCAGGGCGACGATCAGGATCAGCCCAACGATTTTCAGGCCCACAACCGTGACGGCCATGACCAGCCCCATCATGGCCAGATCAATCCGGTGCACCGGCACGCCTCGGGCGGCCGCGTATTCCGGGTCAAAGGCCACCATCATCATGGGGCGGCGTATGATCATCACCAGCAGCAGCGTAACCGCCCCGCCCATGGCGATGATCAGCGCGTCAGCCCAAAGCATCCCTGCGGTCGAGCCCAGCAGGAACCCCTCCAACCCGGCCTGACGGCCTACACCCATGGTCTGGATCACGGTCAGCAGCACGATCCCCATCCCGAAGAACACGGACAGGACGGTGCCAATGGCGGCATCCTCGGCCAGACGGGTGTGCCGGGTCAGCCAGTTCATGCACAGTAGACCCACCCAAGCAGACACAGCGGAGCCCGCCAACAGGCCAATCAGGTTGCGCCCGTCGCCGCCCAGAGCAACCAGCACCATGAAGGCCAGGCACACGCCCGGAAGGGTCGCGTGGCTGATCGCATCGCTTACCAACGCGCGTTTGCGCAGAAACAAGAAGGTTCCAGCCACACCAGCGGACACGCCCAGCAAGCTGGCACCGATGGCGACCAGCGTGGCGTTATAGCCAAGCTGCAGGGTCAGGGCGTCCCAAAGCATGATTTACCCCAGCGCGCGGGAAATCTGGTCGATCTGGGCGGTTGCCAGACGACCTCCATAGGCGGATTGCAGGGTTTCGGCCGTAAAGGCCTGCGCCACGGGGCCTTCGGCAACCTTACGGGTGTTGATCAGGAAGACATGGTCGAAATAGTCGGTGACGGTGGCCAGATCATGATGCACGACCACGACAGTCTTGCCGGCTTCTTTCAGTGATTTCAGAACCGCGATGATGGCTTTTTCGGTAGCTGCGTCGACACCGGCAAAGGGTTCGTCCAGAAGATACAGATCGGCATCCTGCGTCAGCGCGCGGGCCAGAAACACACGTTGCTGCTGCCCGCCGGACAACTGGCCGATCTGACGATCGGCGAAATCGCGCATCCCGACGCGGTGCAGGCAGTCCATCGCCCGCGACATATGCCGCGCACGTACGCGGCCCAGCAGCCCAAGTTCGCGCGACAGCCCCATCAGCACCACATCAATCACGCGGGTCGGGAAATCCCAATCCACGCTGGCGCGCTGCGGTACATAAGCAATACGAGCGCGCTGTTTCTCAAGCGGCTGACCATAGACCGTGACTTGCCCCGACAAAGGCGACACGATCCCCAGAGCTGCCTTGAGAAGGGTCGACTTACCAGCGCCGTTCGGCCCGATGATCGCCGTCATCGCCCCCGACTGGACTGTCATGTCCACCGAAAACACCGCCGGTTTCTGACCATAGGAAACGGTCAGTCCGCGAATGGCCAGCGGGCTGTCTCCGGCGCTTTGGTCGGTCACTGAAACACCCTGATTTGCGGCCAGTTCAAGCATTGCCTCAGAACCCCGCCGACAATTTGCCGTTCATGCCGCGCGCAGGCACATCGGCCCCAAGCGCCCCGGCAATAACCGTAATGTTGTGATCCAGCATGCCGATATAGGTACCCTCATACGTGCCCGGTTCGCCCATGGCATCAGAATACAGCTCGCCACCTACGCCCACTTGATGGCCTTTCGCTGCGGCGCCTTCGATCAATGCACGCATCGAGCGGTCGGAGACCGAGCTTTCCACGAAAACTGCGGTCAATTGCTTCTCGACCAGCGCATCCACCAGCTCTCCGATCCGGTTCAGACCGGCCTCGGACTGGGTCGAAATGCCTTGTATACCCATCACTTCATAGCCGTACTCGGCCCCGAAATAGCCAAAGGCATCATGCGCGGTGACAAGTACACGGTTGTTTTCCGGGACAGACGCCAGGGCCTGACCGGCATAGGCTTCGAGCTGTTCGAGTTCGGCCAGATGCGCCTGTGCGTTGGCGGCAAAGATGTCCGCCGCTTCGGGGCGCGCCTCGGTCAGCGCCTCCTGCATTTCGATCACGACATCACGCCACAGGGCCGGGCTCATCCACACATGCGGGTCGTATTTGTCGGCATAATCGTCATGCGCCTGCAGCTTGGATTTGTCGACTCCTTCGGCAACGGCAACGACGGTGCGCTTGCGGCCAAGGTCATGAAAGAAATCTTCCATCTGCGCTTCAAGGTACAGACCGTGCCATAGAATAAGATCGGCGCGGGTCATCGCAACGATGTCGCTGCGAGTCTGGCGATATGCATGCGGGTCGACGCCCGGACCCATGAGGCCCTTAACCTCGACCTGATCACCCCCGACCTGACGGGCGGCATCGGCAATCATGCCGGTAGTGGCGACCACCTTCAGCGGCGCTTCGGCCAGGGCGGACAAAGGCAGAATGGCGACCACGGCCAGTACTGCAAGAAAGCTGCGACGAATCATATTCAGCCCCAAAATGGCATCCTCTTGAGAATGAATATGCGAACCATTCGCAACTAAGTCAATGCTATTGCGAATTACTCGCAAGAAAACGCCTGTTTTTGTCCAAATGGTCAAAAAATATGTGTCGAGAGCAGCCGAACACCTTCCCTTTCACCTCGTCCCGTGCGATTTTGGCGCAAACCTCCCAAAGGACGTGATGATGGATACGCAGAGCTCAGAAAGCCCCGTGCGCACCGCGCATCTGCCGCAAGTGACAGAACCCAGAAACCCCGGCATGGAACTGGACATGGACTGGGTGCGCGCCGTTCAGGCCAACACCTCGGCGATTGAGCGCCGCGCGGCGACGCTGCCCGGCCGCCGTTCAGTCAAAAAGGAATATCAGGCGGCCTGGCTGCTCAAGGCGATTACCATGATCGACCTGACGACCCTGTCCGGCGACGACACCGTTGGCCGCGTGCGACGCCTGTGCGCCAAGGCGCGGCAGCCTGTATCGCCTGCAACCTTGCAGGCGCTGGACATGCCGCCGATCACCACCGGGGCCGTTTGCGTCTATCACGACATGATCGAAACCGCTGTCGCGGCGCTGAAGGGCACCGGCATTCCGGTTGCCGCCGTATCCACCGGCTTCCCGGCTGGCCTGTCCCCGTTCCATCTGCGCGTGGCCGAGATTGAGGAAAGCGTCAAAGCCGGGGCCGAAGAGATCGATATCGTGATCTCGCGCCGCCATGTGCTGTCGGGCGATTGGCAAGCCCTGTACGACGAAATGAAGGCCTTCCGCGTGGCTTGTGGCGATGCACATGTCAAAGCCATCCTTGCAACCGGAGAACTGGGCAGCCTGCGCAATGTCGCGCGCGCCTCGCTGGTCTGCATGATGGCCGGGGCGGACTTCATCAAGACCTCGACCGGGAAAGAAAGCGTCAACGCCACTTTACCCGTGTCGCTGGTGATGATCCGCGCGATCCGTGACTACTATGACCGCACCGGCTATCGGGTTGGCTACAAGCCTGCGGGCGGAATTTCGAAGGCCAAGGATGCGCTGGTGTACTTGGCGCTGATCAAGGATGAACTGGGCGACCGCTGGCTGGAACCCGAACTGTTCCGCTTTGGCGCGTCATCGTTGCTGGGTGATATCGAACGGCAGTTGGAACACTATGTCACCGGGGCCTACTCGGCTGGTTACAGACATTCTATGGGCTGAGCCCCGTTTTGAAGTCTGGACAGTGAGTATTTGGGAAAAGATGAAGTCATGACAGTCAAAGAGATATTCGAAACCATGGACTATGGCCCCGCCCCTGAAAGCGCTGCCGAGGCGCTGGCCTGGCTGGTCGATCAGGGCGACAAGTTCGGTCACTATATCGATGGCGCCTTCACCAAGCCCGGCAAGGGATTTGACAGCCGCAATCCAGCCACCGGAGAAGTGCTGGCCAGGCTGACGCAGGCCAAACAGGCAGACGTGGACGCCGCTGTTGCTGCCGCACGCGCGGCGCAGCCGAAATGGGAGAAACTGGGTGGCGCTGGACGTGCGCGGTATCTCTATGCCATTGCGCGGCTTTTGCAGAAGCATTCGCGCCTGTTTGCGGTTCTGGAGAGCCTGGACAACGGTAAGCCGATCCGCGAGTCGCGCGATATCGATATCCCTCTGGCGCAGCGGCATTTCTATTACCACGCGGGCATGGCGCAGCTGATGGAGAGCGAATTGCCCGGTGCCGAGGCGTTGGGGGTTTGCGGCCAGATCATTCCGTGGAACTTTCCCCTGCTGATGCTGGCGTGGAAAATCGCTCCGGCGCTGGCCATGGGCAACACGGTGGTTTTGAAACCGGCCGAATACACCTCGCTGACTGCGCTGCTGTTTGCCGATATCTGCTCGCAGGCGGGCCTGCCCAAAGGGGTGGTCAACATTGTAACCGGTGATGGTGCAGTGGGCGAGATGATCGTGGCGTCGGACGTTGACAAGATCGCCTTTACCGGCTCGACCGTCGTTGGCCGCCGGATCCGGGAAGCGACGGCTGGATCGGGCAAGGAACTGACGTTGGAACTGGGCGGAAAGTCCGCCTACATCGTGTTTGACGACGCCGATATCGACAGCGCCATCGAAGGTCTGGTTGACGCGATCTGGTTCAATCAGGGTCAGGTCTGCTGTGCGGGCTCGCGCCTGTTGGTGCAGGAAGGCATTGCCGACCGCTTCCACGACAAGCTACGCGCGCGCATGGACGGTTTGCGCGTCGGCAATCCGCTGGACAAATGCATCGACGTGGGTGCCGTTGTGGACCCGGTCCAATTGCAGACCATCAAGAGCTTGGTCGAAAGCAACACGGCTGGTCATGTGCATCAGGCCGCTTGCGAGATGCCCGCGAACGGCTGCTACTATCCTCCGACGCTGATCTCGGGACTGGAGACATCCGATCCGCTGATGCAGGAAGAGATCTTTGGTCCCGTGCTGGTGTCCTCGACATTCCGCACACCGGAAGAGGCGGTCGAGCTGGCCAACAACACCCGCTACGGGCTGGCCGCGACTGTGTGGACCGAGAATGTGAACCTCGCGCTGGACATCGCTCCCAAGCTGGTCGCGGGTGTGGTCTGGGTGAATGCCACCAACCTGTTCGACGCCGCCGCAGGCTTTGGCGGCGTGCGCGAAAGCGGCTTTGGCCGTGAAGGCGGCTGGGAAGGTCTGGCGGCCTATACCCAACCCAAGGGCAAGGCCAAGCCACTGGCAAAGGTCGAAGCAACGACGGGCGAAGGCGCACCGGTCGATCCGATTGACCGCACCGCCAAGATGTATGTCGGCGGCAAGCAGGCGCGCCCCGATGGGGGTTATTCGAAACCGGTCTGGGGCAAATCCGGCCTGCTGGGTCATGTCGGCCTTGCCAACCGCAAAGACGTTCGCAACGCCGTTGAAGCTGCCGCGGGGGCCAAAGGCTGGTCCAAGACCACCGGCCATCTGCGCGCACAGATCCTGTATTTTATCGGTGAGAACCTCTCGGCCCGTGCTGATGAGTTCGCCGCTCGTATCGACGCCATGACCGGAAAGAAGGACGGCGCCAAAGAGGTTGAAGCATCAATCCAGCGCCTGTTCACCGCCGCGGCCTGGGCCGACAAATATGACGGTCAGGTGCACGGCGTTCCGATCCGCGGCGTGGCGATTGCCATGAAAGAGTCCGTGGGGGTCATCGGCGCGCTGTGCGCGGACGAAGCACCTTTGCTTGGTTTGGTTTCAGTGATGGCCCCGGCCATTGCGATGGGCAACCGGACAGTTCTGGTGGCATCGGAGCCTTATCCTTTGGCGGCGACGGATTTTTACCAGATCCTCGAAACCTCGGACGTGCCCGCTGGTGTGGTCAACATCCTGACCGGCAGCCACGCGGAACTGGCGAAACCGCTGGCCTCGCATCTGAACGTCGATGCGGTCTGGTCGTTCTCTTCCACCGACCTGTCGAAAGAGATCGAGGTGGTCTCGGCCGGGAACCTGAAACGGACCTGGGTCAATAACGCGACGGCATTTGACTGGAGCATGGACCATTCCCGCCGCTTCCTGCAGGCTGCGACCGAAGTAAAAAACATCTGGGTGCCTTACGGCGAGTAGGGCTCCCGCATCTCGGGAGGCCTACATGGACTTTTCAGGAAGGACCGTCATCGTCATCGGCGGAACCAGCGGTATCAACCGAGGCATTGCCGAGGCCTTTGCGGCCTCGGGTGCCAAACTGGCCGTTGCCAGCCGGTCGCAGGAGAAGGTCGATGATACGGTTGCCGCACTGAAAGCTGCGGGCGCACAGGATGCCGTCGGTGCGGCGTTTGACGTGCGTGACCCTGAGGCTGTGGCTGAGGGCCTCAAGCAATTCCACGAGGCATTTGGAGATTTCGACGTTCTGGTGTCGGGCGCGGCGGGCAATTTCCCCGCCTTGGCGGCCGAGATGTCGGTCAATGCGTTCAAGACCGTGATCGATATTGATCTGATGGGCACGATCCACGTGATGAAGGGGGCCTATCCTTACCTCAAGCGTCCCGGGGCCAGCATCATCAACATCTCGGCCCCGCAATCCTATCTGCCTTACGAAGGTCAGGCGCATGTCTGCGCCGCCAAGGCGGGCGTCGATCAGATCACCCGCACATTGTCGATGGAATGGGGTGTCGAGGGCATCCGCGTGAACTCGGTCGTGCCCGGATTTATCGAAGGCACAGAAGGGGCCAGACGTCTGGCCCCCACCGAAAACGCCCACGAAGAGCTTCGCAAGGACGTGCCCTTGGGCCGCTGGGGACAGCCGAAGGATGTGGCCAATGCCTGTCTGTTCCTCAGCTCTGATCTGGCCAGCTATATCAGCGGCACGGTTCTGGCCGTTGACGGAGCGCTGTACCAGCGTGGGTCGGGTAAGTTCGGACAGATGATGGGTGAGATGTTGCGGAGCATGAAAAAGGGCTGAGATTCGCTCAGCCCCTGGTCATCAGTTGGTCGTTTCCAGACCGACCGGCTTGCCCACGACGGTAAAGTGCAGGCCTTCCGGGTCCAGCAGTTCGGATGCCACTCGGTTCACATCCTCAAGCGTCACGGCATTCACCTTATCGTTGCGGGTGGCGACATAATCGATGGGCAGGCCTTCCATCTGCATCCCGACCATGATCCCGGCAATCTGGCCATTGCCATCAAATCGAAGCGGATAGGCTCCTGTCAGGTAGGTCTTGGCATCATCCAGTTCCTTCTGAGTCACGCCTTCGGACGCGGCGCGCGCCCATTCATCGCGGATCACCTCGACCGCTTCTGCGATCCTGTCATTGGCCGATGACACCGACCCCAGATAGACTGAGGCCAGATCCTTGGGCACAAGATAGGTTCCGACGCCATAGGTCAGGCCCCGTTTTTCGCGAACCTCCTGCATCAGGCGGCTTTCGAACCCGCCGCCACCCAGAATGTGGTTCAGAATAAAGGCAGGAAAGAAATCCGGATCGTCACGGTCAATCCCCTTCTGGGCAAACAGGGCGACCGATTGCGGGGTGTCGAAATCCACGACGCTGATGCCGCCCGTGATTGAGACCTGCGCCTTGTCCGGGATCGGTTTGCCGGTTTCGGGCAGATCGGCCAGCAGCTTGTCCAGCAGCGCACCCAGTTCTTCTGCCGATATGTCGCCGACGGCCCCGACATACAGCCGGTCCCGGGCAAAGACGTTGTCGTAGGCCGCGACGATGTCGTCGCGCGTCAGGGCGGAAACGCTTTCGATCGTTCCTTTGCCCTCGGACCCGTAGGGATGGTCCCCATAGGCCATACGGGCAAAGCTGCGGCCAGCTATGTCGTTGGGATCGGTCTCATCCGACCGCAAACCGGACAGTACCTGAGCGCGAACCCGGTCAATCGCGTCCTGATCGAAGCGGGGCTCATGAATCGTGGTGCGCAGCAGATCGATCACTTCATCCCGATTTTCGGTCAGAAACCGTGCCGAAATCGAAACCGTGTCGTCGCTGGCGTTGTACGTGAACGAGGCCGCAAGCGATTCCAGTTCTCGCGCGTAGGACCGCGCATCCATGTCGCCCGCGCCTTCCTCAATCAGGCCGCTCATCAGATAGATCGCGCCACGCTTGTCCGGGTCATCCAGCGAGGTGCCGCCGCGAAACCGCAACTCCAACGCGGTGAAAGGGATCGACGGGTCCTCGACCAGCCAGGCCTTGATGCCTCCGGGCGAGGTGACTTCCTGGATCTCGATCTCGGCCCATGCGGGCATCGCAATGACCAAGGCGATCAGGGTTGCGAATATCCGTTTCATTGCGTCACCTCATCGTCACGCATCAGCCATCCGGTGACAGACGCTTCGGGCTGCAGCACTTCGCGGGCGGCCGCGATGATCTCTTCTCCGGTCACGGCCTGAAGAATGTCGGGCCAGGCCTGCACATCCTCGACCGTCAGACCGGTGGTCAGCGCGCGGCCATAGCGGTTGCCGATCCCGTCGACATTGTCGCGGGCATAGGTTTGGGCGGCACGCAGCTGCATCTTGATCCGGTCCAGATCCTCTGCGTTCACACCTTCGGCAATGAAGTCCGCAACCGCCTGATCCATCGCATCCTCAGCCTCTTGCAGCGAAACGCCCTCGGCCGGGACGACCACCATATCGAAGGTCGTGTCATCCAGCGATACGCCCCGATAGAACGCGCCTGCATAGACGGCCATCTGCTTCTCGAACTGCAGTTTTTCATTGAGGTACGAGGTGGTGCCGCCGCCCAGCAATTCGGCCAGCAAATACAGCGCTGCGGCCTTTTCCTGAGCACCTGCGTCACGTTCCGGCGCCAGATAACTGCGCTGCAGGTAGGGCTGCGCCACGCGCGGATCCTTGAAGGTCAGGCGTCGTTCGGCGGTTTGCGGCGGCTCCTGTGAGCGGACCCGTTCAGGCAGGTCGGGGTTGGCCGGGATCACGCCATAGTATTTTTCGGCCAGAACGCGGACCTCCTCCGGGTCGACGTCACCCGTGACCACCAAAATCGCGTTGTTGGGCGAATAGTGTATCCGATAGAAGGAAAGTGCATCGTCCAGATCCAACTCCTCCATCTCGTGCTTCCAGCCGATAATCGGCACGCCATAACGGTGGTTGAGATACTGCGCCGCGCTCATCTGCTCGCCGAAGAGGGCACGAGGGTTGTTTTCGGTGCGCTGGTTACGTTCTTCCAGGATCACATCGCGTTCGGTTTCGATATCGGCTTCGGTCAGGCGGATGTTGCGCATCCGGTCCGATTCCATCTGCATCATCAGTTCCAGCCGGTCGGCAGCGACGCGCTGGAAATAGGCGGTGTAATCATACGACGTGAACGCGTTGTCATTGCCGCCATTGGCCGCCACGGTGGCCGAGAACTCTCCGGCCTCAAGCGTGTCGGTGGCCTTGAACAGAAGGTGTTCCAGGAAATGCGCCACGCCGGACGCGCCGATGGGCTCGTCCGCCGAACCGGCCCGATACCAGACCATATGCTGTACGACCGGGGCGCGATGATCCTCGACCACCACGACATCCATGCCGTTATCCAGTGTAAAAGTCGTGACTGCCTCCTGCCCGTCTTCGGCCAGAAGCGGGGTCGCGGTCATCAGGGCGGCAAACAACGCCAGAGCCCGAACCATGCGGCATCCTCCGTTTGGTTTATGCGTTTCAAACTACGGTGGCGCCGCGCGGGTTCAAGGGCGATGACAGAAAGTTAAGAATTATTCATCGGCAGGCGGGGCCGAGGGAGTCTCAATCCCTGCCGCGCGGGCTGCTTCGTTTTGCGCATTCGCGTTGATCGCCTGCCGCTCGTAAACCTGCTCATAGCGGTCAACCGGGAACAGTTTCAGACCAGTCCAGCGGCCACGGCGCTTGCGGAAATCGGCATCTTCCTGCGCCACGACCTGCCGCGTATTGGCCGGAACGCCATAACGGCTGGAGGCGGTGACCAGTGCCGCATCCGAAGACGGAATGCTGGTATTCGAGTTCAGCGCCGCCGCACTGCCCCCCAGCGCCACCACGGCATCCGCCTTGGGCGTCGGATCAACCAGATTGCCGCCGCCCGGTGTGGGGGCCGGCAGGAAGCTGTAATCCTTGGGTGCTGTCAGCGGCTTGACCGGCAGCACCGAAAATTCGTCCGGGCCCGATCCGGGTGGCTGAAGATCGCGCAAGCCACGTTTGGAACAGCCCGCCACGGCAACGGCAAGTGTCAGTGCAAGTATGGCAAGCGGCATCCGCATTTGTGTCTCCAGCCTGTTTGAGGCGCTTTTATCGCATATCGTCCGGCGCGTCACGAGGGCTTTTTGCCGTCAAACAGAACAAGTCCCAGCGCTCCGGCAAAAATGAACACATCGGCCAGATTGAAGACAAACGGGTTATCGATGCCACAACAGGACATGTTCAGGAAATCCAGGACATAGCCATAGAGAACCCGGTCCACCACATTTCCAAGCGCCCCGCCGATCAGCAAGCCGCCGCAAATCTGCATCAGCTTCGACGGCGTCGTCCGCATCAACCAGATCAGAACGGCCGTGCAGATCACGACCGATATGCCAATCAGAAACCAGCGGGCTGCGTCCGTGTTCCCCTGAAACAGGCCAAAGTTAATCCCGCGATTCTCGCCGTACTTGAACACAAGCAGCGGCGGCAACACGTCAACACCGCCGGGCTTTTCGGCCACGCGCATCACGTGTACGACCAGATATTTACTGATCTGGTCGATCAACAGCGCCGCCAGCGCGGCCCAGAGCAGCAGGCGAAAACGCATCAGTGACGGAAATGGCGCATGCCGGTGAAGACCATTGCAAGGCCTGCCTCGTCCGCTGCAGCGATCACCTCGTCATCGCGCATCGAGCCGCCCGGCTGGATCACGCAGGTCGCGCCAGCTTCGGCGGCCTCCATCAGCCCGTCAGGGAAGGGGAAGAACGCATCGGACGCCACGGCCGAGCCAATGGTCAGCGGTTGCGGCAAGCCAAGCGCATCGGCCATGCGTTCGGCCTTCTTGGCGGCAATCATGGCAGAGTCCAAGCGGCTCATCTGGCCCGCGCCCACGCCCACGGTCGCACCGTCTTTGACGTAGACGATGGCGTTGGATTTGACGTGCTTGGCGACTTTCCAGGCAAACAGCAGGTCGCGCATCTGCTCTTCGGTCGGGGCCTTTTTGGTGACAACCTTCAGGTCATCCATTCCGATGAACCCATTGTCCTTGTCCTGCACCAGCAGGCCACCGGCCACCTGTCGCACGGTTTTGCCACCAGTGGTCACATCCGGCAGGCCTTCGGTGGTCAGCAGACGCAGGTTTTTCTTGGCCGCGAAGATCGCCTTTGCCTCGTCCGACGCGCCGGGGGCGATCACGACTTCGGTGAAAATCCCGGTGATTTCCTGTGCGGTTTCGGCGTCGAGCGGCTGGCTCAGTGCCACGATCCCACCAAAGGCCGAAGTCCGGTCGCAGTCGAAGGCTGACTTATACGCTTCCAGCAAGGTCGTGCCTGTGGCTACGCCGCAAGGGTTGGCATGCTTAATGATCGCACAGGCCGCACCTTTTGCAGGATTGAACTCGGCCACCAATTCAAACGCAGCATCTGTGTCGTTGATGTTGTTGTAGCTCAGTTCCTTGCCCTGGTGCTGAACGGCGGTCGCCACACCCGGACGGTTGGTTCCATCAGTGTAGAAAGCCGCCTGTTGATGGCTGTTCTCACCATAGCGCAGGGTCTGTTTCAGCTCACCCGCAAAAGATCGGCGCTTGGGCGCTTCAAGCTGCAATGCGTCGGCCATCCAATTCGAAACTGCGGTGTCGTACGCCGCGGTGCGGGCGTAAGCCTTTTGCGCAAGCCACTGACGGAAACCATAGGAAGTTTTGCCGTAGTTTTCTTCCAGTTGATCCAACAGTGAGGAATAGTCCTCGACATCCACGACCACGTTCACGAAGGCGTGGTTCTTGGAGGCCGCGCGGATCATCGCAGGTCCGCCGATATCGATATTTTCGATACATTCGTCGTAACCAGCACCTTTGGCCACTGTCGCCTCGAACGGGTAGAGGTTCACCACCAGCAGGTCGATTGGACCGATGCCGTGTTCTTCCATCGCAGCAACGTGGGTGTCGTTGTCGCGTAGCGCGAGCAGCCCGCCATGCACCATCGGATGCAGGGTTTTCACACGGCCATCCATCATCTCGGGGAAGCCTGTGATCTCACTGACGTCCTTCACCTCAAGCCCTGCCTCGCGCAGCGCCTTGGCCGTGCCGCCGGTCGACAGCAACTCGACTCCGCGCTCGGCCAGCGCCTTTCCCAGCTCGATCAGCCCGGTCTTGTCGGAAACGGAAAGCAACGCGCGGCGCACGGGGTGAAGGTCGGTCATGGGTCCAAAGGTCCTTTTGGCGTCAGTCAAACTCGGGCTCGTCCCGGTGCAGATCGCGCACGGCATAGGCTGTATCCTGTGCCTTGCTCAGCGTCCACCGGATGCGGGTCGCATACTCCATTGCGCGCCCGGATAGAACGATCTGTTTTGTCGCGCGCGGCTTCAAACGCCCTTTCTCAAGGTAAACGCTTGGCTCGACTGACAATTTTCCCGCGCCATCATGGCGAAAAACCCAGATCTCACCGCTTTTGAGAGCCATCGACACCGCAGCACCCCCCAAATCCAGCGCCGCATCCACGTCGGGGTGCAGGTGAAACCGGATATCAAACGCGATCCCCGACAGGCCCGAGGCATCCATCGCCTTGTCAAACTGCCGCTTCGCCTTGTCGGTTGCGGTCAGCAAAATGTCCTCACCCACAAGTTCGCGGCCGTCAAAACGCAGTTCAAAAGTACGGGCGTGGGTCAGACCAAACACTTTTGCGTACCCGTCATGACCAGCCATGAAGCGGGTTCCTTCAAAACCGGCCTCAACCTCGGTCAGGACCTGCGAGGGCGCATCGACCAGCGCTTCGTATTCCGTGCCCGGGGCCGGATCGGTCAGGCGGGCGCTGGAGTATCCGTCCAGGCACAGGGTGGAATGCGAAGGCGTCGCCCGCCCGGCCCGACGCCATTCGAGCCCGAAACTAGCGCCGGACCCGCAATTCACGACCAACGGCCTGCGTCCGGATGTCAGCTCAAACGCCAG
The DNA here is from genome assembly GCF_059610965.1 of Ruegeria sp. CDSB136. NCBI lineage: Bacteria > Pseudomonadati > Pseudomonadota > Alphaproteobacteria > Rhodobacterales > Roseobacteraceae > Ruegeria > Ruegeria sp. CDSB136. The sequence goes on from NZ_JBXWOP010000013.1 coordinate 26,316, forward strand.
GGTGGAAGCGTGCGCGTTATAGGATGCAGCCCCTTTGGGCGGTGCGCTGGCATCGATGATCACGCTGGTTCTTGCGGCGTAGAGACGGGCATATCCCATTGACAGCCCTGTTGAATGGTCCGGCTTCACGCCACTTTGCGCCAGGGCCTGATCCAGCCGCCCTTCGAGGCCGCGCCCGCCACCATGAAACCGGGCCAGCGCGCCGTCCGAATGCCGCAGACTGCGCAGGGTCGGTGCAATGCGTCTGATCGCGTTCAGCTGAGATCCCGGCGTCCCCCGACCCAGTTCACTCAGCGCGGCGGATGTCCAGGACAGAAGCGTAAATACCTCAAGCAATTCTTCGGGGTTCCGGGTACTGATCCCGCCCTGCTTATCCACCTGCCGCTCGCATTCCCGCGACAATGCGCTGAGGGCCGGATCGGCCAGTCTCTCCAATCCCTCCAGCGCCAGACCGGCCTGCACCAGACCGGTCAACGCTTCGAACCGGGGCAAGCCCGGCGTCGCGGCGTGCCAGCGTTTGGACAGATACCACGTTTGCTGCGCCAGAGAGCGGAAGAACAGCCTGCTGTGCTGCTCGTCCACACCGCGCAACAGGAAAATGGCGTGGTTGATCCAGCGGATCACCCGGCGACCTGTCAGGTCGGGCGCCCAGCCGGGTCCCTGCCCCCGGCCATGTGTCGCGATCCAACCCCAGACCCAACGCTGGGCTTTTTCCCGCGCGCGCATGTCTCCAACTGCGGCCAGATCGTCCAGCCAGGCAAATCCGTGACGCTCATTGTCAAAACCGGCACTGGGCGCTGCGACATCCCACAGTCCGGTATCCTGCGCCTCGACCAAGTAACCGGCGAACAGCAGGTTCCCGGCCACCAACTGCCTGCCGCGCGCGAATGAGCCGACAGCGCGGGGTTCGGGCTGGCTGACAAATCCGGTGACCGCCTTCTGGCGCTGGCTGAGGCGCGCGTAGAAACGGTTCTGAAACCGCATCCACCGGTTGGCCATGGTGTCCGACTTCGACATGACGCTTGTTTCTCTGCCCCTTGCGCTCTGCTGGCGCCTGAGACCCAACGATAGACCGGGCGGCGCGTCAAGTCATCGAAAAGCGTGCCTTCAGGCGGATTTGTTCAGGCAGGCGATATAGAACCCGTCCATGCCGCCCCGATCCTCCCAAAAGTCTGGCCGCAGGCGCAACCCTCCTTCCTGCGTGATCCAGTCGGAATCGACACCTTCGATGCCCAGCGCGCCTCGGTCGATCTGCATATCGGGATATTGTTCCAGCGCCTCTTCGACCTGCACCTCGCCTTCATCCGGCAGTAGCGAGCAGGTGCAATAGACCAGCCGCCCGCCGGGTTTCAGAAGGGTCCAGGCATGGGCCAGCATCTGGGCCTGCAATTCGATCAGCCCGCCAAATTCCGAACCATCCTTTGCAAAGGGCAGGTCAGGGTGCCGACGAATGGTGCCCGTGGCGGAACAGGGGGCATCCAGCAGGATGGCATCATATTGACCCTGATGCTCCAACGCGTCGCCGGCGATGACCTTCGCTGACAAACCGGTGCGGGCAAGGTTCTCGCGCACCCGCTCCAGCCGCCCTTCCGAGATGTCCAGCGCAGTGACATCTGCCCCTGCCGCCGCCAGTTGCAACGTCTTGCCGCCGGGGGCGGCACAAAGGTCCAGAATTCGCTCACCCGCTTTTGGCGCCAGCACCCGCACGGGCAAGGCCGCCGCTGCATCCTGTACCCACCACGCACCCCTGTCATAACCCGGCAGGGTCGATACTTGGCCGGCATCGTGAACGCGCATTGAACCCGTTGGCAAAGCCTCACCGGGTCCGGTCGCGCCGGGCTTCAGCGTGATGTCCAGTGGCGCGCCATTGAAATGAGCCCTCTCCATGCCCGCAACGGCATCGGGACCCCAGGCCATGATCAGCGGTTCCCGCAGCCAATCCGGCAGGCGCGGCACCCGCATTCTCGGCCAGGCATCCGGCCCTTCAGCGGCGACTTTACGCAGCACGGCGTTCACCAAGCCCTTTAGGCGTCCATGCTTGCGCGACCGGCCTACGATCTCGACCATGGAGTTGACGACGCCATGTGCCGCCTCACCGTGGCACAATTCGACCGCGCCAAGGCGCAAGGCGTTTTGGACAGTCAGCGCCGGTGTCCGGTTCAGGTGATTGTCCAGCAGGCGGTCCGCCCGTTCCAACCCGCGCAACGTTTGCAGCGCAAGACGCTGAGCCCTTGCACGGTCCTCGGGTTCAAGACGATCCAGCGCGCCTGCGGCCAGGCATTCCGACAGCAATCGCCCTTCTCCCAAAATCTGATCCAGCAGATAGATCGCGCTGCGCCGCGCCGCTGTTGCGCTGTCAGACATGGATTCGCCTTTCCTGTGACCCGAGCCCGCATTGCCAAGGGCGGACGCGGGCGTATATCAAGCCCATGCACGGAAAGGAACCCGATGTCATGACCGATCAGCGCAAAGACCTGCCGCCTGCTGCCCAGCGCGCGCTGGCCGAAGCCGACGAGCGCCGCAAGAAGGCCGAGGCCGAAGCCAAGGAAATGCCAAAGGAACTGGGCGGGCGCGACGGCCCCGACCCGGCCCGCTATGGCGACTGGGAGAAAAAAGGCATCGCCATCGATTTCTGATCGTTCAGCCCCGCAAAGCCTGCAGAAAATCAGCGATCAGAGCGCGCTGCTTGTTCGATTTCGCACGCTCTTCGGGCCATGTCAGCCAATAGCCATCCTTGGTCGGCAACTCGGGCAGATCCAGCCTGCACAATCGTCCCGCATGTAAGTCCGAATGGGCCAGAGGCACCGAACCCAGCGCCACGCCGATCCCCTGCCGAGCTGCGGAAATCGCGTGCTCCATTGAATCGAGACTGATCTTTGACGGCGGCAATTCCGCATTGTCCGTCTTGCGCGCCCAGTCCCGCCATGCCGGTCGTTCCCCGCGCAGATCAATCAGCGGCGCGCCCCATTCAACACCCGGCGCGGCCATCGGCACCAGCACCTCACGCGCGATCAGCGCCGCATCGCGCCCGGGCCAGGTCCCGCGGCCGTAGCGGATTTGCAGCCATGTCCTCTCCTCGTCCAGCGACGACCGGCGCGCAACCGAGTCGGTCATCACCCGCACCTTGGGCCGCACCTCCTGAAACCGCGCGACGGCCGGCAGAACCAGTGCGTGGATGTTCGAGGACAGGCCGGCGACACGCAGCTCTCGCGGGGATTTGCCGAACAGGTCCTCTGTATTTCGCTCCAGTGCCTGCAGGCTGTCCTGCACCAGAGGCAGGTAGCTTTCGCCTTCAACGGTCAGGGACACGCCGCGCGCTTCGCGCACGAACAATGTTCGACCCAGCCAGGATTCAAGGTTGCCGATCCGCTGGCTTACCGCCGCCTGCGTCAGGCCAAACTCACGCGCGGCGGCTGAAAACCCGCCAAGACGCCCGGCGGCCTCGAACACGCGCAGCCAATCCAGAGGGGGCAGACCGACTTTCTTTCTATCCATTAGTTTTTCCGGGCCTCAGCAGAAAGAAGGATTAATTGTATTAATGCCACAAGCACCGTATCTCCTCAACCAAAGCCGCGCTGAACAGGAGATTCCCAATGCTGCGCACCGCCACTTTTACCCCTTCGGTCGTAACTGTCACTTTTGCCGACGCGTCCCAATCGCGCTTTCACGCCATCTGGCTGCGTGACAACGCGCTGGACCCCGACACCCGAGCGCCGGGCAACGGACAACGTCTGATCACCATCGGTGACATTCCCGCAAATGTTTCGGTCAGTGCGGCAGAAATTGTCGGCGGCGATCTGCAGGTCACCTTCCAGCCCGAAGGCAAGACCGTTTCCTTCCCGGCCGACTGGCTGGCCGACCACGGCTATGATCACGATCACGCCGGTGCTTTCGGGCGAGTCGCGCAGGGCATCACAACCTGGGAACGCGGCATGAACGCGCCCTCTGGCGACTGGACTGCGGTTCATGTCAACCCCGGTGCCAAACGGGACTGGCTGGCCGCAGTGGCCGAGTTCGGTTTTGCCAAGCTGACCGGCGGCCCCGCCGAACCGGAATCGCTGCTGAAAGTGGCCGATCTGTTCGGTTACGTCCGCGAAACAAACTACGGCCCCTATTTCGAGGTCCGGACCGAGGTGAACCCCACCAACCTTGCCTATACCGGCCTTGGTCTGCAGGCCCATACCGACAATCCCTACCGAGATCCGGTTCCGACACTGCAAATCCTCTATTGCCTGGAAAACAGCGCCGAAGGAGGTGACTCGATCGTGGTCGATGGCTTCCGGGCCGCTGAAAAGCTGCGGGACCTGAACCCTGAAGGCTTCGCCCTGCTGGCGGGCTATCCGGCAAGGTTCGAGTATAAGGGTTCCGACGGTGTCTGCCTGCGCTCACGCCGCCCGATGATCGAGCTTTCACCTGACGGAGAACTGATCAGCATCCGCTTCAACAACCGCTCATCCGCGCCGTTTGTGGATGTGCCGTTCGACAAGATGGAAGCCTACTACGCCGCCTATCGGCAGTTCGGTGAAATCATCGACGACCCGGCCATGGGCGTGTCGTTCAAGCTGGAACCGGGCGAAAGCTTTATCGTCGACAACACTCGCGTGCTGCACGCCCGTCTGGGCTATTCCGGTGCCGGATCACGCTGGCTGCAGGGGTGTTATGCCGACAAGGACGGATTGCTGTCCACTCTAGCCGCGATGGAGATGGCACAACCGGAGGCGGCGGAATGAAACCCGATTTCTCGACCTTGAACCGCGACAATATCGTGGCTTTCATCGGTGATATTTTCGAGCGCCGTGGCGGAGAGGAGTATCTCGGCGAGCCCGTCACCATGGCTCAGCACATGTTGCAGGGGGCCACGATTGCCGAGCAGAACGGCCAGACCGAAGAGATCATCGTCGGAGCATTGCTGCACGATATCGGTCATTTCACGTCCGAATTCGGCACCTATCACCCCGACGACACCGAGGATCGCCACCACGAGGACGCTGGTGCCGAGGTGCTGGAGCAGTTTTTCCCGTCGGTCATCACCGACTGCTGCCGGTATCACGTCGCGGCCAAGCGCTATCTCTGCGCCACCAAGCCCGAATACTTCAACCGCCTGTCCGCCGCGTCGGTCCACACGCTGGAACTGCAGGGCGGACCCATGAGTGCCGATGAAGTGGCAGAGTTCGAGGCCAACCCGAACCTGAAAGAGATTATTCAGGTGCGGTATCTGGATGAGGCGGGCAAGCGTGCCGACATGCAAACTCCGGAATTCGCCCATTTCGCACCGATGGTGCAGCGTATGGTCGACAGACATCTGGGGGCATCATGAACGCGCCGGAATACATCTTCGAAGCGAGCTCCAAGCCGTCGCTGCCATGGCATGAGGTTCCGCTGATCCGGGCGACAGAGCAGTCGGTAAAAGGCTACGGCTGTCTGGTCGATGACCCTGATACGTTCGAAATCGAAATCGTCCGCTGGCCGCAACAGGGCTGGCGGCCGATCGATGACGGCACCGGTGACGAAGGTGGCTGGGTCGAGGGCACATTCCATGGAGAATGGAAGGGTGATGTGCTTTATGGTCGAAACGAGGCCGTCAATGGTCACTATGTGCTCGGCTGGTCGACCGATCCGCAGCAAGCGCAATCGCAACAGCAAACCGCGCCGCGCGATCAGGTGTTGTTGTGGCACATGAACTATCACCCGGATGGCGGGCAGATGTTCTGGCCGCTGGATAACAGACCGTTCATCGTGCCTGCCGCGCTGCCCGGCGATAACCTGACCCCCGACAAGGTGGTGGCATTCTGGTGCGACGGCTCGCGCGGTCTTTATATCCATCCCGGCATCTGGCACGAGGGGATTTTTCCCGTTGAGGACAATCAACGGTTCCTGGACCGTCAAGGCAAAGTCCACGCCCGGGTCAGCGCTGACATCGGGAAGGAATTCGGTGTCTACCTCGCCTGCCCGCTGCGTGCGGACAAGATCAGGGATCTGTGACCAACGCCCGCTGATGGTCGTTACGTCGCCCTGAAATCCAAACCTGCACGGCCAGCAGATAGGGAAGAAAGAACGCGAAATTCTGCACCAGATCAAAAGGGCCCGAAAAATCGGGCTCTGACCCAAGCCCTCCGGTCAGCAGGTACCATAATGTGTAGTGCACACGGTATAACCAAGACCCAAGCGCCAGCCAGAACAGTCGCAATCCCCAGGCCCAGTGACCAGCGCGATCACCTGCCACCGCCTTTTGGGCCAGCATCAGAGCCGAAACAAACAGGCACAGGCCATAGAGGAAGAAGCCCACAGACATCACCGGGCCACCAATCGTTCCTCGCAACAGGATATAGGCCATTCCCGCCGCGCCTGTGATCAATGCCAGCGAAATCAGAACAGAACCCAATGCACGGTGAAATCGGTTGAATCCAAGCCGAAGCCTTTTGATCAGTTGCAGCGGCACCAATGCCACCAGCACAGTTCCGGCCAATATGTGCACCATCATCATCGTATCGCCGATGCCCTGACCGTCGGCAAACAAATAGCTGCGCTGGGCTGCATCGTCAGACAGCCCAATACCAATCATGCCAAACCCATGCACCAGAAAAGGCAGCAGTGTCAGATAAAACGCCACGAACAACAGGCCGGACGCCACTGGGGATTTCAGGATACGCATACCCGGACTTTAGCGCCGGCTTGCGACCTGTCTACGGGTCAGAGCCCCAGCACATCCACCATGTCATACTGACCGGGCGCCTTGCCCTGCCCCCACAGCGCCGCCTTCAGCGCACCGCGTGCAAAGATGGCGCGGTCCGAGGCAAGATGGCGCAATACGATGCGTTCGCCGGGGGCTGCGAACAGCACGTCATGCTCGCCGACAACGTCCCCACCCCGAATGGCGTGGAACCCAATGTCCCCTCGCTTGCGCGCGCCGGTGATGCCGTCGCGACCCCGGTCGGACACATCGGCCAGATTGACGCCCCGGCCCTCGGCAGCCGCCTCGCCCAGCATCAGCGCGGTGCCCGATGGTGCATCGACCTTGTGGTGATGATGGCCTTCGATGATCTCGATATCGAAATCCTCATCCAGCGCGGCGGCAACCTTTTTGGTCAGTTGTACCAGCAGGTTGACACCCAGACTCATGTTACCGGCCCGCACGATTACGGCATGGCGCGCGGCCGGTTCCAGCGCAGCGATCTGTTCTTCGGTCATGCCGGTGGTGCCGATCACGTGCACGCAACGCGCTTGCGCGGCCAGGGCGGCAAATTCCAGCGTCGCCTCGGGTGCGGTGAAATCGATGACAGCCTGCGCCTGCGCGAAAGCCTCGAGCGGGTCATCGGTCACGGCTATGCCCAGCGCCTGCCCACCCATCGCCTCGCCGACATCCTGACCGATCCAGTCGTGGCCGTTACGCTCGACCACGCCGACCAGACGAACCTGATCACTGTCCGTGACGGTCCTGATCAGCATCTGCCCCATACGGCCCGAAGCCCCTGTGATGACGATCCCCGGAATATGGGTCATGGCGCTGGTCCTTTCGCGTTGCCTGCCGGATGGTCGGCTCAAAGCCTCCTACCCCGTTCGCGCCCGCTTGGCAAAGCCCCGCTTTGCGCTTAGATCGGGGTTTATGGCAAAGAACAAATTCCACGATGGCCCCGGCCCGTCCCAACGACAGCTGCGCGTCGGCGAGCTGATCCGCCGCACCCTGTCCGAGGTTCTGGCGCGCGGAGATGTCCACGACCCCGACCTGAACCGCATGTCGATCACCGTGGGCGAGGTGCGCACCTCGCCCGATCTGAAGATTGCCACTGCCTACGTGCTGCCGCTGGGCGGCAAAGGGCAGGAGGACGTGATCGCGCTGCTCGCCCGCAACAAGGGTGAGCTGCGGCGCATGGTCGGCAAGAAGGTCGGTCTGAAATTCTCGCCCGATCTGCGGTTCCGGCTGGACGACACGTTCGACCGGCTGGACGACACCCGCCGCATGTTCGATCAGGACGCGGTGCGCCGCGATCTGGACGAGTGATCCGCCCCGCCGTCTCGCTGATCGCGGCCTTCTGGGCCGCGCAAGCCTCTGCGGTGACCTGTGATAAGCTGACCCATGAGGGCAAGCGGTACACAGTCTGCGAGGTGGATGCCGCGAACGAAGATCTGCGTCTGTTTCTGAACGATGAAAACGGCGAGCTGCTGGGGCATTTCTCTTCCGTCAATGATGCACTGAAACCGGGCGGCAAACGGCTTGCCTTCGCGATGAACGCGGGCATGTATCACGAAGACCGCTCACCTGTCGGTCACTATGTCGAAGACGGCCAGGAACAGATGCGCGTGATCGCCAACCCGGGCCCCGGCAATTTCGGTCTGTTGCCCAATGGCGTGTTCTGCATTCGCGAGGGTCGCGCCGACGTGTTCGAGACACTGGATTTCGTCGATCAGGTTCCCGACTGCCGTTTTGCCACACAATCCGGCCCGATGCTGGTCATCAACGGAGAGCTGCATCCGCGCTTCCTGCCCGATTCGACCTCGCTCTATGTTCGCAACGGGGTGGGCACCAGTGCCGACGGCACACGGGCGGTGTTCGCAATTTCGGATGATTACGTCACTTTCCACGAGTTCGGCGGCCTGTTCCGCGATCTGCTGGGTACGCCCAACGCGCTGTTCTTCGACGGCAATATCTCTCGGATGTATGACCGGGCGAACAAACGGTCCGATGTCGGGTTTTCGCTGGGGCCAATAGTCGGAGTGGTCGAGGATGCGCCTGCAAATTGACAGCAGTGAGGCGATCCGCTAACCCGCGCGCCTCAGCAATCTTCTAGGTGCAGTATGGGACGCAAACGCAAGGGCCGCGATATTTCCGGTTGGCTGGTGGTGGACAAGCCCGCGGGCATGACCTCGACCGCAGTGGTCAACAAGGTGCGTTGGGCGATGGATGCAAAAAAGGCGGGCCATGCAGGTACACTTGACCCTGAAGCGACCGGTGTTCTGGCCGTAGCTCTGGGCGAGGCGACCAAGACCGTTCCCTACATCACCGATGCTTTGAAAGCCTATACTTTCACCGTGCGTCTGGGTCAGGCCACCAACACCGACGATGCCGAAGGCGAGGTGATCGCTGAAAGTCCCGCGCGCCCCTCGGATGACGACATCAAACAGGCACTGGCCCCCTTTCTGGGTGACATCATGCAGGTGCCGCCCAAGTTCTCAGCCGTGAAGATCGACGGCCAGCGCGCCTACAAGCTGGCCCGCGACGGCGAGGATGTGGACCTGTCCGCCCGCCCGTTATGGGTCGAGGAACTGGTACTTGTCGACCGCCCCGACGAAGATCACGTCGTGCTGGAAATGACATGCGGTAAAGGCGGCTACGTCCGTTCGATCGCGCGCGATCTGGGCGAGGCACTGGGCTGTCACGGCCACGTCAGAGAACTGCGCCGCATCTGGTCCGGCCCGTTCGAGGCCGAAGACGGGCTGAGCATCGAGCAGATCGACGAAATGGCCAAGACCGAAGCACTGGACGACTACCTGCACCCGCTTGAGACCGGCCTGTCCGACCTGCCCGAGCTGAAGTGCACCCCCGTAGGTGCTACCCGCCTGCGCAATGGCAATCCGGGCATGGTTCTGGCATCGGACGTTGAATACGGCGATGAGGCCTGGGCCTCGCTGGATGGCAAGGCTGTGGCCGTGGGTATCTACAAATCGGGCGAATTGCACCCCAGCCGGGTGTTCGTCGATAGTTGAGCGATGTTCCCCCAACTCGGTTTTGCCGCTACGGTCGGATTACCGATTGCAACGATGGGGGTTCACGTTGGAAAACGATGCGGTCTTCCAATACCTGAAGCTGTTTCTTGAAAACATCTCGATCTGGTCGCTGATCGCCCTGGGGCTGGTCATATGGATCATCCGCAAGCCCGAGCGCCTTAAGGCGATCCCTCGCTACATTTCGTCCGCAAAGCTTGGCGAGTTCGAAGTTCAGCTTCGTGAAGTCAAGCAAAAGCTCGACGAAACAGAGGCGCATGTCGCCGAGTTGGAAGAGGAAAACGCGCGTCTGAGCACGTTGTATTCGGCCTTCGACATTCACGCGCCGGTGTCCGAACTGGAAGAAACCCGGCAGTCGCTGAAAGTCCTGGCGGGGAACCTGCCCGATACGGCGCCGATCCATGACGGGTTGAAACCCGGCGCGGACCCTGCAGATGTTTACGTGGCCGCCGAGATTTTGCGGACAAACAGGGACCTGACCTTCTATGACGTTTTGGTTGCCGTCATCGCCCGCATCGCGGCGCACCCAAAACTGGAAGGCCTGCGGTATCATACGGTCTGGACACTGGCTTCGGCGCTGCATCGGATGACACTGGCAGCCGTCAAGCACAGCGACGTACCCAAAGTCACCAAGGACCAGTTGGCTGCGGCCAGGGACGCGCTCACGCTTCTTCGTGACAATCCGCATGTGCAGCTTGATTGTCCCACGAATCCGAAACAGGGCATACGCGGGCCAGCGGGATATGCCTTGAACTGGGTCGACAAAGGTTTGGACAAATACACCGACCGCTGAGCTTGCGCTTGCGAAAGCCGGCGCAATTGGTCACTAACCCATCATGATCACCCGTTCCCACACCAAAGGCGACGCGCCCTCGACCGCCGTGTATTCCGATTGCGAGAACTATCGCTATAGCCTGACACGCATCTGGGATCCGACGGGGCGCAAGGCGCTGTTCGTCATGCTGAACCCATCGACCGCGACCGAGGTACAGAACGACCCAACGGTGGAACGGTGCGAACGTCGGGCGCGGGCATTGGGGTTCGGCGCATTTCAGGTGACCAACATCTTTGCCTGGCGCGACACCGACCCGCGCAAGATGCGAGCCGCCCCCGATCCGGTCGGACCCGAGAATGACGCGGCCATTCTGGACGGTGTCCAATGGGCCGACCAGGTCATCGCCGCCTGGGGCACCCACGGCGCACATCTTGAGCGTGGCCCTGCTGTTGAAAACCTGCTGCGCGGAACCGGCCAGCCCCTGTTTCATCTTGGGCTGACAAAAGACGGGCATCCCAAGCATCCCCTCTACATCGCCTACTCTCAGCAGCCCCAAGCGTGGTGACAAAAGGTTAACCACACCTTCAGGCTTGCTTTGACCAAACTTCTGAATCCATGGGATATTTCACCAGGCTTTCGGAGGATTTTCATGTTTCTGATCGGTTTGCTTGGACTGGCGGCCGTAGGCGGTGCCGCCTACGCGGTCAGCGATATCTTTTCGTCCGAAGATGAAGAATCAGATGACGACGTCGCACCGGATCAGCCGGATGACGCCGGACAGGGGGCATTTCTGGAAATCGACGACAATGTCGATGACCCGGCCCCTCCCGAGGTTGAAGACCTGCCCACCGGAACTGAAGAACCCGAGTTCGAGGGCACTGAAGTCCCCGAAACGGGCGATGACACCGAGACGCAACCAGATGCGGCCGTGGACGATCCGACTGACGTTCAGGACAGCAATTTGATCATCGAAGGCAGCCATGAGGACGACATGTTGTTCGGGGGCACCGGCGATGACATCGTGTCCGGTGCAGAAGGCGATGACCTGATTCATGGCATGGATGGGGATGATCTTCTGAACGGCGATTGCGGGGATGACGAGCTTTACGGACATGGCGGTTCGGACGAGATGCACGGTGGGCAGGGTGACGACACGCTTATTGGTGGGCAAGGTGATGACATTCTGACCGGCGGGGAAGGCGATGATGTGCTGCAGGGCGGCTATGGCAATGACACGCTAAGCGGCGGGGCCGGTGAAGACGTCGTTTTCGGCGGCGATGGCGATGATCTTATTTCAGGCGACGATGGCGACGCGGAACAATCAGCAGACTTCCTGAACGGTGGCGCAGGGGAAGACAGGATTCTGGCGGAAAGCGGCGATATCGTCACTGGCGGACAGGACGCGGATACATTTGTTCTGAGCCCCGAGGACGACGACGATCAGGTCACAGTGATGGATTTTCAGCCAGGGCAGGACAAGTTGCTGATTTCCTGGAATGACGCTGAAGAACCCGATATTCGTCTGGAAACCGACGCCGAAGACGAAAATCTGATCCGGGTGATGGTCAACGGGCAGGATGTGGCGCATCTGCTCGGTTCCCAAGGTATCACGGCAGATGATATCCAATTCATGACCGAAGCAGAACTGGAACAGCTGGGCCTTCCGGACTGAGCCAGGAGATTCCCTTTGCCATTTGCCGCAAATGCGCCTATACGCGCGCATCCGCATCGGAATCGGTGCGGTTTTCTCCATGGGCCTGCGCTGGACGACATCCCGGCCTGCGCCATTCACTCTAACCTTTCAAAGGAGACCCCGATGTCGATCACTGCCGCTGAAAAAACACGCGTCATGAAAGAATTCGCAACCAAAGAGGGCGACACCGGTTCGCCTGAAGTTCAGGTTGCCATCCTGACCTCGCGCATCAACACCCTGACCGAGCACTTCAAGACCCACAAGAAAGACAACCACGGTCGTCGTGGTCTGCTGAAGATGGTTGCTCAGCGCCGTAAGCTGCTGGACTACCTGAAAGGCAAGGAAGAAGCGCGTTACCAGGACCTGATCAAAAAGCTGGGCATCCGCCGCTAACCGCTTTTTGCATTTGTTTCAAACGCCCGCCATTTTGGCGGGCGTTTTTTGTTGTGGCCATCGAACCTCTTTTTTTAGAGCGGTCGACCCACGCATTTGACATTGCCAGGGGGTTGAGGTGTATCCACCTGCACAACTTAAGGTTATGTCAAAAGCCTGTTTAATGCTTCTAATTCTGAACTCATTCGTGCTGTCGCTCCGCGTCACACCCCGCATGATTTTCCCCATCCTTGCGATCAGCCTCGCCTCAATAGTTGTGTGGATGGTTCTGGATGTTTTCACCCTTGGGTTGGCCGGTCACGTCAGCGAGCCGATTACAAGCGCCTTCATCAGCCTGTTCGGGATACGCGCTGCTCTGGCATTGAAGGGGGAAACGCGGCGCACGGATTACAGGGCTTTGGTTCTGTAGTCGGTAATGTACGGATTGTTCTTTGCGGCGGCACTGTGGTGCCTGACCTTCATCGTGAACCTGTCCGCTACCTTGTTTGCCATCTGGCTGGCGGGTGAGCCCTTCTCTTGGAGCGCGCTGCAAAATGCTGCCGAAAGCACGCAGGTCTCGTTCGCGCTAATCGCAGTGGGCAGCAAGTGCCACAACCGCGCCGACGGCAGAGCCCGCGCAAGACATCCGCGCGCTGCGCAAATCGCGAACGGTCTTTCTAAACGCTTTCGGCACCCTTTCGCTATCGGCATCCGGTTTCCCTTCCCTTCGGGCCAAAACTCATGTAAGCGCGCGGGTATCTGAGACGTTGTGCCCTGACCCCGGCACTCGAATGGAAGATAAAGTGGGGTCGGCGGCAATGGGGCCGCCATGCAAACGGGAGACCCGGAGGGCCGGGAGTGCTCCCTTCTAGGATACGCATATGTTTGATGTAACAAAGAAATCAATTCAGTGGGGCGAGGAGACGCTTACACTGGAAACCGGCAAGGTTGCCCGTCAGGCCGACGGCACCGTGATTGCCACGCTGGGTGAAACCAGCGTCATGGCCAACGTGACCTTTGCCAAGCAACAAAAGCCCGGTCAGGATTTTTTCCCGCTGACCGTGCACTACCAAGAGAAATACTATGCCGCCGGCAAGGTTCCGGGTGGCTTCTTCAAGCGCGAGGCGCGCCCGACCGAGAAAGAGACGCTGACCGCTCGTCTGATCGACCGTCCGATCCGCCCGCTGTTCGTTGACGGCTTCAAGAACGAAGTTCTGGTGATGTGCACCGTGCTGAGCCACGATCTGGTCAACGACCCCGACATCGTTGCGATGATCGCCGCCTCGGCTGCCCTTACCATCTCGGGCGCGCCGTTCATGGGCCCGATCGCCGGTGCCCGTGTTGGTTTCGTGGATGGCGAATACGTCCTGAACCCGACCGTGGACGACATGCAGGACCTGCGCCTGAACCCCGAACAGCGTCTGGATCTGGTTGTCGCCGGCACCAAGAACGCCGTGATGATGGTGGAGTCCGAAGCGTACGAGCTGTCCGAGGCCGAAATGCTGGGCGCCGTGAACTTTGCGCACGAGCAGATTCAGCCGGTGCTGGACCTGATCATCGATCTGGCCGAAGAAACCGCTAAAGAGCCGTTCGATTTCCAAGCGCCCGATTATTCGGACCTCTACGCCGCTGTTGCCGCAGCCGGTGAAGAGCAAATGCGCGCCGCCTTCGCGATCACAGACAAGCAGGAGCGCACCGCCGCTGTTGCCGCTGCCCGTGAAGCGATCAAGGAAGCGTTGACCGAGGAACAGCTGGAAGACGCGAACCTGGGTTCCGCGATGAAAAAGCTGGAAGCTGGCATCCTGCGCGGCGACGTCGTCAAAGGCGGCAAGCGCATCGACGGCCGTTCGACCACCGATGTCCGCGCCATCGAAGCCGAAACCTCGCTACTGCCGCGTACGCATGGCTCCGCCCTGTTCACCCGTGGTGAAACGCAGGCGCTGGCCGTGACCACGCTGGGCACTGGTGACGATGAACAATTCATCGACGCGCTGCACGGCAACTTCAAATCGAACTTCCTGCTGCACTACAACTTCCCACCGTATTCGGTTGGTGAAGTTGGCCGCGTTGGTTCGCCCGGCCGTCGTGAGATCGGCCACGGCAAGCTGGCATGGCGTGCGCTGCAGGCGGTTCTGCCTGCGCCGACCGACTTCCCCTACACCATCCGCGTGGTGTCGGAGATCACTGAATCCAACGGCTCGTCCTCGATGGCGTCTGTCTGCGGCGGTTCGCTGTCGATGATGGATGCAGGCGTTCCGCTGAAAGCGCCGGTTGCCGGTGTGGCCATGGGCCTGATCCTGGAAGATGACGGCGAGTACGCTGTTCTGACCGACATTCTGGGTGACGAAGATCACCTGGGCGACATGGACTTCAAGGTGGCGGGTACCGAAAACGGCATCACCTCGCTGCAGATGGACATCAAGGTCGCAGGCATCACGCCGCAGATCATGGAAACTGCTCTGGCACAGGCCAAAGAAGGCCGGATGCACATCCTGGGTGAGATGGGCAAAGCCCTGTCCGAGACCAACGAATTCTCGGTCCACGCTCCGCGTATCGAGACCATGAACATCCCGACCGACAAGATCCGTGAAGTGATCGGCTCGGGCGGCAAGGTCATCCGCGAGATCGTCGAGGTTTCGGGTGCCAAGGTCGACATCAACGACGACGGCGTCATCAAGATCGCCTCGCCGGATGGTGAATCGATTAAGAAGGCCTATGACATGATCTATTCGATCGTGGCCGAGCCGGAAGAAGGTCAGGTCTATACCGGTAAAGTGGTCAAGATCGTCGACTTCGGTGCCTTCGTGAACTTCTTTGGCAAGCGCGACGGCCTGGTGCACGTGTCCCAGATCGAAAATCGCCGCCTGAACCATCCGTCGGATGTTCTGAAGGAAGGTCAGGAAGTGAAGGTCAAGCTGCTGGGCTTTGACGATCGTGGTAAGGTTCGCCTGTCGATGAAAGTCGTCGATCAGGAAACCGGTGAAGAGATCGTCCCCGAGAAGAAAGAAAAGAAAGAGGAAAGCGCAGAGTAATCTGCCCCTTTTTCGGAAATACAGAAGACCCCGGCTTTGGCCGGGGTTTTTTTTGGCTTTGGTTTTCAGGTCAGGTTTCCGACGACTGAACGCTCTGTTTCAGCAGGTCGGCGATTTCATCGACCTCTGGCCTGCGCCGGGTCCTGTGCGGGCGGTTCAGGACCAGTGAGAGGCCGCTCTCGCATCTTTCGGGAAACAACGGACAGAGCAATCCAGTGTGCAGCGCCTGTTCGATCAGGCAGGCATGGCCCATCAAGACCCCCGCCCCGGATTTGGCTTCCTCGACAGCCAGACTGTACAGGGAATAGCGCGGCCCTTTTTGCGGATCAGCCAGCGCCCGCCCGGATTTATCCGACCAAATCGCCCAATCGTCCTGCCATGTCTGATCGTGCAACAATGGAAGGGTGCCCGGATCGCGACCCTTTGCGACGTCTTCGGCCAATGCCGGAGAGCAGACGGGAAAGATGATATCCCTGGCCAGGACCACCTGCTCGGGGCTGCCATCGGGGATGGCGAAGAATACGGACAGGTCGAAAAACTCGCGCATCAGGCTGGGCGGTGATTCCAGCGCGGTGACCGAGAAATTGATATCAGGATAGATTTTCCGGATCCGCCCAAGTCGGGCGGGCAGCCAAAGCTGCGCGACCGACGGCAGAGCGGCGATATGGATATCCGCATTGGGGCGCTGGTTCCTCAGGCTTTGCGTCGCGGATGCAAGCGCGTCAAAGGCCTCGGTAAATTCGCGGCTCAGACTGCGGGCAGCCGGGGTCAACTGTACGCCCTGCGCATTCCGGTGGAACAATGTCACCCCTGCCCAGCCTTCCAACGCCTTGATATGCTGGGAAATCGCACCGGGCGTGACGTTCAGTTCATCCGCAGCGGCGACAAAACTGCCGTGACGCGCCGCGGCCTCGAAGGCGCGCAGGGCGTTCATGGGTGGCCCCTTGGGGCGGCGTGGTGAAACGGGCAAATTCCTAGCCTTAGTTTTTCTACGCCAAGAAATAGCAAATCTGATTTGCGCTGTCATTCGAAGTGATCAATCTTGGTCGCAAATGGAGGACACAGATATGACAATCGAACAACGGGCCTGGGTTCCTGCGGCATGCGAGACACTTGTGCAGGATATCGCGACCAGGACGGCACAGGCGTCCTCGGCAGATCTGCTGGGGCGGATTGACCAGCTTGTGGCACGAAACCGGGACATCCACGAGAAAGAGTGCTTCAACCTCAACCCTGCCACAAACGTGATGAACCCGAAGGCCGAGGCATTGCTGGCCTCGGGCATCGGCTCGCGCCCTTCGCTGGGCTATCCCGGCGACAAGTACGAGATGGGCCTGGAAGCCATTGAAGAGATCGAGGTGATCGCGGCCGAGCTGTGTGCTGAGATTTTCGATGCGAAATATGCCGAAATCCGTGTGCCTTCTGGGGCGATTGCGAATCTTTACGGCTTTATGGCCACCTGCAAACCGGGCGACACGATCATCGCACCACCCGCGTCAATCGGCGGGCATGTCACCCATCACCTGGCCGGCTGTGCCGGGCTGTTCGGCCTGCGAACCATCGAAGCGCCGGTAAATCCCGATGGCTACACCGTCGATCTGGACCAACTGCGGCAGATCGCGCTGACGGAACGGCCTCGCCTGATCACGATTGGCGGCAGCCTGAACCTGTTTGAACATCCGGTCGCCGAAGTCCGTGCCATCGCTGATGAAATCGACGCCAGGGTCATGTTCGATGCCGCGCATCAGTGCGGGATCATTGCCGGAAAGGCTTGGCGCAACCCGCTGGCCGAAGGCGCGCATTTCATGACCATGAGCACCTACAAAAGCCTGGGCGGACCTGCAGGGGGACTGATCGTCAGCAATGACGCCGAGATTGCGCAGGCGCTGGATCGCATCGCCTTTCCCGGCATGACGGCAAATTTCGACGCGGCCAAATCGGCGGCCCTGGCTGTGACGATGCTGGACTGGCGCGATTTTGGTGCCGAATACGCGGCGGCGATGATTGCGATGGCCAAAGCGCTGGCCGAAGCGTTGAATGCCAAAGGGGTTCCGGTTTTTGCGGGTGCCGGGGGCTTTACCGCCTCGCATCAGTTCGCCGTGCTGGCGGAGCCCTTTGGCGGCGGGCAAGCGGCCTCAAAAACACTGCGGCATGCGGGTTTCCTGGCCTGTGGCATCGGGTTGCCCGTTAACGCTGTCGCCGGCGATCTGAACGGCCTGCGCATCGGAACACCGGAACTGGTCCGGTGGGGCATGACTGCGGCCGACGCCGAACAGCTGGCCACGCAGATTGCAGACGGTTTGGCGAAAAAGGATATCGCAGAACAGGTTTCAGACTGGCGGCAAAGCTTTTCGACCCTGCATTTCATGCACTAAGACGATGCGGGCGCGTGAGCCGCAATCTCATGCGCCTGCGGTTGTTTTCCTCATACATTATAGCAGCTTGCACCATTTCCAATAGGGCCGATGCCACCGACGAAATTATTCACTCACGCCGTTCAAATCCACCGTGACCCGAGTTGATCGGGGACCGGCTTTCGTTTGTTCCGATCCGCCCCACATGTGCCGCGTGCATCTTACGGAACAAAGGACATGACCATGATCACCCGTTTCATCCTCGCCTCTGCCGCATTAGGCCTGGGCGTTTCCGCCGCCGGCGCGCAAAGCCTGACCGAGGGCGCTTATATTCAGGGCTTCGCCGGCTACAGCCAGTTGCAGGACAGCGATTTTTCGGGCTCGATCGGTGGCGCGACCCAGTCAGTTGATACCGATTTCGACGCGGGCTATGGGCTTGGCTTGGCAATCGGAACGGAAGTTCCGCAATGGTCCAACGACAGGATCGGAACCCGGATCGAGCTGGAATTGTCCTATCGCGAAAATGATGTGGACGGGGTGAACTTCTCTGGCAACGGACCGGCGACCGAGGGCAATATCTCGGGCGATGTCACTCAGACCTCGCTGTTTGCAAACATCCTGTTCGACATCAAACAAAGCGGACCGCTGACACCCTATTTCGGCTTTGGTCTGGGTGCGACCTATTCAGATCTGGACTTCGCCTATGGTCCGGGGGTTGAGCTGAACGACAGCGGCACCGATTTTGCCGCACAACTGATTGCCGGGGCGGCGTATGACATCAATGACAACACCGCCTTCATCGTCGATGCCCGCTATTCGCGCGCCTTTGATGTTTCGTCCGATCGTTTGGCGCCAAACGGCGCGCTGACCGGGTCGGTCGAGGACGATCTGGATACGTTCAGCATAAATCTCGGCCTGCGCTACAAGTTCTGACGCGGTACGGGAAAGTGTTTCCCTCCGGTTTCGCTTTCCCCGCGTGCCCTCGTGATCTATGCACGGGGGCATGCGATCCTTTGTCATTCATATGTCCTCAAGCACAGCGCGCCGCGCCAATGCCGATCAGTTGTGCCAAGACCTTCCCAATGCCGAATTGTTCGAGGCCGTGAACGGTCGCGACCCGGACCAGATCGCGCATGTCAGACTGCATCCCGGCAACCTGCACCGCCCCCATTATCCGTTTCCCCTGCGCTCCGCTGAAATCGGCGTCTTCGAAAGCCACAGGCGGATCTGGAAAAAGATGGTCGATGAACAGATCGAACTGGCCATCATCACCGAGGATGATCTGCGCATAGATCCCCCCCGCATGGCCCAAGCACTGGACATGCTGGACTCTCTTGCGACACCCGAGCAATACATCCGCATCCCTGTGAAACAGCGCGAAGTACCGGTGCAGACCCTGGCCGAGAAGAACGGTTTGAAACTGATCCTGCCGAAAGTCATCGGACTGCAATGCGTGTGCCAGATGGTTGGCCGGCGCGCCGCAGAACGGTTGCTGGCCGCAACCAACGAAATCGACCGCCCCGTGGACACGTTTCAGCAGATGCACTGGCTGACCGGCCAGCCGATCCACGCCCTGCTGGGCAGCGGCAACCGTGAAGTGGCGCGGGAAATCGGCGGCTCCACCATTCAGACAAAACCACCGCTCAGCGACAAGCTGACCCGCGAATTCAAGCGCGCTGCTTACCGGGCGAAGCTACACCTGCACCCACAAAGACCACTGCCGTAATCAGATAGAAATTACCTTCGGGAGAAATCGCGCCCCGAGGGGCGCGATGGGGGGGCAGCCCCCCCTGGACCCAAGCAGCCGTTACGACGGCGCCTTGGTCTTGCGCAGATATGGGAAGATCGTCTCGAACTCGCCAAACTTCGCTTTGGCGTCTTCATTCGACACGGTGGGCGGGATAATCACATCCTCACCCGGAACCCAGTTTGCCGGGGTCGCTACGCCCTTCGCGCTCATCTGCAACCCGTCCAGCGCGCGCAGGATCTCGGCAAAGTTGCGGCCGACAGTCATCGGATAGGTCATGGACAGCTTCAGCTGCTTGTCCGGCCCGATGATAAAGACCGACCGCACCGTGGCGCTGTCGGCAGGTGTGCGGCCATCGGGCAGGTAGGCTTCGGCAGGCAGCATGTCAAAGGCCTTGGATACCGCCAGACCGTCATCGGCGATAATCGGGAAACCGGGGTTGGCATTGCCATAGGCCTCGATGTCCTTTTTCCATTTCTTGTGATCTTCCACACCGTCGACGGACACGCCGATCACTTTGGTGTTACGCGCAGCCCATTCATCGTTCAGCTGCGCCACAGCCGAGAATTCGGTGGTGCAGACCGGGGTAAAATCCTTGGGGTGCGAAAACAGGATGGCCCAGCTGTCGCCGATCCAATCGTGGAACTGAACAGTGCCCTGATCCGTTTCTGCAGTGAAATTCGGGACGGTATCGTTGATGCGCAAACCCATGGGGCATCTCCTTTCCTGTGAAAAAACCGAGTCGGTTGCCGTAAACCTAAACACTTTCCGCAATTGTTAAACCATATGCAGGGCAAAGCAGTCAGCAATTCGCAGAAATAATTTGATCAAATTATCTCTTGCCCGTATTTGGCGGCAATGACAGAGTGACGCCGAGCCCGAAGCCGGGGCAACAGGATCAGGAGGACAGGCCATGATCGAGAAACGCAATTTCTACATCAACGGACAGTGGGTCGCGCCGTCAGCGCCCCAGGATTTCAACGTCATCAACCCCTCGACCGAGGAACCATGCGCGGTGATTTCACTGGGCTCGCAGGCGGATACCGACGCTGCAGTTGCTGCTGCCAAGGCCGCTCTGCCGGGTTGGATGGCGACACCGGTGGCGCAGCGGATCGCAATGGTGGAAAAACTTGCAGATATCTACCAGACCCGCAGCGAAGATCTGGCGCAGGCAATGTCGCTTGAGATGGGTGCGCCCATCGACATGGCGCGCACCCAGCAATCGGGTGCAGGTATCTGGCACCTGAAGAACTTCATCCGGGCCGCCAAAGCCTTTGAGTTCGAGCGTCCGCTGGGCGACCACGCCCCAAATGACCGAATCATCTACGAGGCCGTCGGCGTGGCGGCCCTGATCACCCCGTGGAACTGGCCGATGAACCAGATCACGCTCAAGGTCGGTGCGGCGGCGATCGCAGGCTGCACCATGGTGCTGAAACCCTCGGAACAAAGCCCGCTGAACGCGATGATCTTTGCCGAGATGATGGACGAGGCAGGCTTTCCGCCCGGTGTGTTCAACCTCGTCAACGGTGATGGCGCCGGGGTCGGCTCGCAACTGTCTGCGCATCCGGATGTGGATATGGTCAGCTTCACCGGCTCGACCCGTGCTGGGACCGCAATTTCGAAAAGCGCGGCTGATACCTTGAAGAAAGTTCATCTGGAACTGGGCGGCAAGGGCGCCAATGTCGTCTTCGCCGACGCGGACGAAAAGGCGGTCAAGCGCGGCGTTCTGCACATGATGAACAACACGGGCCAAAGCTGCAACGCGCCCAGCCGAATGCTGGTGCAACGTCCGATTTATGATCAGGCGGTCGAAACGGCGGCCGAAGTGGCCGGTAAGGTCACTGTCGGCAGCGCCGCCGAAGAAGGTCGCCACATTGGCCCGGTCGTGAATGAGGTGCAGTGGACCAAGATTCAGGACCTGATCCAGAAAGGCATTGACGAAGGCGCACGCCTGGTCGCGGGCGGCACCGGTCGGCCTGAAGGTTTGAACAAGGGCTACTATGTTCGGCCCACAGTGTTTGCCGATGCCAACAACCAGATGACCATCGCCCGCGAGGAGATCTTTGGCCCGGTTCTGACCATGATCCCCTTCGACACCGAGGAAGAGGCCATCGGGATCGCCAATGACACGCCCTACGGCCTGACGAACTATGTCCAGACACAGGACGGTGCGCGCGCCAACCGGATGGCCCGCGCCCTGAGGTCCGGCATGGTTGAGATGAATGGCCAGTCCCGCAGTGCCGGCTCGCCCTTTGGCGGCATGAAGCAATCCGGCAATGGGCGCGAAGGCGGCGTCTGGGGGCTTGAGGATTTTCTGGAAGTCAAAGCCGTCGGCGGCTGGGCGGCAGAGTAACGCGCCACAACAAGTCAGATGCGCGGCACCCGAGGGTGCCTCGCTTACTGGGCGTCAGGCATCCGCCTGCGCGGCTTCGTATGCCAGCATCGCGCGTTTCACCGGCAACCCCCAGTGATAGCCACCCAACCCGCCGGATTTGCGCAGGGCGCGGTGGCAGGGGATCAGCCAGCTGACCGGGTTGCGGCCCACGGCTGTTCCCACGGCGCGCACGGCTTGTGGTGAACCGACCCGCTGCGCAATCTCGGAATAGGTCGTGACCTGACCCGACGGGATGTGCATCAGCGCTTCCCACACCTTGATCTGTAGAGGAGAGCCAAGCAGGTGCAGCGGCGTCTCGGCGCGGCTGGGCCCGAAGGCACCTTGCACCCAAGGGTTCAGGCGTTCGGAATTTTCCACAAACTCCGCATTCGGCCAGCGCGCGACCATGTCCTCCATCGCTGCTTCCCCGCCCGTCTCGGACGCAAACGCGATACCGCAGATGCCCTTTTCCGTTCCCATGACCAGAGCCGGGCCAAAGGGGCTTTCGAACCAGCCCCAGAAGATCGCCAGTCCTTCGCCTTTGCGGGCATATTCGCCGGGGCTCATGGATTCCCATTTGAGGAACAGATCGTGCAGGCGGCCACTGCCGGACAGGCCGACATTGTGCGCGGTTTCCAATGTGGTGAACCGTTCCCTCAGCAGCGCCTTGGCGTGGCCCAACGTCAGATATTGCTGGTAACGTTTCGGCGACACCCCGGTCCAGCGCGAGAACAACCGCTGAAAATGCGCGGGGCTCATATCCATCTGGCGAGCAAGCTCATCAAGGCTGAGCGCTTCGCCGCCCTGGTCGATCAGATCGATGGCCCGGCGCATGACGTTGTAGTGATAGCCGGTTTCTGGATTCTGGACGTTCATGTTGCACCTCTTCGCTTGCATTAACATTACCGCGCTCAGACAAATGCCGCGACCCGGAACCTGCGCATATTCTTGTCAACTGAGTTGACGAATCGTTTTGCACCCATCAAGATTGAGGGCATGGAACATTCGTTGGATCAGCTCTATCAGGCAGTTCAGGCCACCCGGCCCCTGCTGCGCAACATTACAGCCGCGGTTGAACGCGGCAGCAATCGCGAAGGCGTAACTGTTGGACAACGTGCGATCCTTGAGGGGTTATCCCTTTTCCCCGGAGCGACAGCCCCACAGTTGTGCATCGAGTTGCAGCTAAAACGGCAATACGTCGCCCGCATCCTGCAGGAAGTGATGAAGGCCGGTCTGGTCGACAGTCGCGCCAACCCCAAGCGCGCGCGTTCTTACTGCTATCGGCTGACACCTGCGGGCCAAGACATCATCACTGCGATCAGAACAGATGAAATGTCAAAACTGGCCAGTTTTTCCACAGACTTCTCTCCCGAAGAGCTTGCGAATTACCACAAGGTACAACTGGCGCTCACACGATTTTTTGCTGATCTGGCTGAGGAGGATTGAGATGCCGGTTCTTTGGATCATCGTCACTGGAAGTGTGATCGCGGTTCTCTATGTTCTCAATGAAATTCGCAGGATTGGAGTACCAACAACCGGACCGACAATTGATCTGGCCGCTCGCCCGGCAACGGCGCTGGTGGTGATCGACATGCAGACTGATTTCACCTCAATACCCGGATGGGATGCAGCCGAGTTGGATGGTGCCATTTCGAACATCAGAGACTCCGTCAGGCAGGCTCGCGAGACCGGAATGCCCGTGATCGCCATTCGGCACGTTTTCAAGGGCAGGCTGGCGAACCTTCTGAACGGCCGGTTCAATCAGGGGCGTGGCAATGAAGGGTCGGCCGGGATCGAGACCGATCCGCGCCTCGGGCTGGATGCGGATGCGGAATTTGTGAAATCCATAGGTGATGCCTTTTCCTCGAGTGCGTTTGAACAGTTTTTGGAAGACAATCGGATCGGAACACTGATCCTGACCGGCCTTGATGGTTGTCATTGCGTCAACAAGACGGCGCAGGGGGCGCTGAACCGGGGATATCAGGTTCGCATCGATCCAACTGCTGTTCTGGCGGCCAATCCAGCAAACTGGGCGAAGGTCAAGGAGCGGCTGGAGTCAAATGGGGCGGAGCTTCGAGGGCTATAGGCGTGAAACTCCGATTGCAGCCCCGACACTCGGCCATCCGTATTGCCAATTTCCCGCCTTTTTAATTGCGGGCAGCGATCCGGCAGGGCATACCGTGCTGGATGGCTAAACAACTCGACTACCACACGATCCGAGAGATCTTCACACGCTTTCAACAAGCCGACCCGGAACCCAAAGGCGAGTTGGAACATGTGAATGTCTACACCCTGGTCGTGGCGGTGGCGCTTTCGGCGCAGGCAACCGATGCGGGTGTCAACAAGGCCACGCGCGCGCTGTTCAAGATCGCAGATACACCGCAGAAGATGCTGGAGCTGGGCGAAGAGGGTCTGACCGAACACATCAAGACCATCGGTTTGTTTCGTCAGAAAGCCAAGAACGTCATCAAGCTGAGCCGAATTCTGGTCGAGGAATATGGCGGCGAAGTTCCCAACTCCCGTGCCGCGCTGCAATCGCTGCCGGGGGTGGGGCGCAAGACGGCCAATGTGGTGCTGAACATGTGGTGGCGGCAACCGGCGCAGGCGGTGGACACCCATATCTTTCGCGTTGGCAACCGAACCGGGATCTGCCCCGGCAAGGACGTGGACGCCGTCGAACGTGCCATCGAGGACAACATTCCGGCCGATTTCCAGCTGCACGCGCATCACTGGCTGATCCTGCACGGCCGCTATCATTGTAAAGCGCGCAAACCTCTGTGCGGAACCTGCATTATCCGCGATCTCTGTCAATTCGAGGACAAGAACCTATGAAAACCTACCAGCTTGTCGGCATCGGAAATGCCGTCGTTGACGTGATTTCCCAAGCCGATGACAGCTTTCTTGAGCTGATGGGCATCGAAAAAGGCATCATGCAACTGATCGAACGCGAGCGCGGCGAGGTGCTGTACGCCGCGATGGGCAGCCGGGTCCAGACGCCAGGTGGCTCGGTGGCCAATACCATCGCCGGTGCCGGAGCGCTTGGGCTGGACGCTGCCTTCATCGGTCGGGTGCATGACGACGCGCTTGGCCGGTTCTATGCCAACGCGATGAACGAAGACGGTGTGGATTTCGTGAACGCACCGGTCCCGGGTGGTGAACTGCCGACCTCTCGCTCAATGATCTTTGTCTCGCCCGATGGTGAACGGTCGATGAACACCTATCTGGGGATTTCCTCGGAACTGTCGTCCAAGGATGTTCCAGCCGACGTGGCAGGCAACAGCCAGATCATGTTTCTTGAGGGTTATCTGTTCGACAAGGAAAAGGGCAAGGCCGCGTTCCTTGAGGCCGCGCGCAATTGCCACAAAGGCGGCGGCAAGGCGGGTATCGCCATTTCCGATCCCTTCTGCGTTGAACGCCACCGGGTGGATTTCCTTCTGCTGATCGAGAACGAGCTGGATTTCGTGATCGGCAACGAGGCCGAGATCAAATCGCTGTTCGAAACTGACGACCTGGAAGAAGCGTTGGCCAAAACCGCCGAGATTTGCCGGCTGGTCGTATGCACCCGCTCGGGCGACGGTGTGACGATTCTGCACGAAGGACAGCGCATCGACGTTCCCGTTCAGAAGGTTGTACCGGTGGATGCGACCGGCGCGGGCGACCAGTTCGCCGCCGGGTTCCTGTTCGGCATGGCCACAGGCCGGGATTATGAGACCTGCGCCCGGATCGGCAACATCTGCGCCCGTGAAGTCATCAGCCATATCGGACCCAGGCCCGAGGCGGATCTGGTCGCGCTGTTGCGGGAAGAAGGATTGCTCTGACCCCTGCATGCATGCATTCCTGACCCGCCTGCCGGATCGGCTGGCGGGTTTTCATTTTCAGGATCGGCGGATCGGGCGCGGGTTTTTCTGCGTAGCCTTGCGCCGACGTGTCCTGATCGCTTGGAAAAAACTGTTTAACAACAGAAGGCATTTCTTCTTATCATTCAGCCGAAGCCCTTCGCTGCTCCCGGCGTTCTGGCACTGTTTGAAAAGCGAAACTTAATTTGGCACGTAAATGCGATAATTCCTTTCTGGGACCATTCTTTACCCGTTCCCGATCCGGATGTGCCCACAAGTCAGCGGCGTCCCGGGATTTGAATGTGAAGAACCTTTCGGTGGATTCAGCGCGTTGAGGCGGGGTCTGGTCGCACTTCTGGTGCTATGGGCCGCCGCAGCACACGCCGAACCGGACTGTGCCGAAAGCCCGGTGCGAAACGCGGTCGATCTGGTTGCCTTTGAAATCGGCGCGCTTGAATCGGACAAGGCATCGGACCTGTCTGCCGAAACACCCGGGACCGAAGTCACCGAGTCACGGCGACCGCAATTAAGGCCCTGCAAGTTCCGCAACATTTCCCTGGGACGCGAACGCATGCGCAATCGGGGTGCGGTGTGCAAAGACTGGACCATCCTGGGCGAAACGCTCAAGCAGATATCGGGGCCATACAGGGGGTGCAGGATCGCGAACCCGGTTCGTGTCCGAAAGATCTCGGATGTTGCGCTCAGTCAATTGGCGTTGATGGATTGCGAAACCGCGATCACGCTGAAGACCTGGATTGAAAACACGGCCAAGCCGGCATTCGCGGATCAGGGCGGCGGCCTGAAAGGAATGCGGCTTGCAGGCCACTACGCCTGTCGGACGCAGAACAACAGGCCGCGCGCGCGCCTGTCGGAACACGCCAGGGGCCGTGCCGTGGACATTTCTTCCTTTGTGCTCTGGGACGGCACCATCATCACGGTGGGCAACGGTTGGACAGATGAGGACAACAGCGACGTTTTGCGTGAACTGCACAAGGGTGCCTGTGGTCTGTTCGGAACAGTTCTCGGCCCAGATTCAGACCGGTTTCACAAAGGCCATTTTCATTTCGACACCGCCCGACGCGGCGGTGGGCCGTTGTGCCGGTAGGCGCAGGGCATGGTCATCACACAGTCAAGTCGGCTGACGGACGCCTGACTTAGAAAAGGTGTTCTTCAAAGGCCTCCAACACCCTTTGGTACACGTCCCGCTTGAACGGAACGATCTCGTCGACCAGGTGTGCGGGCTCCT
Source organism: Ruegeria sp. CDSB136 (assembly GCF_059610965.1). Lineage (NCBI taxonomy): Bacteria > Pseudomonadati > Pseudomonadota > Alphaproteobacteria > Rhodobacterales > Roseobacteraceae > Ruegeria > Ruegeria sp. CDSB136. Next base: position 53,465 of record NZ_JBXWOP010000013.1, read on the forward strand.
GCCATTTCCAGCGGGTAAATTCCGGGTGTTCGGTCTGGATATCGATCTGATCGTCACGGCCTGTAAAGCGTAGCAGAAACCATTTCTGCTCCTGCCCGCGAAAGCGGCCCTTCCAGATTTTCGGAACGATGTCATGCGGCAGATCATAGGGCAGCCAGCCGTCGGTCTCGGCCACGATCTGAACCAGGTCCGCGGTCACGCCCGTCTCTTCCATCAGTTCGCGCAGGGCCGCATCGCGGGGGTCTTCGCCCTTGTCCACGCCACCTTGCGGCATTTGCCAGGCCTCGGCGTGGCGGTCGTTGCGCTGACCGACGAATATCCTGCCCTCGCCATTCATCAGCATCAGCCCGACGCAGGGACGATACGGCAGTCTGGCGATTTCTTCAGGTGTCATGTGCGGCCTCGTGAAAATGCTGTGTAGCGTCTGTAACAAGCGGCACGGCGAAGGCAAAGAGTATGACGTTAGGTTTCACGTGACAATGTTGACGCGAACGTCAATCTTTCAGCCGAGTTTACGAGGGAGAGTTCCGCCATGACCGCGTACCCAAACATGCTGGCCCCGCTGGATCTGGGCTTTACCACGCTGAAAAACCGCGTGTTGATGGGGTCGATGCACACGGGACTTGAGGAAACCGGCGACTGGAACCGGGTGGCCGAATTCTATGCCGACCGGGCGCGGGGCGGCGTGGCGCTGATGGTGACAGGCGGAATTGGCCCGAACCTTGAGGGATCGGTGCTGCCCGGGGCGGCGATGATGACCAACGAGACAGAAGTGGCGAACCATTCCATCGTGACCCAGCGCGTGCACGACGCGGGCGGCAAGATCGCCATGCAAATCCTGCATGCGGGACGGTATGCCTATGGCCCGAAATGTGTGGCCCCCAGCCCGGTCAAATCCCCGATCTCGCCGTTTCCCCCGCATGAGCTGGATGAAGAGGGTATCGAGAAGCAGATCAGCGACATCGTGACCGCCGCCGTTTTGGCGCAGAAAGCGGGCTATGACGGGGTCGAGATCATGGGGTCCGAGGGGTATTTCCTCAACCAGTTTCTTGTGACCCACACGAACAAGCGCACCGACCGCTGGGGCGGTTCCTACGAAAACCGGATGCGCCTGCCGATCGAGGTTGTGCGCCGCACGCGCGAGGCAGTGGGTGCCGAATTCATCATCATCTATCGCCTGTCGATGATTGACCTGATCCCCAACGGCTCGACCCATGACGAAGTTGTGCAACTGGCACAGGAGATCGAGAAGGCGGGGGCTACGATCCTGAATACCGGAATCGGCTGGCACGAAGCGCGAATTCCGACGATTGCCACCAGCGTCCCACGCGCAGCTTTTGCGTGGGTGACCAAAAAGCTGATGGGCAAGGTGTCGATCCCGGTGATCACCTCGAACCGGATCAACACACCCGACGTGGCCGAAGAAGTTCTGTCGACCGGTTGCGCCGACATGGTATCCTTGGCACGGCCAATGCTGGCGGATGCGGATTTCGTGAACAAGGCCATCGCTGGCGACGGCGCAAAGATCGCGCCCTGTATCGCCTGCAATCAGGCCTGTCTGGATCATACATTCAGCGGCAAGCTGACCACCTGCCTGGTCAACCCGCGTGCCTGCAATGAAACTGAGCTGGTGATTTCCCAGGCCGAGTCGCCAAAAACCGTTGCCATTGTTGGCGCAGGGCCTGCCGGACTGTCCACCGCGATGACCGCCGCCCAGCGTGGTCACGACGTGACGCTGTTCGACCGCGCCGCCGAAATCGGCGGCCAGCTGAACATGGCCAAGCAGGTTCCGGGGAAAGAAGAATTCTGGGGCCTCGTCGATTGGTACCGCACCATGATGAGCGATCTTGGCGTGAAGCTGGAACTGAACCGCGAGGTGAGGGCAGAGGACCTGACCGGATATGACGAAGTGGTGATTGCCACCGGCGTCACCCCGCGCGATCCGCAGATTCCGGGGCAGGATCGGGACAATGTCCTCAGCTATGTCGACGTATTGCGCAACAAGGCCAAGGTCGGGAAGTCCGTGGCCGTGATCGGCGCGGGCGGCATCGGGTTCGACGTGTCTGAGTATCTGGTCGAAGAGGGCCACAGCCCGACCACTGACCTGCCCGCTTGGATGAAGGAATGGGGTGTTACTGACCCGGCCAAGCACCGCTCGGGCCTTGCGCCGGAAGGGCCGCAACCCGAAGCGCCAAAACGTCAGGTCACGCTGCTGCAGCGCAAAAAACAGGCGCATGGCAAAGGTTTGGGCAAAACCACCGGCTGGATTCATCGCACGACACTGAAAATGAAGGACGTCAATTTCGTGGGCGGCGTGAACTATGAGCGTATCGATGATGAAGGCCTGCATGTCAGCTTTGGCGAAGAACGCGCCGACCCGACGGTGATTGCGGCGGACACGATCGTTCTGTGTTCCGGTCAGGTGTCCGAGCGCAGTCTGGCAGATGCGCTGATCGAACGCGGGATTACGCCACATGTCATCGGCGGCGCGGATGTTGCGGCCGAACTGGACGCCAAACGGGCAATCAATCAGGGCACGCGGCTGGCTGCGGCGTTCTAAGGAGACGACCCTTCGTTCGGCCTTTGTGGAAATTGGCCGCACACAGGTTTCGGTCTATATCTTAGGTGCTGCGCCCGTCTGCCGGGGCGCAGACCTGACCGGGTGCAACTGTGGAGAAGGCCATGGCAACGGGCGAAGACAATCGGCGCGGGTTTCTCACCGGCGCGGTCACTTTTATCGGGGCGATCTGGGCTGCAGGGCGCACCGCTGCCGCGCAACTGACGCCGAATGCGGCAGAGGGTCCGTTCTATCCCACAGAACCGATGCGCGCCGCCGATGCGGATAACGATCTGGTCAAAGTCGTCGGTCTGGTTCGGGAAGCCGGAGGTGAGGTGATCACCCTAAAAGGACGGATCTCAGACAAGGCCGGGCGTCCCCGGGCAGGATACCGGATCGAGATTTGGCAATGCGACGTGAATGGAAAATACATTCACCCCGGCGACAGGCGGAATGTGCAATACGACCGGGGGTTTCAGGGCTTTGGACACGACATCACGGACGCGCAGGGTCGCTATAGTTTCCGGACAATCAAGCCAGGCAGCTATCCGGGCCGGACGCCGCATATCCATGTCAAGGTTTTAGAAAGAGACCGCGAGGTTCTGACCACGCAGTTCTACGAGGCGGGAAACCCCGGCAATAAGCGGGATTCGCTCTATCGGCGTATGTCCCCGGCCGAGGCCCGCAACGTTTCGATGACATATGTCGAGGTCTCGGGCGGGATAGAAACGACAGTCAACATAGTTGTCTGACAGGAAACGTTGTCAGTATTGCATGGCTCTGCGCGCCAAAAATTTGCCCGCCGTGGTTAACGGTGATTACCGCAAAGTTCGGTGTAAGGCGTTACTCCACCGTAATCGTAATCACCTCGGACACAATCGGCGTCGCATGCGGTACGTGGCCCGCATCGCCCAAAACCAGTTGCAGCGTGTGTTCGCCCGGCTCAAGGTCCAGCGTTACCTGGGTCTGGCCGCCACCGAAATGCAGGTGATTGTCGTCTGCGGGCAGGCCATAGGACAGCTCGTCCGCTCCATCCTCGCCCTCACCCAATGGCGGGCGATCGATCAGCAGGTGGTGATGGCCGGTGTTTTCCTTTTCCGTCCCCGCAGGGGCAACCCCCATGCCGCTGAGGCCAAACACCACCGTGACCGGCGACTGGACGGTGTCACCATCCGCGAGATTGACAAAATAGACCCGGGCGTCGGGGTTTGACGGCGTTTCACCCTGGGCCAACGCAAGCGAAGCGGACAGGCAAAGCGCGGCAACACCAATAAATGTTTTCATGATTCCCTCCCTGGACACAAATTTGCCATTCTCAACATAGCACGATTGGGCAATTGCCCCCTGATTTGCTGACAATGCACGTCCTGTAGCGCGCATGGAAACCACTGTTTCAGCGTTTCCCATGTGCAAACGATCCGAATCAAATCCCAGATATTATCCCATGTCTGCCCCGTTTCCGCCCAAGTTCAGGGCCATGGTCAGGCAAAGAACCAAGACCTGGGGTACGCGAATGGACCGATTGACCGAAATGGAAGCCTTTTCCAATGTAGTGGATCAGGGCGGCTTTACAGATGCGGCCAAAAAGATGGGCATCTCCAAATCGGCTGTCTCCAAGCATGTATCGAGCCTTGAGGCACGATTGGGTGCTAGACTGCTGAACCGGACAACGCGCCGCGTTTCGCCCACCGAGATCGGGCTGGCATATTATGATCGTGCCCGCCGGGTGCTGAATGACGCAGGCGAAGCGGACGCGCTGGTGACATCGATGCAGTCCGCCCCGTCGGGTCTGCTGCGGATCAGCGTGGCCACGGATTTTGGTGTGAATCACCTGTCGCCTGTGTTGTCCGGCTTTTTGTCGGCCTATCCCGACATCACCGTGAACATGGTGCTGAACAACCGGTACGTGGAGCTGATCTCAGAGGGGTTCGACGTCGCAGTGCGAATCGGAGAGCTGGAAGACAGCACGCTACGCGCGCGCAAGCTGACCGAAACCGTCAAACGGATGGTTGCGGCCCCCAGCTATATCGAGAAATACGGACGCCCGCAGAAGATTGACGATCTGAACGAACACAAGCTTCTGCACTATTCCAGCCAGTCATCCGGCAATGTCTGGAAACTGACTGCACCCTCGGGCGAAAAGCGGCAGGTTCGCACCGCCGGATGGCTGAGCGTCAATGACGGCCAATCCCTGCTGAACGCCGCCATCTCAGGGTTGGGTATCGCCTATCTGCCCAGCTATCTTTATGCCGACGCGATGAAGTCCGGCGCGGTGCAGGACGCGATGCCGTCCCTGCCGGATGAGGTACAGGGCGTCTATGCCGTCTACCCGCCCGGCCGCTTCACGCAGCCCAAGGTACGAGCATTCATTGATTTTCTCGCTGATTCATTCAGCGACAAGGGTCCGATGGACTGGTAAATTCTCCCCGTGGAAACTGAACGGCCCGCACGCCTTTTGTGCGGGCCTTTTTTTGTCCCAGCCTAGGCAGGACTGTTAGGTACCTAATTGATCAGCAAAACCGCCTCGACCCGGCGATTTAGATCACGGCCTTCCGGCGTTGCATTCGAGGTGATCGGTGCCAGATATCCAACCCCTTCCGCCTCGATCCGGTCCGGCGCGACGCCATGTGCCTCGATCAGGCGGGTACGGACCGACTGGGCGCGTTTTGTGCTGACCGAGATGTTGGCTTGCAGGTCGCCGGTGTCATCGGTGTTGCCCACAAGCGCCAAGCGCAGGTCGGGATTGTCGCCCAGAAACCCCGCCAGCAGCGCCAACGAGGCAAACGGACCCTCACCCAAATCAACTTCCCCTGTGTTGAAATGCAGGTCGTCCAGAATGACATGCCCATTCTGCTGCAAGTCCGCCAGCAGGCCACCTTCGGTTTCGACGGTTTCCTCGACCACGACCGGGGGCGGCGCGGTTTCCGCCACGGGTGTAACACGGATCATCTGCACGTACCCGTCGGGCGGATTGCGGCTGACCAGAAGGCTCAGCACTTCCTGATCCCGCGAGGCGGACAGAAAACGATAATCCTGAATGGCGACATACATATCAGGCGTCGGTACCACTTCGATGCCAAAGCGGAAATCGAAACCGCCACAGGCGCGGGCCTCACATTCGAACCCAATATCAAAGCCCTGCGCGACAAGCTGATCCCTGAGCGGGGCCAGAATCTGCAAGGTCGTGCTGGATCCGGCCTGAAGCTTCCAGGTAAAGCGTTCGACCCGCCCCTCGACCTCGCGTGTCGGGACTGCGCCATCGGCGAACGGACCGGTCGGCAGCGCGTAACTGTCCAGCGGGCTGGTACGGTCGCTGATCTGACGGGCACCGGTTGGCATCGTCAGGTCCTGCGCCGCTGCCGGAGCGGCCAGCATCAACAGGCAAAGGGCAACGCGGCGGATCATCTGAACTGGGCGTGATATTCGTCGTTCGGGACCATACCCGTGGCGCTGGCCACCCGGTTCGACATGTTGAAAAAGCCGGTCACGTTGGCGATGTCCCAGATATCACGATCCGAGAAACCAACGTCACGCAGCCGCTGGCGGTCGGTTTCCTCGATCTCAGCGCTGGCTGTCGTCATTCTGGCGGCGAAATCCAGCATCGCACGCTGCTTGTCGTCCAACGGCGCCACGCGGTAGTTCATCACCAGCATCTCGCCCAGCTGCGGGTTGCCGGACAATTGCCGGACGGCTGCGCCATGGGCCACAAGGCAATAGAAACACTTGTTGATGGACGAGACCACAACCGCGATCATCTCGCGTTCCAGCTTGGTCAGCCCGCTGTCTGCCAGCATCAGATCGTTGTACATCGCGGTGAACGCGTTCAGCTTGTCGATATCAAACGCATTGGCCTTCAGCACGTTTGGCACCATGCCCAGCTTTTCGACGCAGATGTCGAAATACTTCTGTGTCTCGGGCGGCAGCGGGTCGACCATGGGCAGGTTCAGCGCTGTGGGCATGTCTTGATCGGGCACGGCTGTCTTTCTCCTCAGGCCAGCTGGCGGTAGTGATACTCTCCGGCGATCTCCATCCCAAGAGAGTGATAGAGACGATTGGCGCCGGTATTTGCCTTGGTGCAGATCACGCTAAAGGTATGGGCGCCGTTGTCCAGCGCCCAAAAGGCCGCGGCGCGCATGGCCCATTGTCCCAGACCCTGTCGGCGATGTGCGGGCAGGATTTCCAACGCATGCATCATGGCAACCCCTTCATGTACCGCCACAAATCCAACCCCCGCCGGTTGGTCCTTGCGCCGCAGAAGCAGGCCGGTCTTCGGGCCATCCGCCCGATCCATGACGGCCAGACGTTGCGGCCCGATACCGGCCGTCGCCCAAATCTCGCACATGATCGCAAGCGGTTTCCAGATGGTAAAAACAGTCACGCGCGGCACCGGCACGTCCGTCAGGTGCCCGACCGGGCAGGCATAGATGTTGACCGGATCAAGCACCGTGTAGCCGCGTCCGGCAAGCTGGGCATCCAGCGCGTCGTTCCCCGGACGCAGACAGAAGAGGCGTTTCTGCCCCAGTTCCACCATAGCTTTCTCGGCCGCATCAATATCGGCTTCGGTCGCGGAAGAAGTCGCACTGGCGGCGGACACCCGAGAGCCGCCACCCTGCCCTTGCCGCAGCCGGAACGGCCCGATTGTTTCGTAGGCGGCGGCCGGCCATGTGCCATCCACTACGGCCTCCCAGTTGACGCTCAAAGCTGAAGCTCTTTCGCGAGGCGGGTGGTTGCGGCGTCGATGCGGGCACCATCGGTGCCGCGCACAACGACATTGGCACCAAAGACCCCGTTGATCTGGAACGGGTAGCAGCCGATGGTCAGATCGGAAAACTCCTCGGCCAGCGACGCCAGGGTTTGCGCGATATCCCCTTCACCGCGGTCAATGCGCAGGGTCTGCGACAACAACGGGCTGCCGCCGGTCAGCGTGGGCAGAACACTGGCCACCATGGCCTGAAAGACGGAGGGCACCCCAGCCATCACATGCACGTTTTCGATGGAGAAACCGGGCGCCGTCGAAACCGGGTTTTCGATCAGTGCGGCACCGTCCGGAATGCGCGCCATGCGCAGACGGGCAGCGTTCAGGTCCAGCCCCGACTTGTCGTAATGCGCCTCGAGCAGGGCGCGCGCGTCGGCGCGAATGTCAATTGGGGTGTCAAACGCGCGGGCGATGCAATCGGCGGTGATATCGTCATGGGTCGGGCCGATGCCACCGCTGGTGAAGACATGATCGTGCGCATCGGACAGCGCCCTGACCGCCGCCTCGATGGTCGGTGCCTCATCTGAAACGATGCGGACCTCTTTCAGGTCGATGCCGTGCTTGGTCAGCTCCTGTGCAAGATAGTGCATATTGGCGTCGCGGGTGCGGCCGGACAGGATTTCATCCCCGATCACCAGCATTGCGGCGGTTGGATTGGCCATGTGCGCTCCCCTCTTGATCGACCGTTTGGGCAGGTATAGGCCGTGAGACATGCGATTTGAAACCCCTCTTGTCCCCGCCCGCCTGATCCGCCGATACAAACGCTTCTTGGCCGACTGCACGTTTGAGGACGGGCGCGAGGTTACAGCCCATTGCGCCAACCCCGGCTCGATGATGGGACTGGCCGAACCGGGTGAGCAAATCTGGCTGGAGCCCAATGACGATCCGAAGAAAAAGCTGAAATACGGCTGGCGGCTAGTCGATCACGAAAACGGACATTTCACCGGGGTCGATACATCGGTTCCGAATAAAGCCCTGCGCGCAGCACTGAACGCCGGTGAAATCCCGGAACTGGCGGCATATGAAACCATCCGAGCCGAGGTGAAATACGGCCAGAACAGCCGCATCGATTTCCTTCTGACCGGGCCTAGCCTGCCGGACGCCTATGTCGAGGTCAAAAGCGTCACCCTGTCCCGCCAGCCCGGTCTGGCCGAGTTCCCAGACAGCGTCACCGCGCGCGGCACCAAACATCTGGGCGAGCTGGCGGCGATGGCCACACAAGGACACCGCGCCATTATGCTTTATCTGGTGCAGCGCACCGATTGCGACCGGTTTGCGCTGGCCGACGATATCGACCCCGCCTATGCGGCCGCCTTCGAGGCCGCGCAGGCGCAGGGCGTCGAGCGGCTGGTTTACGGAACGCGGATTTCGCCGGAAGGTGTTTGGGTAAACCCGAGACCCATTCCCACCTAAAGACGCCTTGCACGGCGCAGGCGTTTCGTTTCAACCCAGATTTGGATCACCACGCAGATACCGACGGGTTACCTGCGTTTCCTGACAAGGTGGAGTTCATGGGTCTCCTTGAATTTGGGCCTCTTACTTCACGGCGTCTTGAGCCTCTTCGTACACCTCCGGCCAAAGCTCCGCATCCAGTCGCTTCACAAATGGCGCCAAGTGATCCGCCACCTCGCGCCAACGCCCGACCGACGACGTGCTGACGGGCCGGCGGACCTGAAGGCTGCTGGCGGTTTTGACCGCGTCCGATGAGGATTGCGGCGTCAGCATGCTTTCTTCGAACGACAGGTCGCAAACTTGGGCAAGCTCGGCTGCCGCGTCCTGCAGATTGTTGACCAGATACTCGTACCGGATGTCGTGAATACGGCCCGGCAGTTCCTTGTGCCAGTGCTGCATGTAGCGGCGGTAACGGTTGGCCTCGGCCGCCATCCATTTGAAGTCATGCGTGAAATACATCCCCTGCGCGCCGAAATTCTCGCGCCACATCGACAGGGCGACGTCCCTTGGATCGCGCTGGACGTTCAGGATCAGCGCATTGGGAAAGGCCTGTGCAATCGCGCCGAGATAGGCGTAGTTGCCCGGCATCTTGTCCACAAAGGCCGCGGCGTCCCGGTTCAGCTCGGGCAGGCGCTCGACATAGTAATCCGCCAGTGGTTGCGCCTGTGAATGCAGGCTTTCCTCTTTCATCACCCAGAACTGAACGGTGGCAAGCTCTCCCAGCCCCTGTACCTGTGAATGTGCCGACAGGATACGCTCGACCAGAGTTGTGCCCGATCTGGCAAGGCCGACAACGAAGATCGGTCGGGGAATGTCGGTTCGCGGGTCCGAAGATTCCTTCGGCAAAGGCGCAGCAAGACGGTCGCGGCATTCCTTCTCGCGGCTCTCCTCCAGACTTTCCAAACCGTCGCGCCGCAGTTCGTGCGCCTCGTCCAGATGATGCATCTCCTGCGCCAGGTCCTTGTCCAGACGCGCAAGGCTTGCGGCAGCGAAGTGAATCAGCGAGGCACTTTCACGGTTGGCGATCGGCCCCTCGCCGAGGAATTTTGAGACCTGAGCCTGCAAGGCAGGCAGATCGTCCTGCTTCAGGCCCGGCAGCTTGCAAATGAACTCCAGTGTTTCCGGATGACCGGGCGCCAAGGCAAGCGCTAGACGTGCGTGTTTCAGGGCTTCGTCCAGCCGACCGACCCCGGCCAGAGCCTTGGACAGTCGCAATTGCCCGTACTGAAATTTGGGATGCTGTCTGACAAGCGCCGTCAGGAGCCCGACCGCATCATCCCAGCGGCGCAATTCGTCCAGAATGTCGGCTTTCAGGCACTGCGCCTCGAGATTGCCGGGCTGGCGCTTCAGCACCAGATCAACGGCTTCCAACGCCTTTTGTTCCTTCTGCTCTCGCAGAAACGCCATCGCGCGAATGAACTGCTGGGGTGGCGTCAGGGGTGCGCGTGTGCCGATTTTGTCAATGAACGCTAGCGCCTTGCCAGCGTCGCCACCCTGAACAAGGCTCATGCCGTAATTCTGGATCAAATCCGCGTTTCCGGGTTCCAGCCGCCATGCCCGTTCGAAATAAGTCTGGGCCAGAGGGAATTTGCCCTGCTGGATCGCACACAGACCGGCAAGTCTTGGTAATGCCGACACGTTCGGCCATTTCTTGGCCGCCTTGGTTGCCCGTTTGAAAGCCCGATCGGCCCGGCCTTTCCTGAGCAGATCGCTGATGCTGGCGATTTCGGCCCTCAGCTGATCAGCTTTTTGCATTGCCATGCCTTTCTGTCATTTGCGCAAACCCGGCGGCTTTTGCCATGTGCTATTTCATTCTACCCGCAGGGTCTACCAGAGATGAGGCAACCCTCCGACTGCAGGTGCTACCCTGCACCCTCTGGTACTTTCTGCGCAAGCAGCGTAAAAGGAATGCTGCGCGACACATTTGGAGCTTAGCGTCGATGAAAGAGCATCGTGGCCGTCTGACCAAGGACGGCATCCGCATTTATGAACAGGGTGACTTTGCCGGGATGCATGCGGCAGGGGCGCTGGCGGCGCGGATTCTCGACGACATTGCCGACCATGTTTTTCCGGGCCAGACCACGGGCGCGATTGACGGTCTCATCACGCAGATGGTCGAAGATGCGGGCGCGACTTCGGCTACTATCGGTTACAAGGGCTATCAGCACGCAAGCTGCATCAGCGTGAACCACGTGGTCTGCCACGGCATCCCCGGCGACAAAAAGCTGAAAGACGGCGATATCCTCAATGTCGACGTCACCGTCATTGTTGATGGCTGGTTCGGCGACACGTCGCGCATGTTTGTTGCGGGTAAACTGCCGCGCAAGGCGGAACGGCTGATCCAGGTAACCCATGACGCATTGTTCAAGGGCATCGAAATGGTCAAGCCCGGCAATACGTTCGGCGATATCGGCCATGCCATTCAGACCTATGTCGAGGCCCATCGGATGAGCGTTGTCCGCGATTTCTGCGGCCACGGTCTGGGCCGGGTCTTCCACGCCCCGCCGAACGTGCTGCATTACGGTCGCCCGGGTACCGGAGCCAAACTGGAAGAAGGGATGTTCTTTACCATCGAGCCGATGGTGAACCTGGGCCGCCCCGAAACCAAGACACTGGCCGATGATTGGACCGCCGTGACCCGCGACAAGTCGCTGTCGGCGCAATTCGAGCATTCGGTAGGGGTGACTTCGGACGGGGTCGAGATCTTTACCCTGTCACCGGGCGGAAAGTTCCACCCGACCTATTCTTCCTGATCGGCAGCCTGCTCGCGCAGCAGTTTCAGCAGCATCGTCTCGTCACCCCACGGGGTGATGGCGTCGTGGATAAACACGGGCGCGCGACGCGGTTTTGGCGGCGGGCCGGTCGTTGTGTCGGTATCGGATGTGATCGTCCAGAACGGAGACGGTAAGGCGCGGTCCATATCAGGGATGGTAGCACGCCCGGCTCAAATTCCCAAAAGCTGCGGGGCGTCGGCCATGTCGTGAAACACCTCGGCCCCCAGTTGCGCCAGAGATGCCCCGTCATCATGGGCGGCAAACCCCAGGCACCGCATTCCGGCACGAATGGCGGCAGTGACGCCATTCACACTGTCTTCGATCACCACCGGGGACATCGAACCGAAACGTTCAGCGGCGGCCAGAAACATATCCGGCTCGGGTTTGCCAGTTCCCAGCACATGGGCGGAAAACATCACATCGCTGAACCGGTCCCACAGCCCATTCTGGCCCAATGTGATCCGCATCTTGTCCGGGCTTCCATTGGACGCGACACAGAACGAAATGCCCTTCTGATCCAAAAGCGTCAGCAGGCTTTGCACACCTGCCACCAACGGCACGCTCGCTCGCAGCTTTTCGTATGTTTCCGCATAAACCTGATCGGTCCAGTCCTCGGGCAGGTCCGCGCCCAAAGCCCGCGCTTTGTCCCGGACACCTGCCATGGTTCCACCCACGAACAGAGACATACACTCCGGCAGTGACAGGCTCAGCCCATATCGCGCCAGATTTTCCATCAAGACCCGGTTCGAGATGACCTCACTATCAACCAGAACTCCGTCGCAATCGAATATGACCAGATCGTGCATGGGGTCCTCCGCCTTTTTCGGTTGAGCTAGCCGAGGATCGACCAGCCTGCAAATCTGGGCTCGGCGTCACTCCGCGCAGGCCGTTTCAATCTGAAACGCCACGCTGCATCAATGAGATATGGGTGTCGCCGTATTTCCGTGCATCCAGCAGGCTGAACCCCTCAGGTACAACCATGGCAGAGTTTTCTTCCCAGACCAGAACCGCGTGGTCGCTGATCCAGCCGCCGGTCAGGGCAGCGGCGATTGCCTTCTGGCCCAGCGCCTTTCCGTAAGGCGGATCCAGAAAGATCAGATCACAGGGCGCGCCGGGGTTTTCCCCCAGTCGGGTCGCATCGCGGCGGATCAGGTTGGTGCGGTCGGCACTGCGGGTCAGGTCGATATTGCGTCGGATCAGCCCCTGCGCCACGCGCCCGTCATCGACAAAGGTCACATGAGATGCTCCGCGTGACAGCGCCTCGAGCCCCAATGCGCCTGTGCCCGCGAACAGGTCCAGCACCCGCAGGCCGTCAAATTCGATCTTGTGGGCCAGAACGTTGAACAGGCTTTCGCGGACCCGGTCCGTGGTGGGGCGCAAATGCGCGCCTGCGTCCCCCTTGCCGACCGGGGCCAGCGCGCGGCCCCGGAAGTCTCCGGCGATGATCCTCACGCCTTGAGCAGCGGTTTCAGGTCCGCGTCGGGGTCGGCCACAGTCGCCGGATCCGCCGTCTTGCCCATTTCGATCAGGCGCTTGCCGACCATGTAGGCGCGCGGGTCGTTCATCGCATCAACGGCAATCAACCGATCCCCGCTGTAATACCAGAACGACACCGTCTGACCCTCGCCCTTTCGGGTCACAACGCGGTCATAACCGGTGTTCAGCCCCGCGATTTGCAGTTTCACATCGTACTGGTCTGACCAGAACCACGGCGTTGCAACATAGTCCTTTGCAGCGCCCAGCATGTTCTGGGCCACGATTTCAGCCTGATCGATGGCATTGGGAACGCTTTCCAGGCGGATACGATCGCCCTTGTGCGGGAAGGACGCGCAGTCGCCCGCCGCCCAGATCGACGGGTCCGAGGTGCGGCCATGGGCGTCGGTTTTGATGCCATTGTCCAGTTCCAAGCCTGCCATTTCAGCCAGTTGGGTCGAGGGGGAGATACCAACGCCGACCACCACGAAATCAACCGCAAGCTCGGTGCCGTCGGTCAGTACCGCGCCGGTGACCTTGCCGTTGTCGCCAACCAGACGGTCCAGCCCGACGCCTTCGCGGATGTCGGCGCCATATTCACTGTGCAGGGCGCGGAAATAGTCGCTGGTCTCGCGGGCAGCGACCCGTTGCAGGATGCGGTCGGCCATCTCGACCAGCGTCACCTTGACTCCGCGCTTCGCGCAGACCGCCGCAGCCTCAAGGCCAATGTAACCGCCGCCCACGATCAACGCGCGTGCGCCGTCTGTCACACGGGGCTCCATCTCGTCGATATGGGCCAGATCACGCACCACGTGCACGCCGTCCAGATCCCCGCCTATGGATGCGGGCAGGCGGCGCGGGTCCGATCCGGTGGTCAGTGCCAGCTCGTCGTAAGGAATGACCTCATCGCCCAGAGTAACGGTTTTTGCGTTTGGGTCGATGGCGGAGACACGCTGGCCGAGACGCAGGGTGATATTGTTCTCGGCATAGAAGCTTTCGGGTCGCAGGAACAGGCGTTCCAGCTCCATCTCACCCAACAGGTAGGCTTTGGACAATGGCGGGCGCTGGTAGGGCAGATGCGGCTCGGCCCCGATCAGGGTAATGTCCCCCTCAAACCCGTCCTTGCGCAGTCTGGCAACAAGCGAAGATCCGGCCTGACCGGCACCAATCACGACAATATGGCTCATGTTCCTCCCACCCTGTCGAATTCCCGTGGTTAACTTGATCCGCTCACCTATATTGCGGCAGGGACCGACTCTGCAAATCCAAATGACAGGAGCGCTAAAATGATTTCAACAGGTGATATGCTGCCCGAAGCCACGCTGACCCAGATCGGTGCGGAAGGCCCGGAAGAGGTTCGGGTGTCGGACAAGACCAAAGGGCGCAAGGTGGTGATCTTTGCCGTACCGGGCGCATTCACGCCGACCTGCCATTCGGCGCATGTGCCCAGCTTTATGCGCACCAAGGATCAGTTCAGCGCCAAAGGCGTCGACGAGATCATCTGCATCTCGGTCAACGATCCGTTCGTGATGAAAGCATGGGGCGAGGCGACGGGCGCCTCGGATGCGGGCCTGACCATGCTGGCCGATGCAGCATCCGAGTTCACGAAAGCCATCGGAATGAACTTCGACGCCCCGCCCGCGGGTCTGATCGCGCGGTCGAAACGCTATGCGATGCTGGTCGAAGACGGCCGGGTCGTGGCGCTGAACCTCGAAGAAAGCCCGGGCGCATGTGAAATTTCGGCCGGCGAAGGTCTGCTGGACGTCATCTGAAATTGGCTGGCCCCGGGGCAAGCCGGGGCCGGTTAAAGTGCATTTAACTTGATGCAACGCCCCGAAGTGCGAATACTTGGCACATATAACCGGGGAGTTTGTTTATGATGCTAAAGATTTTTCCTTTGATTTTAGGTGGCGCAGGCTTGTTGGCGGCCTGTGGACCGGCCCCCACACCGCAGCAGCAAGCCGCACGGCAGCATGAGATTGCGTGCCTCAGCGGGACCTTGGGTGGTGCGCTGATTGGCGGGGCCATCGGCAATCAGTTTGGCGGCGGATCGGGCCAAACGATCCTGACGGCAGCCGGTGCGGCAGCCGGTGGCGTGTCCGGTCAACGTTACGCGTGCTGAGGAGAGGCAGGATGAAACGTGGTATTATAGTGATCATGGCCATGATGATGGCCGGTGCCGTTTCCGCGGAAAGCGTCGCCGAATTGCATGAGGGCGAGTTGAACGCCATCGACGGAAACAACGACGGCTTCCTGTCGCGGGACGAGTTCAACGCCTTTTCCGACTATGCCTTTCAGGCAATGGATGAGGACAAGAATGGCACCCTGGGTCAGGCCGAAGCGAAACCCTTTCTAAGTCTCGACATGTTCCGGAAAGTGGACCGCAACAACGATAGCCAGGTTTCTCGTGCCGAATATGACGCACAGATGAACCAAGATTTTCTGGCCGCCGACCAGGACGGCAATGGCCAGCTGGACTGAAACGGACCGGCCGCGGAACAACCGGGGCTGATCTGATGGGACAGGAGCCTTTGATGAACAAATGGATTGGCCTTGGTGTTCTGAGCGTGATGGCGGCCTGTAACGTCCCGCAGGCCCCGGTAGTGACAGGCCCCGACGGGCAGGCGCGTATCCAGATCAACACCAATGGTCTGACCTGTTATCAGACACGTTGTCTCGATATTAACCCGGCGGCGCGCAGCGTCCGGTCGATCGGCAACAAGACAACCCGGATTCCAGGCGGCATCAATGTCAGCGATGGCACGGTTACTCCGGCTGAATTCGAACAGATGGGCGTAGCCGCATCTTTGGCGGGCGGTGTGGGCTCGGGTAGCGACCGGGGCTAGAGCAGACTGTCCATCTTGCGCGCCAGCTTGGCATCCAGCGCGGAAAGGCCGCCTACGTCATGGGTGGACAGGACCACTTCGACCGTGCGGTAGATATTCGACCATTCGGGGTGGTGGTTCCACTTTTCCGCAAAGATCGCCACCTGCGTCATCCAGCCAAAAGCGTGGACAAAATCCTCGAAGATAAAGGTTTTTGTGATTGCATCCCGGTCATCGACCATCGTCCAGCCGTTCCTGAACAACGGATCCAGTAGCGGGCCGCGTGTCTCGGTCGACAGTAGTTCGGTCATTGCTGTTCCTCCGGGTTCGATTTTCTGAACGGGCCATAGTCCGTCAGAATCTCAATCTCTTCTCCCACCGCGCGGGCTTCGGCGTCCAGATAATTCTGCACAGCGTCCGCAAATCCCGGATCGCCGATCCAGTGCAGACTGTGCGTACGCGTGGGCAGATAGCCGCGGGCCAGCTTGTGCTCGCCCTGCGCGCCCGCCTCGACCCGTTTGAGGCCATGAGCGATGGCGAAGTCGATCGCTCTATAATAGCACAACTCGAAATGCAGACAGGGGTGATGCTCGACACAGCCCCAATAGCGTCCGAACAGCGTTTCACGCCCGATGAAGTTCAGCGCCCCGGCAACCGGATACCCATCGCGTTCAGCCAACACCAACGCCATGTCATCTGCCATGGTTTCCTGTGCAATATCAAAGAACTGGCGCGTCAGATAGGGCGCGCCCCACTTGCGCGACCCGGTATCCTGGTAAAAGCGCCAGAAAGCGTCCCAGTGGTCGGGATGCAGATCCGTGCCCGTCAGTGTGCGAATGTCTCCGCCGAAGCCGTTTGCCTGTGCCCGTTCCTTGCGGATGTTCTTACGCTTGCGGGACGACAGTGCCCTCAGAAACGCATCGAAATCGGTGTAGTCGTCGTTGAGCCAGTGAAACTGCTGCGAGGTTCGGTGCATCAGTCCCATCTGCTCACCTGCACGCGCCTCATCATCGGTACAAAAGGTTATGTGGATTGACGAGACCCGGTTGTCGGCTGCCAGCTGCACCGCGCCCTGAACCAGCGCCGACGTGCCGACACCTTCATAGCCGGGGCGCACCAGAAAACGGCGCCCGGTTGCCGGGGTAAAAGGTACTGCGATTTGCAGCTTCGGATAGTAGCGCCCGCCGGCATTCTCATAGGCATGGGCCCAGCTATGGTCGAAGATATACTCGCCCTGGCTGTGCGATTTGGCATACATCGGGGCGGCAGCAATCAGCATCCCGTCCAGATAAGCCGCCAGATATTGCGGCTGCCAGCCGGTACCGCGCCCGACCGAGCCGCTCTCTTCGAGCGCCAGCAGGAACCGGTGCGTGGTGAACGGGTCCAGCGGACGCCCACCATCATCAGTCTCGGGACAAGCGCAACTGTCCCACTCGACCGCAGGTATCTGCGAGAGCGACCCAAGAACCCGAACCTCAATCTGTGCCTGATCCATATCCCCTCCCGCGTCTGTTCTTTATCTGTGACGGCCCGGGGCGGGATCAACCCGGATGTGCCGCCAGATACCCCTCGAAGGTCACGTTGTCGGCAACCTTGCGCGCCTCGGCCTCCTGCTCGGGCGAGCGAACGGTCCAGCACAGGATCGGCACGCCACGCGCCTTGAGTTCAGCCACGCGGGGACGGGAAAGGTCCTCCGCCTCGTGACTGATGAAAGCGGCACCGACCCGGTCGAAATCCGGGATTTCGCGCAAGTGGTCGCAAACCTTTTGCGGCAGAAGCTCCACCTTTGGATCGTAGGAACACGTGACCAGACCACGTGGCAGATGCGGGGCAAGCCGCGCCAGTTCCGCAACGCTGTTGGGGTTGAAGGACATCAGCGCCACGGGGCCTTCATACCCGCGCAGTGCCCGCACGGTGTCGTGTTCCAACGGCCCGATATCAGTGCCCATGGCACCGTCCTGATCCTTGAGCTCGATCAGCAGTGGTACCTTGCCCCCAATCAGCTCCAGCACTTCGTCCAGCGTGGGAATACCGTCATCGCCATGCAGTAGATGCATGGCCTTCGCCTGAGCGCAGGTGGTCTGGCGTATCGGGCCAGGCTGCCCGGTCAGCCGGGTCATGTCATAGTCGTGAAATACCATGGCCCGGTCATCGGCCGTCAGTTGCAGATCAACCTCGATGCCGTACCCGGCCGCGACAGCCGCGCGAATGGCCGCCCGGCTGTTTTCCGGGCGGTGATCCGCAATGTCGTGCAACGCCCGATGTGCAATCGGGGCTCGCAGGAACTCTGCTGGCAGAGATGGCGTCATTGGACTTCGAAAATGCCTTCGATCTCGACCGCGACACCTAGCGGCAGGGATGCCGCACTGACGGCCGAGCGCGAGTGGCGACCGGCTTCGCCCAGCGCCTCGACCAGAAAATCGGACGCGCCGTTGATGACCTGCGGCTGGGCCGTGAAATCAGCGGTCGAGTTCACAAAGCCGGTCAGCTTGATAACGCGCACGAGTTTCTCGATATCGCCGCCACAAGCCGCCTTGACTTGGGCCAGCAGGTTAATGGCGCACACCCTGGCTGCAGCTGCGCCTGCCTCGACATCCATGTCGTCGCCCAGTTTGCCGGTGATCAGATCGTCGGCCTTGGAAATCTGACCCGAGACATAGACGATGTTGCCAACACGTACGAAGGGCACGTAGTTCGCGGCCGGTGCGGGTGCGTCGGGAAGGGCAACGCCCAGGCTTTCCAGTTTCGCTGCAATGCTCATGTGATGATCCTCACCTTGTTTGACTCGGGCGGACGCTAACCGCGAACACGCGGTTGGGAAAGCTGGAAACCGTCATTTTTCATCGCTGATCGGCCTTGGCGAAACTTTTCTTATTCTGAACTGTTGAACTTGAGTCACTTTACCTACTTCCTTTCGGCGGGTTAAACGCTATGTGTTTCAAAGTGATTGCGAAACACATATGTGACGGCGAATTGGGCCTTGAAGCGCTGAAAAAGGCCACATTGATTAAGTATCCGGTGTACCCGCAACGGATGTATTGGAGTAACGAAGACCGTGTCGAGTAAATTCAGCCTGAAATCTCTGATCCTGCTGTCTGTGTTTGCTGTCCTGAGCGCCTGCGCATCCCAACCGCAGGACGAAGCCGCACGCGGAGAAATCTTTGATCCGTATGAAAATGCCAACAGGGGTATCCACAAATTCAACCTTGGCGTTGACCGGTTTCTGTTTCGTCCCGCCTCGAAAGGCTACGTGAAGATCGTGCCCGACCCGATGGTCACAAGCTTCAACCATTTCGCCGAGAACCTGACCATGCCCGGTCAGGCCCTGGACTATCTTTTGCAGGGCAATATCAAACAGTCCGGCAATGCGCTGCTGCGGTTTCTGATCAATACGACCGTGGGCGGTGTGGGCCTGTCCGACCCGGCAAGCGAATTGAACCTGCCGCCTGTGGATACGGATTTCGGTGAAACACTGCATGTTTGGGGGGTCGGTGAAGGCGCCTATGTCGAACTGCCTTTCTATGGTCCGTCGACCGCGCGGGACTCGGTCGGTGTGATCGTCAACCTGTTCTCGAACCCGATCAATTTCAGCCCGGTCCGCCCGGTGGACAACATCGGCGTCTATGCCGAAGTTGTGCGCCGGATGGGTGACCGGGGACGGTTTGCAGACACGGTCGACTCGATCCTGTATGAAAGCGCCGACAGCTATGCCCAGGCGCGCACGATCTACCTGCAAAATCGCCGCTTTGAACTGGCCAGAGACGATGAGGACGCCTATCTGGGTCTTTATACTGACCCCTATGCCGAAACCGGAACCGACCCTGTCAGGGACCCCTATCTAGACCCCTACGAGGACCCCTATGCCGAATAACCCTCTGAACAGACGCGATTTTGTTGCCACCGGATTGGCAGGCCTTGCGCTTGCCCTAGTCCCCCTGCCCGCGCTTGCCCAGACCGAAGCCAGTGCCAAGGCTTTGGTTGTCAGCGTTGTTGACGACATCAATCGCGTGATCGCCTCGGGCAAATCCGAAAATGCCATGTTGCGCGATTTTGAAAAGATCTTCGTGCAATATGCCGATGTGCCGATCATGGCGCGTTATGTGCTGGGCGCCGATGGCCGCGCGGCCAGCCCGACGCAGCTGAAACAGTTCACCAAGGCGTTTCAGGGCTACATTTCCACCAAATACGGACGCCGGTTCCGCGAATTCATTGGTGGCGAAGTAACTGTTCGCGACGCGCGGAAAATCAAGGCTGGCTACGAGGTCAGAACCTCGGTCAAGCTAAAGGGATCCGCGCCGTTCGATGTAACCTTTCTGGTCTCGGACAAATCCGGGCGTGACCGGTTCTTCAATATGTTCATCGAAGGGGTGAACATGCTGCTGACCGAACGGACCGAAGTCGGAGCGATGCTGGATGCGCGTGGCGGCGACCTGAACAGGCTGATCAAAGACATGAACCGGCTCAGCTGATCCCATTCGAGAGATCAAAAAAGCGCCGCGCGAAACCCTCGCGCGGCGCTTTTTCATTTCAGTTGAGGCGTTCGCCGGTCTCTTCGGCGAAATAAGACACTTTGCTCATGTCGAAGGCCAGGTTCAGCATCTGACCAGCCTGTGCGCTGGTTTCCGCATGCAGGCGCGCCGTGACCTGTTTGCCGCCCAGTTCCGAGACCACATAAGTGTCCGCGCCTGCAGGTTCGACCATATCGACCATGCACGCAGCCTCCTGTACGCCCGCTCCGGCACGAAAGCCTGCTTCGGCGATATCCTCGGGGCGCAGGCCAAGGATCACATCCTTTGGCAGGGACAAGTCGCGGGCATCGTTCAACACCAGCATCTCGCCCGCTCCGCGCGAGATAGCGATCTGGGTGCCTGACCCAGTGTTCGATGCTTTGGCCGGGATCAGGTTCATCGCGGGCGAGCCCATGAAGTCAGCGACAAACAGGTTGGCCGGGTTGTTATAGATCTCGGCCGGGCTGCCGATCTGCTGCACGATGCCGCCTTTCAGAACGACGATTTTGGTGGCCAGCGTCATCGCCTCGATCTGATCATGGGTTACATAGACGATTGAGGCATCCAGCGTCTGGTGCAACTTCTTGATCTCGGTCCGCATCTCGACCCGCAGCTTGGCGTCAAGGTTGGACAGGGGTTCATCAAAGAGAAACAGCTTGGGATCGCGCACCAGCGCCCGCCCCATCGCCACACGCTGACGTTGGCCACCAGACAACTGGCTGGGACGACGGTTCAGCAACTGCTCGATTTGCAGCAGTGACGCGACCTCTTTCAGTTTCGCGTCCTGCGTGGCCTGGTCGACGCCTCGCACCTTCATACCAAAGGTGATGTTTTTGGCGACAGTCATGGTCGGATACAGAGCGTATGATTGGAACACCATCGCGATGTCGCGATCCTTGGGGCTGACATGGGTCATGTCGTTGCCACCGATGGAAAGGGTGCCGCCCGAGATCGGCTCCAGACCTGCAATGCAGTTCAACAGGGTGGACTTGCCGCAGCCCGAGGGGCCGACCAGCACCAGGAAATCGCCCGGTTCGATCGAGATGTTGATGTCCTTCAGAATCTCGGTCGCACCGTAATTCTTATACAGGTTGTTGATATCGAGGATGGGAGCCATGGGTTATCCCTTCACGGAACCGGCGGTCAGGCCGCGGATGAAATACTTACCGGCAACGACATAGACGAGCAGCGTCGGCAGCCCCGCGATGATCGCGGCAGCCATGTCGACGTTGTACTCTTTGACGCCGGTGGTGGAGTTTACGATGTTGTTGAGCGCCACGGTCACGGGCTGTGTACCCGCCTGGCTGAACGACACGCCGAACAGGAAGTCGTTCCAGATTTGGGTGAACTGCCAGATCACGGTCACCACGATGATGGGCAGCGACAGCGGCAGGAAGATCGACCAGAAGATCCGCAGGAACCCGGCACCGTCGACCCGAGCCGCTTTGGTCAGTTCGGACGGAATGGTGACATAGTAATTGCGGAAGAACAGCGTGGTGAAGCCCAGCCCGTAGATCACGTGCACAAAGATCAGGCCCGGAATGGTCCCGGCAATCCCCATCATGCCCAACAGGCGCGCCATCGGCAGCAGGACAACCTGGAACGGGATGAAGCAGCCAAACAGCATCAGCGAGAAGATGATGTTCGCGCCTTTGAACCGCCATTGCGCCACGACATAGCCGTTCAGCGCGCCCAGCAGGGTCGAGATGGCCACGGCAGGCACCGCGATCAGGACCGAGTTCCAGAAATAGGGCCGCAGGCCCTCGCACTGGATACCGGTGCAGGCGCCGGACCACGCGGTTTTCCAGGCCTCAAAGCTGACCTCGCGCGGCAGGGAAATCAGGCTGCCCGTGCGAATTTCCTCAAGGCTTTTCAACGATGTGGTCAACATCACGAAAAGCGGCATCAGGTAATAGAGCGCGAACAGTCCCAAAAGGACATAAAGCAGCCAACGCAGGGCAATCTTGCCGGTGGCACTTTGGATGCGGGTTTGGGTTTGGGGCATCGACAGATCAGTCATTTTTCGCCCTCAGCTCTGAGTAAAGATAGGGAACCACGATGGCAAAGACGACCAGCATCATGATCATTGCCGACGAAGCCGCCTGACCGATATCGCCACGCGAAAACGCCATGGCGTACATGTAGGTTGCGGGCAGATCGGTCGCGTAGCCCGGACCGCCACCCGTCAGGGCGATGACAAGGTCAAAGCTCTTGATCGCAAGGTGCGCCAGCACGATGAAGGCAGACAGGAAGATCGGGGCCATCGAGGGGATAATGATTGCCGTATAGATGCGCCATGTGGGGATACCATCGACCTGCGCGGCCTTGATGATCTCACCATCCACCGAACGCAAACCGGCCAGGAACAGCGCCATGACAAAGCCCGAGCTCTGCCAGATCGCAGCAATGACGATGGTGTAGATGGCGTAATCCGGGTTCACCAGCCAGTCGAATTCGAAGTTCGGAAAGCCCCAGCCCTGCACCATCGCCTCGATACCCAGGCCCGGGTTGAGGATCCACTTCCACGCGGTACCGGTCACAATCATCGACAGCGCCATGGGGTACAGGTAGATCGTGCGAATGGCCCCTTCGACGCGGATCTTCTGATCCAGCAGAATAGCCAGCAACAGGCCCAGCATCATCGCGATTACGATGAACAGCGCGCCAAAGATATAAAGGTTGTTGATCGCCGTATCCCAACGGGGCGAGTCGAACAGGCGTTCGTATTGAATGAAGCCCTTGATCTCGTATTTCGGCAGAAGCTTCGATCGGGTCAGCGACACCCATGCGGTCCATCCGATAAAGCCGTAGACAAAGATCAATACGGCGATGAACGACGGTGCCAGCACCACCTTGGGCAGGTGGTTTTCCAGCCATTCGGACATTTTTTCCTCCGGGGAAAGATGCTCTGCCCCTCAGTATAGGGGGCAGAGCGTATTGGATCAGTAGCTGTTTGCCACCGCGTCCGCCAGTTGCTGAACCGCGTCAGCCGAGGACATATCCGAGTTGAAATGCGCGGTCACAACGTCGGTGATCGCACCAGCCTGCGCACCGCGCAGAGCCATACCATGCGCGTAAGAAGGCAGAAGCGAACCGCCTGCCGAGGTCGAGCCCATGTCTTCGGCCGAAATTTGCGCGCAGATGTCGAACGCATCCAGTGCAACATCCGTACGGGCCGGGATCGAGCCTTTGTTCAGGTTGAACACTTCCTGGAAGTTCGGCGCAACGATCAGCTTGGCCAGCAGTTCCTGGCCTGCGCGCTTGTCGTCACCTTCCACGTCAAACATGGCAAAGCTGTCGACGTTGTACAGGTAGCCGTCGCCGGGGGTCGAGGCGCACAGGAAGTCCTCGCCGGGCTTCTTGCCAGCCGCCAGGAATTCGCCCTTGGCCCAGTCACCCATGATCTGGAACGCCGCTTCGCCATTCATCACCATGGCGGTGGCCAGGTTCCAGTCACGGCCCGAGAAGTTTTCATCCACGAACCCGCGCAGGGTGCGCATCTGGTCAAAGACCTGAACCATGGTGTCCGAGGTCAGCGTTTCAGGGTCCAGATCAACAAAAGCCTTCTGGTAGAACTCGGGTCCTCCCAGACCCAAAGCAACCGCTTCGAACACGGTCGCGTCCTGCCACGCCTGCCCACCATGGGCCAGAGGGATCACACCGGCGGCCAGCAGTTTCTCGGCTGCGGCGTTGAACTCTTCCCACGAGGTGGGCATTTCGATGCCGTTGGCAGCCAGCACATCGGCGTTCGCCCAGATCCAGTCGATGCGGTGGACGTTTACCGGAGCGGCGCACCACGTGCCTTCGCACATCATGTGACCGGCGATCGACGCGGGCAGGACATCCGCCCAGCCTTCGGCCTCGGCCACGTTCGAGATGTCAGCCAGAACGCCTTCTTCGTACCATTCCTGAATGGCCGGGCCTTTCAACTGAACTGCGGTCGGAGCATTACCGGCCAGAACACGGGCCCGCAGCGCGGTCATTGCCGCATCACCACCGCCACCGGCAACGGGCATGTCAGTCCAGGTACCGCCATTCGAGGCGAATTCTTCCTGCAGAACGGCGACCGATTTAGCCTCGCCACCTGATGTCCACCAGTGCAGAACTTCGGCCTGCGGCTCGGCCGTAACCGAGGTGCCTGCGACCACAGCCAGAGTCGAAACTGCGGACAATGCAAAACGTTTCATAAAGGGATCCTCCCAGATACTTTTTTAGCCACCGGACCGGCGGCGATGCGCGATACTACGGATAGCGGACGGCCGTCTGGCAATGATTTTCCGGGGTAAATCCCGGCAATGGTGGAATTTTTCCCACCATTTGTTACAGCCTGTTACGTTGGACTTGAATCTGTTGCCGTTCGTTACAATTGGCGAGCCGGACAGAAACCGTGACAGGGAGGAGAAGCGTGACCATTTCGCGCTTGATGGTGGTGGATGACGACCCCGAAATGCGGTCGATGATGACCCAGTTTCTGCAACAGAACGGGTTCATTGCACTCCCCGCCAGCTCGGACAGGGAAATCCGCACGCATATGTCCTCGGGGCGCATCGATCTTATTTTGCTCGATGTCATGCTGGGGGATGAGAACGGCGTGGACATCTGCGCCCGATTGCGGCGCGAACAGGATGTCCCGATCATATTCGTGTCCGCCTTGTCTGCCGATCATCAGCGCATGGCCGGGTACGAGGTGGGCGCGGACGACTATATCGCCAAGCCTTTCAACCCGCATCTGCTGCTGGCGCGGGTGCGGGCCGTGATGCAGCGGACTCGGCGCACGCCGTCTCTGGCCTATCGCCGCCGCACCCGGACCTTTCGCTTTGCCGGCTGGGTATATGACGGAAAACGGGACGAGGTTTTTTCGCCCGAGGGCTATCTGGTGCCCCTTTCTCAGCGCGAAAGCGCTTTGCTCAAGGTGTTGCTGGCCAATCCGCATATCCCGCTGACCCGGGTCGAGATCGCCGCAGCGTTGGACGTCACCGGTGATGGCGACAAGAGCGAGGCACAGGGCCGCGCCATCGATATGCTGGTGGGACGTCTGCGTTCGAAGATCGAGGCCAATCCCAAAGAGCCGCAAATGCTGCGAACCGAACGGGGGCTGGGATATGTCTTTGCCGCGGACGTTTCGGTGGAAGAGGACGCATGAACAGGCCTGCGTTGCGTCTGCGCAGCCTGGGCTGGATCTGGACAATCGCCGCGTTTTCCGCCGGTTTGGTTTCAGCCGGACTGTGGTTTGCGTCTGCGCAGGCGTGGGAGGGTTTCCTGACGCGGGCGCAAGTTGCGGGCTTCGCGGTCTATGAGGACCTGCGTGTCGGCAAAACCCCGCCCTCCGGCATCACGATAACCCGATTGCCCGTGCCAAGCGCCGCTCTGGCCGAAGTCGGCCGGTTCGAACAACTGCCCGGCATGTCGGATCGCAGTTTTGTCACAAACCTGTCGATCTTCACCGACAGTTCCGCCCCGCTGAGCGGGCGCGAACTGACCCTGGCCGTCATGTCGGACCGCCTGGTTTACCCCGTTTCGGACATTCTCTCGGGCAGTGATCAGACTGGGCCGGAAAAGATGGGCAGCCTGACCCGGCTGCTGGCGACCTATTGCAGCGAACCGGTTCTGATCGCCCGCTTTGGGCGCAGTGCGTGGCAGATGGTGGACGGAACCGACGTCTGGGGCTGCGGTGCCGCACCAGCTGATCTCCGGCTGCCCGCAATTCTGGTGGCCGTTGTTGCGTTGGCGATCCTTCTTACCGCGGTCGGGAATGTCAGCGACACATTTACCCGGTTCTCACACGCACTGCGCGACCGAAAGCGGCGCGGCGGGCCGGACAGCTACGATACCGAGGGCCCAGGCGAACTGCGCGAAATCGTCGAGGCCGTGAACGACCATCTTGATGCGGAACGGGCGCAGCTGGAAAAGCGCGCCATTGTCTTGTCTGGCGTCAGTCACGATCTGGGCACACCGGCTACGCGCGTTCGGTTGCGCGCCGCCCTGATCCCCGACCGAGACCTGCGCGAGAAACTCGAGGCTGACGTGGACCAGATGACCGGAATGATCGAAAGCGTCCTGACTTTGACACGGTCCGAACTCAGTGTCGAGGAGCCACGTCAGATCTCGCTGACGGCGCTGGTTGAATCCGTGGTGGCCGATTACCAGGACATGGACCGGCCCGTCACCCTGAAACAGGCCGCCCCTGTTCTGGTCGAAGGCGGGCGTTCAGTTTTCATGTCGCGCCGCGGCCACGGCTCGATGCCTGAAACCCGGCGCATTCTGGTTATCGGGCGGCCAATTTCGCTGAAACGCGCATTGACCAATCTGATCGACAATGCTCTGAAATACGGGCGGCAGGCCGAGGTCGGGCTTGCGACAGATGCCCAGACGGCCACCATCACAGTCGAGGACAAAGGCGCCGACCTGAACGCTGCGGATATCGAGGCACTGATGGCACCGTTCCGACGCGGGTCGAATATCGGATCCTCTGACGGCTATGGCCTGGGCCTCACGATCGCCGCAACCATCGCCGAACAGCATGGTGGGACACTTAGCTTCGAGGCCGGAGAACAGGGATTGCGTGCCCGTCTGCACATCACACGGCAATAGTGGTCATTGTCAGATCGTGTAACTGCGCACCAACGCGCTTGCGATCAGGGACCACCCGTCAGCGATGACAAAAAAGGCCAGTTTAAACGGCAGTGACACGGTAGCCGGGGGAACCATCATCATGCCCATCGACATGAGAACCGCTGCGACCACAAGATCAATGATCAGAAACGGCAGGAAAATCAGAAATCCGATCTGAAAGGCCCGCGCAATTTCCGACAGCATGAAAGACGGCATCAGAACAGATGCCGGCGCGTCCGGCGACAGCGCAATCGTGTCGCCGCCCGGACGCAGGGCCGCCATGGCGTGAAACGTGTCCGGGTCGAGTCGTGCGGCCATGAAGGCGCGAAATGGAACCAGCGCACGTTCCACTTCCATTGTCTCTTCAACCATTGGGCGTATTCCGTTTTCCCAGGCCTCGGTGAAAACCGGCTCCATGATGAAATAGGTCAGGAACAGGGCCAAGCTGACAATCAACATGTTCGGCGGTGACTGCTGCAGGCCGATGCCCTGCCGCAATATGGCCAGAACCGTAACCAGAAACGGAAAGCACGTGATCATGATGGCCAGTCCGGGCGCCAGACTCAGCACGGTGATCAACAGGATCAGCTGCACTGTGCGCGCCGAGATCGATCCACCCTCGCCCAGCGACAAGGTCACATCCTGAGCCGCCGCCAAAGACGGGGTCAGCAGCGCCAGCGCCAAGGCAAGCCAGACCAGCGGACGCATCAGCCGATCCCGCGCTGAAGATCCGATATCTCGGTCAGGCGCACGGCCAGTTGACCGGCCTGATCGCCCTCCAATTCTTCCAGAAGCCCCCGCGCAACCAGCTGGTCGCCAACATACAGGTCAACGGGATCCTCGATACGCTTGTCCAGGGTCAGTACCGCGTTTTCGCCCAACGCCAGCAGGTCGCGGATCAATGGCCGCGCCCGACCGACCGAGACCGTCACTTCGATCGGGACGGTTTCAAACGGATTTAATTTGCCCTTATTTAGGGTCAGATTTTCGCTCATTTGACAGTGCCTTTCTTGCCTCGAACAGATAAGCGTCGAATGCGCTGGAAATCGACGCCAGCAAGGCGTTGCAATCCACCTCCTGCTGCGACATGCCAGCCTGCAGCCGCGCCGTCCCCGGTTCCAACGATGAATCCTCGATCACTTTTGGGGGTGGGCTCAGACCCGGCGGCACAAGAGCGCCGACACCATTCCCCTGCCCCACAGGAACCAGTATTTGCATGGGCTGACCGATCTGCTCGCCAGCCAATTCGCACAACTGCTCCACCAGACGGGTCCCAAAGCCCCGCTCCAGCATTTCCGGCAGAACAAGACGGACGAGCCCCTCGAACATCGGCTCAAGTGACAGCGACATCCGGTTCAGCGCCTCGTGATAGGTGAAGGACATGTCTTCAAGCGAGGCGGCCAGCGCAGCGGACGTCCGATCAAGGCTTTGTTCCTGTGCGGTCAGGGCATCCTCCCAACCTGCCTTGTAGCCGTGTTCAAATGCGGCAAGGCGATGCTCTTCCAGCGCCTCCTCGTCCAGCAGATGCACCTGAACACCACTGGCCTGTGCCGAGAAGTCTTCAAGGAGATGGGCGATGGACATCACACAGCCTCCTCACCTTCTTCAAGCCAGCTGCGCAGAATTTCGACTGTTTCTTCCTGCTTTTCGCCGATCATTGCGCGCAAGCGGTCAACCGGGTCAGCGCTGGCAGGCGACCTCAGCGCGGGAACCTCTGCCTGCTTCGCCTGACCGGGTATTTGCGCAAACTCTGCCCCATCCGCCGTCGCGATTTCACCAACAAGAAACGGAGCGGCCTCAGACTCGTCCGTACGGTCCGCAGGCAAAAGCGCGGTGGCCGCAACCGGCTTTGTTAGAATCGGGCGGATTACAAACAACCCCAGGATCAGAGAGACAATCGCCAGCACCGCCATCTGAATCAGAGACATGGCGTCCAGATGGAGTTTCGGCCAGAAGGAACCGGAAACCAGCACTCCTTGCGGCTCTATCAAAGGCATATCCATCGATTTGAGTGTAATCACGTCGCCCCGCGCAGCGTCGAAACCAACGGCAGACGCGACCAGCTCGCGAAGCGCGTCCAGCTCGGTCTGCGGCAGTGGCACAAAGCTTTCCGCCCCTTCATCCGTCACTTCCCTGGAACCGTTGACGAGAACTGCCACTGTCAGTCTTTTGACCGCACCAGGGGCGTTATGCACTTCCAGTTCGGTCTCGGACACTTCGTAATTCACCCGTTCCCGGGTCTGGGTCGCAGTGGAGTTAGATTCGTCACCGCCCGCCGCGTCGCCATCCGGAAGGTTCGACGCGACGGTCACATCCGAGGACTGGTTGCGCGCACTGTCCGTACGTTCTTCTACATCCGCGCTAATCGCCACGCGCGTTTCGGGATCGATGCGGCGTTCGCGGATCGATTCAGTTCTTGTCACCGTATCGACACTGACTTCGACCACTGCGTTTCCCGCGCCAACGCGGGCCTCGACCAGACGCAAAACCCGCTCGCGCAGGGTTCGGGCCTTGTCATCAGCCGTGTCTGCCGCGGCCTGGCTTTCCTGCGCGCCGATCACCGCTCCGTTTGAATCGATAACCGCCACGTTTTCCGGGGTCAGGCCACTGACCGCCGACGACACCAGAAAGCGAATGGCACGGGCCTGATCTGCTGTAATCTGACCACCCGAAGGCACCAGATACACCGATGCTGTTGGCGCGGCGCTGCGCTGGAACGGGTTGGAAGAACTGTTGGCGATATGAACACGGGCCTGACTGACATAGGCACTGCCGACGATGGTCCGGGCAAGCTCACCTTCCTTGGCGCGCCAGTAGGCGGCATCGAACATCTGCGACGTGGTGCCGAACCCGCTAAGCGAGTCGAGCAGTTCGTACCCGCGGTTGCCGTTTGCAGGCAACCCCTCGCTGGCGAGCGTCATGCGCAGTTCATCCCGCTGCGTTCCGGGGACATAAATCGAACCGCCGCGAATCTCGTATGCAACCCCGCGCTGATCCAGAGCCCGGACAATATCGCCAGCGGCCCCACTTTCGAGCCCGGCATATAACAACGTCATCGACGGTGCCGTCACCAGCCGGGACATGGCAAGAACCCCAAGAAAAACCAGCTCCACCGCACCGGCGACGACAATTTGCCTACGCCTGTCCAAATTTGCCCAGACAGTTCCGATCTGCTGCACGCTCACCTCCGACTCGCCGACATTCTGCCCGGCGCAACCTCTGTTTGGACGATTGCCCTTAACAATCGGTTAGTCCCTGCGGGGTTATGACGGTGGCCGAACGGATGGATGAGGACGCCATGGCGGACGCAACGGCTGAAGAAAGCGAAGCCCCGGTAAAACCGGGGAAAACGGGCCTGATCGTCGGGGCGGTTTTGGCCGTTCTGGGTGCGGCCGGCGGTTATTTTCTGGCAACGTCCGGCCTGTTGCCGCTGGCTGGCGACGGTGCCGAATCCGATGAAGAAATGGCTGAAATCTCTGCCGAAGCAGTGCCCGAGATTGGCTTTGTCGACCTGCCACCCGCGATCATTTCGGTGGATGTCGGCGATTCGCGTCATCTGAGGTTTCATGCCCAGCTTGAAGTGAATGCACCCTACATCGGTGATGTCGAAAAGATGAAGCCCCGCATCATGGACGTTCTCAATGGTTATCTCCGCGCGATCGAAGTCGAGGATTTGGAGGATTCGCTGGCTTTGATCCGCATCCGGGGACACCTGCTGCGACGCATCGAAATTGTCGTGGGCAAAGGGCGCGTCCGCGATGTTCTGGTGATGGAATTTGTACTGAATTAGGAGGCGAAATTGGAGCTGATTGCGGATGTTTTGCTTGTTGCAGGCGCTCTTGGCGCCGGTCTGTATTGTTTTGTGCTGTCGCGGCGGCTCCGGAAATTCACTGATCTGGAGCAGGGTGTCGGTGGTGCCGTGGCGGTTCTGTCTTCGCAGGCGGGCGAGCTAAAAAGATCGCTTGAGTCGGCTCGATCTGCCTCCGATCAATCCGGAGTTGCTTTAAAGGAGCTGACCCAGCGTGCCGAGTCCGTAGCCGGGCGGCTCGAACTGATGATGGCGTCGATGCATGATATTATCCCGGACAGGGACAAAGTTGGCCCAGGTCCGGAAGACCCTGAGCCCGGAGAAGCCGAGCCAGAAAACTCAGCGATTGAACCGGCGGTGGTTCCGGAGAACCCGGCGCCACAGGGTCCCACAAAGCAACCGGATACGGAGAAACACGAGGATACCGAGGTCGCGCCTCAGCCCAAGGGGCAGCCGGGAGGTCTGATGTTTTTCAGGCATGCCCGCAAATCAGGCGAGGCCACGCCATGAAACAACGAAAAACGCCAAGCAGGCGGGGTCGGTCTCGTGGCGGAGTATTGACTGTGATTTCCTTGCTGATGGTCGGGTCCGCCGTGATCCGATTGGGTCTGGAAGCCGGCCCTGCCCTTGCAAAGGCTGCCGACCCGTCTCAGCCACTGCTGCAACCTGCTTCTCAAAAGGCACCGGATGTTCAGGTTCTGCTGACCGAGCTGCTTCGACGGGAAGAACAGTTGACACAACGGGAGAACGCCCTTCTGAACAGGGAAAAGGCCTTAGAAGTTGCAGATCAAGCCATCGAATCCCGCCTGATTGCCCTGCAGCAGGCGGAACAGGACCTGCGAGCCACTTTGGCCATCGCCGACACAGCCGCCGAAAGCGATCTGAGCAAGCTTACGGACATGTACCAAAGCATGAAGCCGAAAGACGCCGCCGCATTATTCGAAACCATGGACCCGGTGTTCTCTGCAGGTTTTCTGGCCCGAATGCCTTCCGATGCTGCGGCCGGCATTCTTTCCGGGCTCCCGCCCGAGGTCGCCTATACGGTGAGCGTCGTGATGGCAGGTCGCAACGCTTCGGCCCCCGAAGAATGATGAAACTATTGGTCGTACCCAAAACACATTTTGCCGGAGAACGCAGATGATCGGACTTGTAGGAATCATCGTCATTTTCGTCATGGTTTTCGGCGGCTATCTCGCAGCTGGCGGCAAGATGGCTATCATTATGAAATCATTGCCTTTTGAAATGATGATGATTGGCGGAGCCGCTGTTGGGGCATTTCTGATCAGCAACGACATGAGCGCGGTCAAGCATACCGCCAAAGACATGGGAAAGGTATTCAAGGGACCCAAATGGAAACCGCAGGATTACCGCGACCTGCTGTGCCTTTTGTTTTCCCTGATCCGCATGGCCAAAGCCAACCCGGTCGAGGTTGAGCAGCATATCGAAGAACCCGAAAACTCTACTTTGTTTTCCGCATATCCGAAAATTCAGGCAGACCGGGAAGCGGTGGATCTGATCTGTGACACGATGCGATCAGCGGCCATGAATTATGACGATCCGCATCAGGTGGAAGAAGTGCTGGAAAAACGGATGGAGGCCAATTTCCACCACGCCATGCATTCCAGCCACGCGTTGCAGACCGTGGCCGACGGGCTGCCAGCGCTGGGAATTGTCGCGGCGGTTCTTGGTGTGATCAAGACGATGGGATCGATCGACCAGCCACCCGAAGTTCTGGGAAAGCTGATCGGCGGCGCCCTGGTCGGCACGTTTCTGGGTGTCTTTCTTGCCTATGGCCTAGTCGGACCGTTCGCAGGGAAACTGAAAGCCGTGGTCGAGGAGGACAACCATTTCTACCAACTGATCAAAGAGGTTCTGGTTGCCAACCTGCACAACCATAACGCTGCAATGTGTATTGAAGTCGGACGACAAAACACGCCAACGCACAACCGCCCCGGCTTTGCCGAACTGGAGGATGCGCTGAAGGAACTCAAACAGGCGGCGGCATGATCCGGGGTGCTCTTCTCGCTATTTCTCTGTTCGTGGTCGCCAATTGTGCCGCGGCACAATCCGTCACGGTTCGATCCGGCGAACATGACGGGCACACGCGGCTTGTCGCGCAGGTTCCTCATGGAACCGAGTGGGCTTTGACCCAGAAAAAGAACGGTGCGCGTCTGAAGGTGGCCATTGACGATGTCAGGTTCGAAACAGGGTCTGTCTTTGCCCGACTCTCAAGCACCCGTTTGAGCACGCTTTCTCAGGCTCGGTCTGGTGCCGAATTGGACATGGAATTCGGGTGCGACTGTGCCGCGTCCGCCTTTCTGTATCAGGAGACGATGATCGTCATCGATATTGCCCCGGTGGATGCCCTGCCACCACTTGGCCCATTGTTGGTGTCCGTGCCAGACATCTCGCAAGGTCCCGAGCAAGAACAATCCGCGTCTGACCGGGCGCCAGAGCCATTTGCACTGCCGCTTCTTGAACAGGGATTGCAAAGAATAGAAGAACGGCTTTCTACGCGGTTCGTGCAAGGCGCGGATCGCGACATTCTTGACCTGAACCTTGCCGGTCAGGGACTGCGCCGGGTGCCTGAGGTCCACGATTTGGAAGATTTGCCGGACCTGGAGCCGAACTTCCGGGTTTCGTCAGTGCTGGAGGACTTGCCGGGCTTTCCGGTGCCGGACATTCCACCGGTGCCTTCGCGCCCGGCCTGTCTGACGCGCGCGGAAATCGGGTTTGATAGCTGGTCAGATGGGCGTTCCTTTTCCGAACAGATAGCCGATCTGCGAGTCGGACTCTTTGAAGAGTTTGATCGTGTGGATTCGGAAACTGTCATGAAACTGGCAAGACTATACGCTTTCCACGGTTTCGGAATCGAGGCTTTACAGGTGCTGGATCTGACCACTTCGCTATCTTCCGATAGGGACCGGATCGCGGCCATTGCCCGGATCATTGACGATCAGACAGTCGCTGAACCGAACCCGTTCGAAAACCTTCAAAGGTGCGCCAGTGACGCCGCGCTCTGGTCGGTATTAAGTGAACAGAAATTGCGGGCCGATGCTGATCTGAAGGCCATTGAACAAGCGTTCCCGCGCCTGCCGGACCATCTTCAGCGCCACTTCGGCCCGTCACTGGCGAATATCCTGGTGGAGGGCCAGAAACTTGAGGCAGCGCGACGGATCCTGCGGACAACAGACAGAGTTGAGCCCGAAAGCCGGCCTGAGGTCAGTCGCGCGAAAGCTGCGGTTGCCAGTGCCGAAGGGGATGACCCGCAAACAGAGGCTTTACTGAACGAAGTCATCTCGTCACCGGATGCCGTGCTGGAAGCCCCGCTGGCGCTGGCGCAACTGATAGAAAAACGCTGGGGGGAAAGGGGTGCGGTCTCGGCTCAGGAAGTCGATCTGGCGGCAGCATATGTGCTGGAGTTCCGGAGATCGGAAATTGGGTCAATGATGTTGCAAGCCCATGCAGTGGCGCTGAGCCTGAGTGACCAGTTCGATGCGGCAGTGGATCTTGCCGAAAGCCTGCCTGCGGGTGAAGGCAGGGCGGGAACGCTGAACCAGGTTATGTTGATGGTGGCGGAACGCTCAGATGACGTGACATTCCTGCGCCGAACCCTAGGCTTGGCGGATGACTTCGTGTCGGATCTGAGCACCGAAACTGCCATCGCACTTTCCGATCGGCTGGCGATGCTCGGGTTTGCTTCAAAGGCCCATTTCTTCGCCAGCCGTCCGCAAGACAGTATCAAACGGTCGGAGCGTGCAAGACTGAGGGCTCGCGCGGCCTTGCTGGGCGGGCGTCCTCATCAAGCCATGCTCGAGCTTGCCGACGATGATAGCGTTCAAGCCGACCTTCTTCGGATTGAGGTGGCCCGTATTGTCGGAGATTTCGAAAAAGCCGGTGAACTATCGAAGAAGCTTGGGACGCTGAATGAAGCCGATAGGTATTTCTGGCTGGCCAATCTGACAGATCAAACAGCAGATCAAAACGGGCAGTTCGCAAAGATTGCCGCAACGACGCGGGCTTTGGCAAATCAACCAGCACGAAACCCGGCCAAACCGCTGGCAGATGCGGCATATCTTTTGAAAGATAGTGAAGATACGCGCCAAAAGATTGCCGAGTTGCTTGCCGCGCTTGATCCTTAACGAAAGCCACTGCCCACGATTGCATGAGTAGATCAAGGGAATAGGCGCATCGGCTGTTCGATCACAAACAGCACTGTTATGCTGTGGGAAAGGTAACTTTGGTCTTACCGGGCTTAATCTCTCCTTACCTTTTGGCAGCACTTTCTCGGTCGATTGATCTTGATGTACAGAGTCTAAGGTTTCGAGAAGCAGTAAGCTTCGATCAAATTTCATTTAGCAGACTGATCAAAAGCAGGCCGATCCGGGCACAATACAATTTGCGCGCATTGTCGCCGTTCAACCTGCCACTATCGGCGACGTGACCGAACATGGGTTGAATTCACACCGAATCGTTCCTTCATTTCCATTGGACGCGAAAAAGCGCGCCAAATTGCTCGCATGGCGAGGGGACAGGCTGGACAAATATCGGCTCAATCAGAAGCCGGTCAGCGGAAATCTTGAAAAGTTCCTAAAATGTTCTATATTTGTTCTCATGTGGAACGGAGGTTTTCGAGCTATGACCAACGCTGCCCGCCAAAGCTGGTTTGATGCGCCCAGCAACGACTATCACATGCTGCCGGTGACGGACCGGCAGATGCGCTATGCCCGTGCCATTGCGGAAAAGTCTGCTCTGGAAATTCCAGTTGAGGCGCAGCGAGACCGAAAATCAATGTCGGACTGGATTTCGGCACACAAACCTAACGATCCTTCACCCTTCGCAAATTACCCGACTGGCAAGCAGGTGGCCTTTGCCGAACGTATTTCACGCAGCAAACGCCGGCCTATTCCTTCCGAGTGCTTTCGCGACAAGCAACGCATGTCGCAGTGGATCGACAGCAACAAATAGACTCTTTTGCGAGGGTATTCAGGGGTCAGTGCGGATGCCTGTTGTGTTCGCGCCCATACAGCCCAACTGCCGCGGCCACGAACAGGCCCAGCAGAATGTAGCCGGTGATCGCTTCGGCCACTGCCAGGCCGCGGCACAGACCGGCGGGCTTCAGATCTCCAAACCCAACGGTCGTGAAAGTCACATATGAAAAGTACAGAACATCGGCCGGACCTTTTGCGCCGACAACACACAGGTCATAATAGCCGAACGCGCCGTAAGCCGCAGCGAACAGAAACGGCACCACCTGTATGAACGATATTCCCATCAACAACAGCTGACGACGGGGAGACGTGACCTGAGTCATGTAGTACCAGGTCTGCGAGATCAGCCACAGCACCAGCGCGCCCGAAGCAATCGTGCCAATCGTATTCCCTGCCGTGGCCTCGTTGAGACTGGAAAGAGCGTACCAGGCCAGAAAGCTGACCAGAACCAGCCCAAAGGCGGCGGCCAAAGTCGATTTCCATTCTTCCAGCGTTCTTGGTTCGGTCGACATGGGTGTTCCGGACAGTTGCGTATGCGCGATCATCCGCATTCCGGCGGAAATCGACAACCCTTAACGCGTGGCGATCAGTTTGCGCCCAAATGCGCGTCCCCACGGGCGCGGGCCAGTGCAATCTGTTTCTGCCGTTCGCGAAAGCGCATCTTGTCCGCCTCCGAGGTCTCATTGATGCAATGATGGCATGAAACGCCATGCTCGTATTCTGGCCGCTTCGTGTCATCCGGCAGAATCGGGCGCCGGCAGCCATGACACAGGTTATGCGGCCCTTCGACCAACCCGTGCCCGACTGAGACCCGGTTGTCGAACACAAAACATTCCCCCCGCCAGGTGCTGTCTTCGGCCGGAACCTCTTCGAGATACCGCAGAATCCCACCTTTCAGGTGATAGACATCGTCGACCCCCTGCCCCAGCAGGTAGTTGGTGGATTTTTCGCATCGGATACCACCAGTGCAGAACATGGCGACACGTTTGTTGTGGAAACGGTCCTTGTTTGCCTCCCACCAATCCGGAAAATCGCGAAAACTGGCTGTTTTAGGGTCTATTGCGCCCTCAAAAGTGCCGATCGCCACCTCATAATCGTTTCGCGTATCGATCAGCACAACGTCATCCGAGCGGATCAGGTCGTTCCAGTCTTCAGGTTCGACATAGTGACCGACGCGCGCCTGCGGATCGACATCCGGCTGCCCCATTGTCACGATCTCTTTCTTCAGGCGCACTTTCATCCGGCCAAAGGGCGGGTGATCCGACGAAGCCTCTTTCCATTCCAGATCGGCGCAACCCGGAAGGGCGCGGATATGGGCCAGAACAGCATCGATCCCGGATCGCGGGCCTGCAATTGTGCCATTGATCCCTTCTTGCGCCAGCAGCAGGATTCCTTTGACGGACTGCGCCTGACACAGTTCCAGCAATGGCTCACGCAGTGCGGCATGATCGGTGAATCGGGTAAAGTGATAGAGAGCGGCGATTGTGTACATGCGCGCGATCTAATATCACCCGCGCAGAGTCGCAAGAGAACGGATTGACGCCCCCCATCTGCCCGCCTACCGATAGATCGACGGAAGGAGGTCCGCATGACTCATGCCCTAATCGTGATCGATGTTCAGAACGATTTCTGCCCCGGCGGCGCGCTGGCTGTTCCCGGCGGCGACGAAGTAGTCGCCCCAATAAGCGACATGATGGACGACTTCGACGCGGTCATTCTGACCCAGGACTGGCACCCGGATGGGCATTCATCATTTGCAAGTTCGCATCCCGGCCGTAACCCATTTGAATCGATCGAAATGCCTTATGGTCCCCAGGTTCTGTGGCCGGATCATTGCATTCAGGGCAGCCAGGGCAGCGCGTTTCATGCGGAGCTCAGAACCGATGCAGATTTGATCATTCGCAAAGGATTTCGCCCTGCCGTCGACAGCTATTCGGCCTTTTTTGAGAACGACCAGAAAACACCCACCGGCCTGGAGGGGTATCTGAACACCCGTGGAATCACCAAACTGACGCTTGTCGGGTTGGCCACTGATTTTTGTGTTCAGTTTTCAGCACTTGACGCGGCGCGTCTGGGATTTGACGTGACTGTCAGGATGGCGGCCTGTCGCGCCATTGATCTGGACGGATCCTTGAAGGCGGCGGAAAACGCCATGCACAAGGCCGGCGTCACCCTGATTTAAGGCGTCGCGCCGGCTGCTGCCAGAAATCTGAGCAGGATAACCAACAGTACAGCCAGACCCAGCGCGATTCCAATGCGCCAGGGCAGCGTCCGCCGTTTGGGCGGCACCGGTTGCGGTGCGCTTTCCGGTTCAGGCTGAATGTAGGGCAGCAACTGTATTGGTGGTTTTCGGCGGCGTTTCCCTTGTGGGCGGGCGGTTTTGATGCCGTTCAGAAACGCCCACAAATCAAATTCACCACAATACTCACCCGCCAGGCCCGTGGCCTTGATATTGGCAAAAAGGCGCTGGATGACGAGGTTTCGCAAATCCTCGTCTTCTGCCCGATAGATACCATTGGGCAAACTGCTGTTCCGGGTTTCAAAATCGAACCCGGCATCCACAAACATCTTGCGGATATTCGGTGACGTGTCGCGCAGGGCTTCTGCCGTCTGAAAGTCGCGGAACAAGGCTCGAGCCCGCGTCTTCCCATTTTGCGAAGCTTCTGTGTCCGCCTGAGCTGGCTCCACTTCGTCCTGTGCAATCGTTACAATATCAAAGTCGTACTCGAGACCCATTCACTAAACTCAACTCACATGTCCATCCCCTCTTTTCACTAACCCGTGAAAAGCACACACAATTTGCCCGCAATGTGACTGGACCTTGTCATTGTCACCAATTGGGCCACTCTTGCCATTCATCGTTCCGATTGATCTAACAATGGAAATCGCAGGAGTTCCACATGGTCGATATTGCGACACGCGTGTACAATCACAAATGGAAGATCGACCCGATTGTCAGGTCTTTGATCGACACGGACTTCTACAAACTTCTGATGTGCCAGTCAGTGTTTCGAAATAAGCCCCAAACGGACGTCGTTTTTTCGCTGATCAACCGGTCGAATCACATTCCGCTGGCGAAACTCATCGATGAAGGCGAACTGCGCGAGCAGCTGGATCATATCCGCTCGCTCAGCCTCAGCCGCGGCGAAAGCACATGGCTGCGCGGCAATACTTTCTACGGAAAGCGGCAGATGTTCCGGTCGGATTTCATGGAATGGTTCGAAAACCTGCGCCTGCCGCCCTATCACCTGGAACGCAAAGGCGATCAGTACGAGCTGACCTTTGAGGGCAAATGGCACGAGGTCATGCTGTGGGAAATCCCGGCGCTGGCGGTGTTGATGGAACTGCGGTCGCGCGCGGTTCTGAATGACATGCGCCGGTTCGAACTGCAGGTACTATATGCCCGTGCGATGACCCGGGTCTGGGAAAAGATCGAACAACTGCGCGGTATTGGCGGCTTGGGGATCGCCGACTTCGGAACCCGCCGGCGTCATTCCTTCCTGTGGCAGGACTGGTGCGTTCAAGCGATGATCGAAGGGCTGGGCAGTTCGTTCACCGGAACGTCGAACTGCCTGATCGCGATGCGACGCGAGGTCGAGGCCATCGGCACCAATGCCCATGAACTGCCCATGGTTTATTCCGCACTGGCCGATAGCGACGCGGACCTGGCCCAGGCGCCTTATGACGTCCTGAGCGACTGGCACGAGGAACATGACGGCAACCTGCGGATCATTCTGCCCGATACCTATGGCACCAAGGGGTTTCTGGACAGCGCGCCCGACTGGCTGGCCGGATGGACCGGCATTCGTATCGACAGCGGCGATCCGGCCGCCGGAGCCGAGATTGCCATCGACTGGTGGAAATCCCGCGGCGAGGATCCGCGCCAGAAACGTATCATTTTTTCGGACGGGCTGGATGTTGCAAAAATTCAGGAATTGCACGGCCAGTTTGCGGAACGGGTCAACGTGTCCTTCGGTTGGGGGACCCTGTTGACCAATGATTTCCGGAGGCTCGTGCCAAATGATGCGCTGGCGCCGTTTTCGCTGGTGTGCAAGGCGGTTTCTGCCAATGGCCGACCGACAGTGAAGCTATCGGACAATCCCGAAAAGGCTATGGGTCCGGCGGATCAGATCGAACGCTACAAGCGTGTATTCGGTGTTGGCGCGCAAAAGGCGATCGAAGTGATTGTCTAGATCATCGCCCGTGGAACGCCGCCACTGTTTTCAGTTGCGAGAACCCGTACAGCGCCTCGAACCCTTTTTCGCGTCCGTGACCGGATTTTCCCACCCCGCCAAAGGGCAATTCGACCCCGCCACCTGCACCGTAATTGTTGATGAACACCTGTCCCGAACGCAATTGTTTCGCCAGCCGCATCTGCCGCGCCCCGTCGCGGGTCCAGATGCTGGCAACCAGACCATAATCGGTGCTGTTTGCAATATTTAGAGCCTGTTCCTCGGTGTCGAAAGGGATCAGAACCTGTACCGGGCCAAATATCTCGTCCCGGGCCAGGACGTGATCCGGCGGCACGTCCGAGAACAGGGTCGGACGAACATAAGCGCCACTTTCCGGCGCACCCTCAGCGATCCGCCCCTGTGCCGCGATGTTCAGATCGGAACCTTTTTCAAGAAACCCGGTCACGATCTGCTTTTGCCGGTCCGAAATCAACGGGCCAACCCGCAAATCCTGCATCGCCGGTCCGACAGACAACTGTTCATAAGCTTCGGCCATACGCGACCGGACCTGATCGTAAATACCGCGCTGCACCAATATGCGAGACGAGGCGGAGCAGGTCTGGCCGGCATTCTGAATCCCTGCGTTCACCAGAAACGGCAGCGCAGCATCCAGATCGGCATCGTCAAACACCAGTTGAGGGGACTTTCCGCCCAGTTCCAGCGTCACCGGCACCACGTTGCGCCCCGCCGCCTGCTGCACCAATGCGCCCGTGGCAACGGATCCGGTAAATGAGATATGGTCGACATCCGGATGTGCCGACAGCGCCGCTCCGGCCTCGGCCCCAAGCCCGGGCACGACGTTCAGCGCGCCGGGCGGCAAGCCGGCTTCAAGCGCCAGATGCGCAAAAGCCAGCGCGGTCAGGCATGCCTCCTCTGCCGGTTTCAGAACACAGGCATTGCCCATCGCCAACGCAGCGCCAACAGACCGGCCGATGATCTGCATCGGGTAGTTCCAGGGCACGATGTGGCCGGTAACCCCGTGCGGCTCGCGCAGTGTGTAGACAGTATAGCCGTCCAGATATGGAATCGTCTGGCCCATGACCTTGTCTGCTGCGCCACCGTAGAACTCGCAATAGCGCGCCAGTGCAACCGCATCTGCGCGAGCCTGGGTCAGAGGTTTGCCGACATCCATCGCCTCGAGAGTGGCAAGGTCTTCGACCTTTTCCAGAACCAGTTGCCCCAAGCGGGTCAGAATACGTCCACGGTCCAGCGCCGTCATTCGGCCCCACGCTCCATTCGAAGCGGACCGGGCCGCGCCAACAGCAGCATCGATATCCTGCTTCGTGCCGCGCGCAATCCGGCAGATTTCTGTTCCGTCCGAGGGATTGGTCAGGGGCAAGGTGCCGCCGCTGATCGGTATTATCCACTCGCCTGCTATCAGACACCGAGTTGGGTCAAACCAGATCTGATCAGTCATTCAATGTCTCCAATTCAGGCTCTAACACGGCAGTTCACGCGGCACCCCGATTGTAATCCGGCAGCTTTGGCGCAGCGGAAATCAGTTTTTGCGTATAAGGATGCTGCGGATTGCTGAAGACGGCTTCAGTCTCACCCTGTTCAACAATTCGTCCGGATTGCATCACCATGACCCGATCCGTGATCGTGCGAACGACGCTCAGATCGTGGCTTATGAACAGATAGGTCAGATCATAGGTCGCACAAAGCTCGGCCAGCAGGTCAAGGATTTGCGCCCGAACCGATACATCCAGCGCCGAGACCGCTTCGTCAAACAGGATCAGTTCCGGCCGAATGATCAGCGCACGGGCGATGGCGATCCGCTGACGCTGCCCACCCGAGAATTCATGTATGTACTTTCCGGCGTCACCGGGGCTGAGGCCAACGGCCGTCAGCATCTCGGAAATCCTGTCCTGCCGCTCTGATCCCGTCGGCGGGGTGTCCAGCAGGTGAAACGGCTCGGTGATCAGCCGCCCGACACGATGGCGTGGGTTGAAGCTGCCAAAGGGGTCCTGAAACACCACCTGCATGTTACGGCGCACCGCAAGATTGGGCTTGTGGGCCGCAAAAACAGGCTGCCCGTTCAACAGAACGTGCCCACCCTGAACATCTTCAAGCCCTAGAATTGCCCGTGTTAGTGTCGATTTTCCGCAACCGGACTCTCCGACCAGACCAAGGCGCTCACCCCGGCTGAGGGTAAAGCTAACGTCATCCACCGCGCGGTGGCGAGCAGGTGTTTCGAATAACCGCCTGCGGGGCAAACGGTAGTCACGAACGACATTTGCCACCTCCAGCAGCGGGCCCGGTCGAACGGGATCGGGAAGTGTAACCTGATGGTCCGAGGCTTCGAACAACATACGGGTATAGGGGTGCTGCATGTTCCGCAGCAGATCGTTCGTTGCACCCCTTTCCACCACTTCGCCATGGCGCATGACGATAATCTGGTCCGCCATGTCGGCGACAACCGCCAGGTCATGGGTGATCATCAGTAATCCCATGCCGTATTCGCGAACCAGCCCCTTCAAAAGGTCCAGAATCTGTGCCTGCGTGGTGACATCCAGTGCGGTGGTCGGTTCATCGGCGATCAGAAGCCGAGGTCGCAAGGCGATGGCCATTGCGATCACAACGCGCTGACGCTGACCGCCAGATAGTTCGTGCGGATAGCGCGATAGCGGAAACCGGTCGGGCGGCAGGCCGACGCGGGTCAGAAC
Source organism: Ruegeria sp. CDSB136 (assembly GCF_059610965.1). Classification (NCBI taxonomy): domain Bacteria; kingdom Pseudomonadati; phylum Pseudomonadota; class Alphaproteobacteria; order Rhodobacterales; family Roseobacteraceae; genus Ruegeria; species Ruegeria sp. CDSB136. The sequence continues at coordinate 96,119 of NZ_JBXWOP010000013.1, forward strand.
CTTTTGCGTTTGCTCGCGGGCTTTGGCGGGTGACATCGCCTTGTGGATCAGAATCGTTTCCGTCACCTGATCACCGATCGTCATGACCGGGTTGAGCGCAGTCATCGGCTCCTGGAACACCATGCCGATGGCCGCGCCACGCAGGGCGCACATTTGGCTCTCGGACCGGTGCATCAGATCCTGTCCGTCCAGCTGAATGGTGCCGTTGGCCACCGCTCCGTTCGGCAACAACTGCATCACGGCCAACGCGGTCATGGATTTGCCGGATCCACTTTCACCGGTTACGGCCACGATCTGTCCGGGATCAATTGTGAGGCCGACTAGTCTGAGGATCGGCGCGCCATGAATCGACAATGACAGGTTTTTGATTTGCAGCAGGCTCATGTGCGGGCCACCCGAATACGTGGATCCAGAAAGTCGCGCAGACCATCGCCCAGCAGGTTCAGCCCCAGAACCGTGACGATGATCGCCACCCCCGGAATCAGAGCCAAATGCGGGGCAAAACTGACCATCGTCTGCGCATCCGCCAGCATCCGTCCCCAGCTTGGCGTGGGCGGTTGCGCACCCAGACCGACATAGGACAGGCCCGCCTCGGCCAGGATGCCAAGGCTGAACTGGATCGTGCCCTGCACGATCAGCAGATTGGCGACGTTGGGCAGGATATGTTCGATCGATATCCGCGCCGCGCCCTTACCCGAGACACGGGCGGCAAGAATAAACTCCCGCTCCCACAGCGACAGGGCTGCGCCGCGGGTAATTCGGGCGAAGACCGGGATGTTGAAGATCCCGATGGCGATGATCGCGTTGATCGCACCGGCACCAAAAACAGCGGTGATCAGGATGGCTATGACCAGCGAAGGGAAGGCAAAGACCAGATCGTTGCCGCGCATGATAACCTCGTCCAGCCAGGATCCTTTGCGGCCGGCCGCCGCCAGTCCCAAGGGCACGCCCAGCGCCATGCCGATGCCGACAGCCACCAGCGCCACCGCAATCGACGTGCGCGCACCGACCATGATCATCGAAAACATGTCGCGCCCGAAATGGTCGGTTCCGAACCAGTGTTTTGGGTCCGGTGTCTGCAACTTGCCGGGGATGTTCAGCGTGGCGTGGTCGTAAGGCGTCCAGACAAATGACAAAAGGGCCGCCAGCAGAACCAGCGAGGATAGCGCAGTGCCGAGGATCAGGTTACGGCTCATGTCCGGCTCCTTAACCTTGGATCAACGGCGGCGTAGGCCAGGTCGACCAAGAAATTGACGGCGATGACGGCGAAGACCAACAGCATGACCACGGATTCCACTACGATCAGGTCGCGCGCCGAGATGGCCTGAAACACCAGTCGCCCGAGGCCGGGCAGATAGAACACCTGCTCGATGATGATCGAACCGGCCAGAAGGAAGGAAAACTGCAGACCGATGATGGTCAACACCGGGATCAGCGCGTTTCTTACGCCATGCCGCCACAGCGCCCGGCGGCGGGTCAGCCCCTTGGCCCGGGCAGTGCGCATGAAATCCTCACCCAGAATGTCCAGAAGGGCCGACCGCATCACACGCGCCAGAATCGCCGCCTGCGGCAAGGCAAGCGCGATTGCAGGCAGGGTCAGGGAATGCAGACCGGTCCAAAGGCCATCTTTCCATCCTGCAAACCCCCCGGCATTGAACCAGCGCAGATTGATGGCGAAGATCAACACCAGCATCATCGCAAACCAGAAATTCGGCACCGCGATGCCCAGTTGCGTGGCACCCATAACGGCCAGATCACCCGGCTTGCCACGGCGGGATGCTGCATAGATTCCGGCGGGAAAGGCGATCAGGGTAGACAGCGTCAACGCATAGAGCGCGAGGGGGAGCGACACCCAAAGACGATCCGCGATCATCTGGGAAACAGGTGTGCGATACGTGTAGGACGTGCCAAAATCCCCCACCAGCATGCCGCCGACCCAGTTCAGATACTGTTGCAGCTTTGTCCCATCCAGCCCAAGTTCAGCCCGCAGCGCCGCCAAAGTATCGGGCTGTGCATTCACGCCTAGCATGAAAGAGGCCGGATCACCCGGCGCGACTTCGATCACCGCGAAGATGACGACCGAGGCGACGGCGAGGCTGATCAGCAAAGAAATCAGACGTTTGAGGGCATAGCGCAGCATCAGGACCACGTTAGGGGCGCATACCGCACGGGTCCAGCACCTAAGGTGTCATCAGAAAGGCAAAAACCGCATAGCCGACGATGGCTGCGTAACCCAGCGGGTAGATCCACTTGATCGCATAGTTGTCCAGGTTTCGTGCCGCGTCCTCGCGACCGGACACTTTCAGTTTGCGCAGCGCAACATTGAACACGATCAGTGCCCCGGTCATCAGGAACATGCATTGCAATATGAAGTCCAGAAAAGTCAGGTAGCCCAGCTTGGGCAGGTCGGCAGAAATGGCCCAGTTGAAGGCCACGAATACCAGCAGGTTACCCCCGGCGATCTCGATCCGGCGGCGGTATTCATCCAGAAAAAACAGCGCCCACCCGACAGAGATCAGCACCAGCATCGGCAGAAATACCCGGATCACATAATAGGTCAGGTGCCGGTGACCCTCGAAGGCAAGCGCGATCTGGTCACTGTCCCGGCCGGACAGTCCGATCACGGTCGAGTGTTCGACCCGGGCGTTGTCCAAAATCCACTCTTCCTCGCCCAGCAGATCGCCGAGGCCTGAATACGCCTCGAGCGGGTAATAGGACACGTATTCAGTCGGAAAAACCGAGACGACTTCGAAATAGAACTGCTGCGTGTCGAAGGGGTATTTCCGGAAATCGAAATGCGGGGCCTGCAAGGTCAGCGAGGATTTCTCGGCATAGACAACATGCCCGTCATGGCGCACCGAGGCGGCGGCTTCATGGACCCACTTGTTGGATTGCTGATTATGCACCACAAACGCAGGCAAAACCGCCCCCAGTTCGCGGGCGTGATTGGCCAGCACCGAAGGGTTGAACACCTGAATTTCGCGTCCGACGTCATCCCGGTCAAAGGCCAGCGTCGGATCGATCCATTCGGCCCTCAATATGACGACGGCCCCATAATTTTCAGCCTTCTGATCCACGCTTGTGATCTGATCGATCCGGATACCGATCCCGACCTGCAACGGGTTTTCCGGTGTCCCCTTCAGCGCGTGAAGCCCGCCGCCCAGCGTATTCTGCGCCAATGCCGGCCCGCCCCCGATCAAAGAGAGGCATGTCATCACAGCCAGGAGACATATGACGCGGACCAGTTTCACATTCGGGCTCGCTTTGAGTTGAGGATCACCGGGGCCGCCAGACGCGGCCCCGGCGTGATATTATTCTGACCAGCTGATCCCGGTCAGATCAATTGCGGCGGTGGGCGCATTCTGCCACAGCCCTTGCACTCCGGCCCGGGCCACGCCCAGCTTTGCCAGCTGGAACAGATATCCATTGACGTAGTCATTCGAAATCAGCCGTTGCGCCTCGCCCAGAAGCCGTGCGCGTTCGTCAGGATCGGTCGTGGAATTCAAGGTATCCATCAGAGCCTGAAAATCAGTGCTGTCATACTGGAAATAATAGTCGGGGCGCGCATAGATACCGATATCCATCGGTTCCGTGTGGCTTACGATGGTCAGGCCGAACTCTTTGCCTTTGAACACCGTCTCAAGCCATTGCGCCCATTCCACGTTGATGATTTCGGCCGTTATACCGACCTCGGCCAGCTGCGCGGCAATGATTTCACCGCCACGGCGGGCATAAGATGGCGGCGGCAGATGCAGCGTGGTTTCGAACCCGTTTTCCAGACCCGCCTCGGCCAGAAGCGCCTTTGCCTTTTCAGGGTCGTATGCAGAATTACCGGTCAGATCGACATAAGCCGGGTTGTGCGGCGCGAAATGAGTGCCGATTGGCGTGCCGTATCCGAACATGGCGCCGTCAATGATGGCCTGGCGATCAATAGCATGAGCCAGCGCCTGGCGAACGCGAATGTCATCGAACGGGGTCAGCTTGTTGTTCGTCGACAGAATCGTCTCGCCCTCGGTCGAGCCGACCAGAACCTGAAACCGCGGATCTGCCTCGAACTGAGGCAGATTCTCGGGGGCCGGGTAAATGTCAAATACATCCACATCCTCGGCCATCATGGCGGCAAAGGCAGCGGTCGGGTCCGAGATAAACTTGAAGGTGGCCGTTTCCAGCGCGGGCTGGTCACCCCAGTAATCAGGATTGCGGTTCAGCGTAATGCTGTCGCCCTGAACCCAATTGCCAAAGGTATAAGCGCCGGTGCCGACCGGATTTGTCTTGATGTTTTCTATGCTTTCGGGCGCAACGATCACCGCGTCGCCCCAGGCCATGTTGAACAGAAAATTGCCATTGGGTTCGGACAAGGTGACTTTGACGATCAGCGGGTCAACAACCTCGACATCCTGAATTCCGGCGAACAACGCCTTCTGCGCATTGGCGCTGTCTTCGGCGCGGGCGCGATCCAGACTGAACTTGACGTCCTCGGCATCCATGGTCGTGCCGTCATGGAACGTCACCCCGTCGCGCAGCGTGAAGGTGTATTCGGTGCCATCATCCGAAATCTCCCAGCTTTCCGCCAAACCCGGAACAACGGATCCGTCACCCATGAAACGGGTCAGGCCCTCGAAGATATTGGTGTAAACGACCGAATCTATCGCTTGTGCCGCCGCGCTTGTCGGGTCCAGATGCGGCGGCTCAAGCCCCATCGCTATTGTGATATCTGATTTGGCCAGGGCCTGGCTGGCAAACAGGCTGGCACTGACGGCCAGTGCTGACACAAAGGGTCGAAACATCTGTATTGTCACGAAATTAACTCCCCACTGAAAACAGACCGGCTCATGCTGTCACCGGCTTTATTGATAACAATGTCACTCTAAACCTCGGGTCATTCAAGGAAATGTTCGCGCAACCGGGGTTTCTTCGCCAGCGCGCGATCTGCTATGCTGCACCGCAACATTGACCCTGCAGGAACGAGCATGAGCGCCACAGCCCGCAAAAAAGCCCCAAATGCCGAGGATATTCGCGCCCGAAAAGGCGGTGATCCATTGGTCAGCCTGACCGCCTATACCACTCCGATGGCGCGGCTGATGGATGCCCATTGCGATTTTGTTCTGGTGGGCGACAGCGTCGGCATGGTGCTGCACGGGCTGGAATCGACCCTTGGGGTGACGATGGAGATGATGATCCTGCATGGACAGGCCGTCGCGCGCGGGTTGGAGACGGCCTTGATGGTCATCGACATGCCCTTTGCCAGCTACGAACACGACCCGGCACAGGCGTTCAAGAACGCGGCCCGCCTGATGGCAGAGACCGGCGCGGGAGCCGTCAAGCTGGAAGGCGGCGTTGAGATGGCCGAGACGATCCGCTTTCTGGTCAGGCGTGGCATCCCGGTGATGGCTCATATCGGCCTGACGCCGCAATCGATCAACACGCTGGGCGGCTACAAGGTACAGGGCCGAGATGGTCAGGCCCACGCCGTGCTGGCCGACGCCCATGCCGTCGCCGAAGCCGGCGCATTTTCCGTCGTGTTAGAGAAAGTTCCGCAAGGGTTGGCCGACCGCATTACGGCTGAGATTGCGATACCGACGATTGGTATCGGTGCGTCCGCCGGGTGCGATGGGCAGATCCTGGTGGTAGACGACATGGTGGGATTTTTCACCGCTTTCAAACCGAAATTCGTCAAACGGTATGCCGAGCTTGGCCCTCTGGCCGAGGCTGCCATTACCGAATACGCCGCCGAAGTGCGGGCGCGGACTTTTCCGGCGGACGAACATGTCTTTGCCGACCGGGCGCCGTCCAAGGGACCCGGGAAATGACCGCTCCAATCCTTCGCCGTCTGGCGGATTTGCGCGCGCTGACCACCGATTGGCGTCGCAAGGGCGAGGTGATCGGGGTTGTTCCCACAATGGGTGCGTTGCACCTGGGGCATCTGTCGCTGGTCGAGGCCGCGAAGGCGGGCACCGACAGGGTGATCGTCACGATCTTTGTGAACCCCAAACAGTTCAACAACCCCGAGGATCTGGCCAATTATCCGCGCACCGAAATCGAGGACGCGCAGAAACTGGCCCCATTGCGTGTCGACGCGATCTATGTGCCCGAGCCCGAGGAAATCTACCCGCAGGGCTTCGCCACCAATGTATCTGTCATGGGTCTGACCAATGTGCTTGAGGGCGAATTCCGCCCCGGTCACTTTGACGGAGTCGCCACGGTGGTCGCAAAACTGTTCCTTCAAACACAGTCAGTTCGAGCCTATTTCGGGGAAAAAGACTATCAGCAACTGTTGGTCGTTCGTCGGATGGCGCGGGATCTGGATATCCCCATCGAGGTGATCGGCTGCCCCACGGTGCGCGAACCCTCGGGTCTTGCCATGTCCTCGCGCAATCTGCGCCTGTCACCCGAAGGGCTGAAGACTGCAGCGAAGATGAGCAGGGTCATGCAGGAACTGGCGGACGCGCTGGATGGCGGGGTAGCTTTCGATCCGCTGGCTTCGAAGGCGCACACTGCCCTGCTGGCTGCTGGCTTTGCGCAGGTGGAATATTTGAAACTGCACTGCGCCGAGACACTGGAACCCTTGAGCCATGCTGAGCGGCCCGCTCGTCTGCTGGCGGCGGCCTGGCTTGAAGGTGTTCGGCTGATCGACAACATTCCTGTCTGAACGCTCTGGCACGATTGTCATTGTTTGCGCTAAAGTCCTGCAAAACCAAACGGGAGAGGGCGCAGGCGTGACCTATATTCTTGCCATTGATCAGGGCACCACATCATCGCGGGCCATTTTGTTCGACACGGATATGCAGCGCGTCGGCACCGCGCAGCACGAATTTACTCAGCACTTCCCGCAGGAGGGCTGGGTCGAGCATGATGCCGAGGAAATTTGGGAAAGCGTCCTGCGTGTCTGCCGCGAGGTGATGGACAACACCGGCGTAACCGCAGATCAGATCGCTGGCATCGGTATCACCAATCAGCGCGAAACCACCGTCGTCTGGGACCGCGCCACCGGCAAACCGATCCACAACGCCATCGTCTGGCAGGACCGCCGGACCGCCGAGATCTGTGCCCGCTACAAGCAGGCCGGTTGTGAAGATGACGTCACCGCCCAGACCGGTCTGCTGCTTGATCCCTATTTTTCGGGCACCAAGGTAAAATGGCTGCTGGACACCGTACCCGGCGCGCGGGAACGGGCCGAAGCCGGAGAGTTGATGTTCGGCACCATCGACTGCTTCCTGATCTGGCGCCTGACGGAAGGGCGCAGCCACGCCACCGACGCAACCAACGCCGCACGCACTCTGCTGTTCGACATTCACAAGGGTGAGTGGAGCGCCGAAATCTGCGATCTGCTGGATGTGCCGATGAATATGCTGCCGAAGGTACATGACTGTGCGTCGGACTTCGGAAATACGTATCTATTTGGGGGCAATATTCCGATCCTGGGCGTGGCCGGGGACCAGCAGGCCGCCACCATCGGACAAGCCTGTTTCCAGCCCGGGATGATGAAGTCAACCTATGGCACGGGTTGCTTTGCGCTGCTGAACACCGGACCAACGCCGGTCAAATCCAACAATCGCCTGTTGACCACCATCGCTTATCAGCTGGACGGTCAGCGGACTTACGCGCTGGAAGGGTCGATCTTTGTCGCCGGGGCGGCGGTTCAATGGCTGCGCGACGCGCTCAAGATTATCGACTCGGCGCCGGAAAGCGGAGAACTGGCGCAGCAGGCCGATCCCAACCAGCATGTTGTGCTGGTTCCGGCCTTCACCGGCCTTGGGGCGCCCTATTGGAAGCCGGATTGCCGCGGCGCGGTGTTTGGCCTGACCCGCAATTCAGGCCGCGCCGAGTTTGCCAAGGCTACGCTGGAAAGCATCGCCTACCAGACGCGCGACCTGTGGCATGCCATGCAGGGTGATTGGGGCGCGGATACCGATGTCACCCTGCGCGTCGATGGCGGGGCGAGTGCATCGGATTGGGCGATGCAGGGCCTGTCGGATTATCTCGGCGCCGAGGTTGACCGCCCTGTGATGCAGGAAACCACCGCCCTGGGTGCTGCCTGGCTGGCCGGGATGCGCGCCGGCATCTACCCGGAGCAGCAGGGATTCTCGGAAACCTGGGCGCTGGATCGCCGGTTTGAACCGGAAATGTCCGCCGAAGACCGCGATGCGGCCTATGACCGTTGGAAACGTGCCGTTTCCGCCGCAATGGCGTTCTGAAACCAGTGAAGGATCAGCTGTGATCCTTCATCAACCGCTGCTTCTGCCGTGACCAATCGCGCTTGGCCTGGGTTTCGCGCTTGTCGTGCAGCTTCTTGCCCTTGGCGATGCCGATCTTCAGCTTCGCGCGGCCCTTGTGGTTGAAATACAGAACCAGCGGCACCAGTGTCATGCCCTTGCGCTGGGTCGCGTTCCACAGGTTCGACAATTCCTTGCGCGAAACCAGCAGCTTACGGCGGCGGCGTTCCTCGTGCTTGAAGACCTTGGCCTGTTCGTAGGGCGCGATGTAACTGTTGATCAGCCACAATTCTCCGTCATCGACCGAAGCATAGCTTTCGGCGATGTTCGATCCGCCAGCGCGCAGGGACTTGACCTCGGACCCCTCCAGCACAATGCCGCACTCGAGATCGTCCTCGATCGCGTAATCGAAGCGGGCACGCCGGTTTTCGGCGATGACTTTGTAGTTCGGGTCTGTCTTCTGTTTGGCCATGACGCGTTGATTTAGGCGGCTTGGGCGGACCTTGCAAGCCGTAGACGTCAGGATGGCGCCGAGATGATCAGATCGGGGCCAAAAATCGTGTCAGAGTGGTTGTGCAGATAGATCTTCAGCCACGGCGTAAACCGGGATGGGTGGCGCTGCACTTCGGCCAGAAGATCGTGATAGTCGATCCAGCGAATCTCCATGACTTCTTCCGGATTAGGCTCGATTTTCAGAGAACCACGAGCCCTGGCCAGAAACACGTCGACGACTTCATGTTCGATCATGTTGTTGCCGACATCGGCGTGGTATTCCAGCCGATGACGGTATTCCGGGTATAGCCCTGTAATCCCAAGTTCCTCGCGCAGACGGCGCACAGCGCATTTGGATGCGGTTTCACCCCAGTCAGGATGTGTGCAACAGGTGTTCGCCCACAGGCCCGGCGTGTGGTACTTTCCCAACGCCCTGCGCTGCAGCAGAATCTCTGTCCCGCGCACGACAAAGACCGACACCGCCTTGTGTCGCAGGCCCTTTTCATGCGCCTCAAGCTTGTCGACGGGGGTCAGTTCGCCATCGACCCATGCCGGGATCATGATACCCATTTGTTGTCTCCTGCTGCCAATCCGCCTGTGTGACGGGACGTTGCGGATTACCTTTGGCCGGATCGGCTTGGCGTCGCGGCATCACATGTTCAGAGCGTGACTGGCCGCGCATTCCCAACGTGGCGCTGATATTACCGGTTATCAACCGCACGAAAGGCCGCAGGGGCTGCGGCCTTTTGTACTCACACAGGTCGTCTGATGGCTGGAGATTATTCGCCCGAAACGCTGACGATATAGGCGTAGACGTCTTCGCCGCCGCTTTTCAGCTTGAAGGTCATCTTGGACTTGGCAGCTGTGTCATCCAGATAGGATTTCAGAAAGGTCTTGGGATCTTGCGAATACTCGACAAAGGTCGCTTCATCCCAAACCAGCCCGTTTTCACCTGCAGCCACGATGCTGTCGCCGTATTTGAACCCTTCGACGGTGCCTGCGGTCCGACCCGCGATTCCATACAGGTTCGGGCCGGTCTTGCCGCCCTTGACGATCACTTCGCCAGCAGGATCGGCGATCTGGTGGCAGGATTTGCATTTGTTAAAGGTCTTTTTGCCGGCCTCGGCGTCGCCTTCTGCATATGCGGGTAGGGCCATCAGGCCGACGATTGCGGTTGCAAGGATGCGATTCATAGCTTTTGCTCCGATACGAATTGGCTGCACCGAATGGATCGTCGGCGCAAAAAAGAGTCAACGCGCAGATTGCCGCGCGCGGCCACTGTGCCACTGCGGCATAGTGGCCGTCCTTAACTTATGTCATGTGACCCGGACCAACAGGGCAAAAGATCGCCAGCCGCTGGTGTTGCCAGATAAATCGCCCGCGCGATGGCGCGCGCCAGACATAGTGAGGCGGCGTGCCCGATCATTCCCAGCACTGCCTCGTTCTCCAAAGGCATTGACCCGGTACTGACACCAAAGACCAGATCACCGTCGCCCGGCGTATGGGCGGGCAGGATGGCGCGTGCAATGCCATCATGCGCGGCCACGGCCAGCCTTTGGCATTGCGGTTTGGTCAAAGCGGCGTCCGTCGCCACGACAGCGATGGTTGTGTTGGTCTTGTCCGGCTCGGCCGGGCGCATGGCCTGCGCCTTGCGGCTGACCTGAGGCAGCCCCAGGCCTGCGCTGGAATCAGGCCCTAAACAGCCGAATTCGTCGCCAATTTCATAAGGCGCGGCCCAGAAATGACGGTCGCCGGGCGTGGTGACACTGCCCAGCGGGTTGGCTGCGACCAGAGCCCCGACGGTGACGCCCGTGTCCAGAACAAGCGATGCAGACCCAAGCCCGCCTTTGTGCATAGCGGCCAGGGCTCCGGTCCCTGCACCGGCCGTGCCCAGCGCAAAGTCCTTTGAGGCCGCGTCAAAAGCGGCGCGCCCCAAGGCACGGTACGGGTTCTCGGTCCAGCTTTTGTCACCGCCGTTGAGCAGATCGAACAGGATGGCCCCGGGCACGATCGGGACCACGGTATGGCCGACCGGATACCCCCGGCCTTGCGACCGAAGCGCATCCGACACGCCTGAACTGGCATCCAGTCCAAAAGCCGATCCGCCGGACAGCGTGATGGCATCTATCTTTGTCACCGTTTTGTCGGGGGCCAAAAGATCGGTTTCGCGCGTACCCGGCGCGCCGCCCATCACGTGCACGGACGCGGTGAAAGGCTGGTTGGCCGTCAGAACGGTAGTGCCGGATTTCAACCGGTCATCCTGAGCATTTCCGACCAAAAGCCCGGGGATATCGGTGATCAGGTTCTTAGATCCGGGTTTCATCGAGAGGGTTTCCCTTGTCTCAGCAAAGCGCTGCCCCCGGTGGGGGTGCTTTTCAACAAAAGAGGGCGCAGGTCAGATACAGCGGCCACCGTCAACCTCCAGCGCGGTTCCGGTGATCATGCTGGCCTCGTCCGAGCACAGGAAACAGGCGGCGTTTGCCATGTCCTGAGGCGTGGAAAACCGGCCCAGTGGAATGGTCGACAGGAACTTGGCGCGAATCTCGGGTGTGTCTTCGCCCATGAAGGATTTCAGCAAGGGGGTTTCTCCGGCCACCGGGCAGATCGCATTCACGCGAACGCCAAAGGGCGCCAGTTCGACGGCCATCGTCTTGGTCGCGGTGATCATCCAACCCTTTGAGGCGTTGTACCAGTTGAGGTTCGGGCGCGGCGACAGACCTGCCGTGGAAGCAACGTTCAGGATCGCGCCCGAGCCCCGCGACTTCATTGCTGGTACAAATGCCCGCGCAGTGTGAAAGACGGATTTCATGTTAACGCTGAAGACGCGGTCGAAATCCTCCTCGCTCACTTCCTCCAGCGGTGTCGGCAGATGCGTCACGCCTGCGTTGTTCACCAGAATATCAACCTGCCCAAACTGGGCGATGGCGGCGTCTGCCATTGTTTGAACGGAAATCGCGTCGGCGACATCAACGTGCTGGGCGACGGCTGCCGCGCCAAGGGTCGCGGCCATTTGCTTTGCCGCATCCTTGTTGATATCGGCGATCATCACGCGCGCGCCCTCGTCAAGAAACTTCTGGGCAATCCCGGCCCCAAACCCCGAGGCGCCGCCAGTCACGATTGCGGTTTTATCCTTAAGCCTCATCGCGTTACCCCTCTGCCGATGCTCCGGGTCAGACTATCAACGCCCCGGCAAGATACCAGATTAATCTTCGGACACCTTGCCCCGCAGCGCTTTGACGTCGCCACGCGCCTTTTTTGCCGCAAGCCGACGCTTGACCGAACCGTAGGTGGGCTTGGTTGCAATACGCCGCTTGGGCTTGACCAATGCGCGGGTGATCAGCTCGGCCAGTCTGGCGCGCGCGATTTCACGGTTGCGCGCCTGCGAGCGGGTCTCTTCGCACTGGATGATGATCGCGCCCTCTTTGGTCCAGCGTCGCCCGGCCAGCCGTTTCAGCCGGGCTTTGACCGGATCCGGCAGAGACGGGGAGCGCGCCGCCTCAAACCGCAGCTCGACAGCGGTGGAAACCTTGTTGACGTTTTGCCCGCCTGGACCGGACGAGCGCACAAAGCTCTCGGTCATTTCCCAGTCCTGCAGGATGATATCGTCCGTAACGCGCAACATGCGCGCGACCTTACAGGTGGCGCGCAGAAACAAAAAGGGCCGCCCCGGCGGGACGGCCCTTCGAAAGTTCAGGAGGTCGGGTCGGTTAGATCAATCGACCAGCCGGAGCGAGCGCTCCGCCAAGGGCTGCCTTAACAGGCGATCCCCCCGGTTGTTCCGACACCTCTCTCCAATCTCTTTCTCGACACTGGATCACCTCCTTTTCTATCTGTTGCGGTTGAAAAGAAGCGTGACACAAGTTGTGCCAATCTCAAAGCACTTTTTTACACAGGCTGAGCGGTCAGTCGCGCAACGATCACTTTGAACGGGATCAGTGCGATCATCGCCAGCGACAGTTTCACCAGCCAGTCGGCAAAGGCCAGCGTTACCCACAAAGGTGCCATTGGACCGGACAGCATGAAGGGAACAGGTTCCCATGCCCAGCTGATGGCCGCATCGGCATTGGCGCCGAAGAACGTGACCGACGCCGAGAATGCGATGGTGAAGAACAACGCGGTGTCCAGCGCCGAGCCGACCAAAGTCGAGACCAGCGGCGCGCGCCACCAGCGGCCGCCGCGCATCGCGTTGAACACAGTAACGTCCGTCAGCTGCGCGATCAGGAAGGCGGTTCCGGACGCGACGGCAATCCGCAGCGGCACTGCGGCATAGGTGAAGCCATCGCCCTGCAGCATGATCTGGCTGCCGATGAGCGAGCAGATGATACCGGTGACAAACCCGGCAAACACGACCTTGCGGGCCGGACCCACGCCATAGACGCGGTTCATGATGTCAGTGACCAGAAAGGCCAGCGGATATGTGAAGGCACCCCAGGTCAGCAGGCCGTCAAGGATCAGGAACTGGACCAGGATGTTCGAGGCCACAACGATAGTGGCCATGGCAATAATGCCGGGAATAAAGCTGCGTTGCATTTTCAGATGCCCGTTTTGACAAGGTAGCGGCGACTTGGCCAAGGGTTCATCCCAAGGCAAGCCGCGCTTCTAGCGAGTCGAATCGTGTTTGGCAAGTCATTCGGGCAGCAGGTATTCCACCAGTTCGGTACGCTGCAGGACCAGAAAATTGTCGTCCGAGATCATCGTCGCCCGCAGACGCCCCTGACCGTCGCGCCAGACCGACAACCCTTCGAGGTTATCATGCGTTCCGGTACCGGTTTCAAACAGGGTCTCTTCGGACATGGGTGTGTCTGCATTGATCTGCCAACGGCGCAGGCGCGAGCGGAAGCCGGTAAGCGATACGGCACGTTCGAGAACATACAATCGGCCATCCGGGCCGAAATCTGCGGACACCGGCAGGAACCGGCCCCGCTGCGGCAGGACAAACGGCGTGGACCACGCCTGACCGTTCCAGCGATAGACCGGGATATTGCCTTCGGCGGTGCGGTTCCTTTCCGGCAGGGTATACAGCCGCCCCTGAGTGTCGATCGCCAATCCCTCGAACGATCCGTTGCCCTCCAGACCGTCGAACGCCTTGGGGCGCGGCAGAACGCGCGCGGCACCGCCCGGGCCCGAATAGCGGGCAACGCGGTGAACACCTTCGAAAGAGATATAGAAGCTTTCGTCAGGCGCGACGGCGAGTCCTTCTGAATCACCTGTGTAACCGGGCAAGGCGCGCCCTGTGCTGGACAGGACAGGCCAATGCCCCAATACTTTGACCTCGCTGATACGGTCCCCGTCCCGGTCAATCCGCGCGGACACAAGGACAGCCCGGTCGCTGAGCGCGATCAGCTTTCGACCGTTTTCGGACAGACGGATCGCCGAAAAACCGCCAAACCAGCCCGATCCGTGGGTCCACGTAAAACTGCCCAGATGGGTGGCGGCAGGACCCTCGGCTGCCCGAAGAGGCCCCGCCAGCACCAGTGTCGCAATCAGTTGGACTGCAAGACGGCGGTGCATTGCTGGGGCAGATCGGCCAATCGGTATTCGCGGCGTTTCTTGGGGGCCGGTGCGTTTGGATCAGGCGGCGGTGGGTTGAGGATATTCTGCACCCATTGCTGCGCTTCGGCACAGCCATCACCTTTGGGCGGCGTATCCTGATTGACGCAGCCACGCGATCCTCTGGGGCATTTCAGCCGGACATGGAAGTGATAGTGATGCCCCCACCATGGCCTGATCTTGCGCAGATAGGCGCGGTTGCCCTTTTCGTCGTTGCACATCTGAACTTTGGCGCCCGGGAAGACGAATATCCGGGCCACGCGCTTGTCCTTGGCGGCCTCTCGCAGAACAGCATGGTGCTGTTTTGTCCAGTTGCCGTTCACATATGCCCCGTTCGAGCGGCGCAGGGAAATCGACGAGATATTCTCGCGTGCCTTGCGGGACAGCCTCATGTCGTTGCCCGGCAGCATCCATATATCGATGTCCAGACCAAGCTGATGGCTGCGGTGGCCGGATGTCATCGGACCGCCACGCGGCTGGCTGATATCCCCGACATAGAGACCATTCCAACCTGGTTGCTTCGCCGCAAAACGGCTGAGGTCCTGCACGTAATCGATCGCTTCGGGATGCCCCCAATTTCGATTTCGCGACAGACGCATGGCCTGCCATGTCGGCCCGGTTTCGGGCAATTGCACCGACCCGGCCGCACATCCGCGCGAATAACTGCCGAAGGCGGCGGGTTTTTGTTGTGAACTGACTCTCTGCGCCCCGAACAACTGCTTGGCCAGGGGTTGCGCCCCCGCCGCGCCTGCCAGCGTCAAAGTCGCAAGAATTGCCAAAAAACGTAATAAAATCATCTGCTCTGATCCCCTTCCGGTTTAACCCAGCGCATTAGGAACAGGCCCAGAATAAACAACAGAACGATGGGTGACACCCCCAGTCTTGCGCTGCCCGTCGCGGTGGTGGCGATCCCGATCAGCAGGGGCGCGGCAAAAGCGGTGGCGCGACCGGACAGCCCGTAAAGCCCGAAACTCTCGACCGGCGCCTCGGGATCGGTGTGGCGCACCATCATGGATCGGCTGGCCGATTGCAGGATACCGCCCATGCCACCGATCAGGACGCCGCAACCAAAGAAGACCAGATCCGGCAGGTTTGATCCCTCGGGCAACGCGATGCCGTAAATCTGCGTCCGGTCCATCAGAACGACAGTGACGCAGACAAAGATCAGAACCCAGATAGCGACCAAAATAACCGGTTTAGGGCCGTATTTCCGGTCCATCTTGCCGCCAATCCAGGCAAAGATGGCCGAGGCAAGAACGCTGACGATTCCAAACACACCGATCTTGATCAGATCCCATTCCAGCACCAGGCGCGCGTAAACGCCGCCAAAACTGTAAAGCCCGTTCAGCGCGTCGCGGTAAAACATGGACGAACCCAGATAGGCCGCAAGACTGCCCCGGTGCCGCAGGGCAGCAATCGACTTCCCGAGCAGGCGCAAAGCCTCGCCGACACTGCCCTTCTTGTTCGTCTGCGCATCGTCGCGCACCCACAGGAAATAGGGCACCATGAACAGAACGAACCACCCGGCGGTGAAAGGCCCGACAAAGCGCGTGCCCTCACGCGCGGCGGCGTCCAGCCCGAACAACGGCTCCATCCCGATCAGCGTCTTGCCGTTGGGCTGTTCAACAAACAGCGTCAGCATGATCGCCAGCGAGATCAGCCCGCCAAAATACCCAAACGCAAAGCCCGAGCCTGAAATCTCTCCGACTTCATTGTCATCGCCCAGATCGGGAAGCTGCGAGTTGATGAAGATCAGCGCATATTCCGCACCCACAAACCCCAATCCGAAGGCCGACAGCATCAGCCACATGTTCGAACCATCTGGCAGCGTGTACCATAGCGCGGAGGACCCCACCGCATACATCACCGAAAACGCGAAAATCCACGGGATGCGGCGGCCGGACACATCTGCCATGGCCCCCAACAAAGGCGCGCCAAACGCGATGATCAGCCCGGTGATGGTCAGGCAGTTCGCCCAGACTGTCTGCGCCTGCGCGGCGGCGGCTTCTGTTTCCAGTCCGGTATTGGCATAGTATCCGGCTGCGACCCCTGCAAAATAGGGGCCGAACACAAATGTCACCAGCAGCGTGTGATATGGCTGACTGGCCCAGTCGAAAAACCACCATCCCCAGATGCGCTTGCGCTTGGAAATCTCTGCCATCACTGCCTCTTTGTGCGTTTTGCTTCATAAGACGGGGCTTTGCGGCATTTCGCAAGCGTTCTGTTGGCCTGCACTTGCTCTTTGCGGCCGGGGCGCTTAGGTCTCAGCAAACGCGCAAACGGAGTGCCCATGCTGTCGCTGATCCAAATCCTTCTGCTGATCCTAGACATTGTCTGGTTCATCATCCTGGCCCATGTGATCATGAGCTGGCTGATCAACTTTCAGGTGCTCAACCTGCATCAACAGCTAGTGGCGCAGATCTGGTATGGCCTGAACCGACTGTTGGAACCGATCTATGGCCCGATCCGGCGCGTTCTGCCCAACATGGGCGGACTGGACCTGACACCATTGGTGGTGCTGGTCGCGGTCTATGCGCTGCGGATCATCCTGATCAACAATGCGGTCTATTTCGTCTGACCTCTTGTTCACCGAATCTTAGTGTGTGATTGTCCTGTCTTAAGAGCAGATAAACCTTAAAACAGGGCACCCCCGCACATGTTCGACGCCGCACCCCTGCTGCGAGATGTCTTTGGATTCGACGACTTCCGCCCCGGGCAGGAAGAGATCGTCGATGCTGTGACCGCAGGCGAAAACGTGCTGGCGATCATGCCAACCGGCGGTGGTAAATCCCTGTGTTATCAGCTTCCTGCCCTGCTGCGCGACGGGGTGACGGTGGTGATCTCCCCTCTGATCGCCCTGATGCGCGACCAGGTGCGCGGGTTGCAAGAGGCTGGAGTCGAAGCGGGAGCCCTGACATCCGGCAACACGCCCGAGGAAACCGACGCCGTGTGGGAGGCGCTGGAAGCCGGGCGGCTCAAGCTGCTTTACATGGCACCGGAACGGCTGGCGGCAGGATCTGCGCTGGGGATGCTGCGGCGGATCAATGTCAGCCTGATCGCCGTGGACGAAGCACATTGCGTCAGTCAGTGGGGGCATGACTTCCGCCCCGACTATCTGCGGATCGGAGAGTTGCGGCGCGCGTTGGATGTGCCGCTGGCCGCCTTCACCGCGACGGCGGATGCGGAAACGCAGGACGAGATCGTCGAGAAACTGTTTGACGGCACCGCTCCGCGTAAGTTTCTGCGTGGCTTCGACAGGCCGAACATCCATCTGGCCTTTGCCGCCAAGGACGGGCCGCGAAAGCAGGTGCTCGACTTCGCCGCCGCCCGAAAAGGGCAATCGGGCATTGTCTATTGCGGCACGCGCAACAAGACCGAAGTTCTGGCGCAGGCCCTGCGGGCTGAAGGCCATTCTGCCTGCCACTATCACGGTGGCATGGAGGCCGAAGATCGCCGCATCGTCGAAACCCGCTTTGCCCGTGAAGACGGCCTTATCGTGGTCGCCACCGTGGCGTTCGGCATGGGGATCGACAAACCCGATATCCGTTGGGTCGCCCACGCGGACCTGCCCAAATCCATCGAAGCCTACTACCAGGAAATCGGTCGCGCCGGGCGTGACGGCAGCCCTGCGGAAACCCTGACCCTGTTCGGCCCCGACGACATCCGCCTGCGCCGTTCGCAAATCGACGAAGGGCTGGCCCCGCCTGAAAGGCGCATGGCCGATCACGCACGCCTGAACGCGCTGTTGGGGCTGGCCGAAGCGCTGGAATGCCGCCGCCGGAGCCTTCTGGGTTATTTTGGCGAACAGGCTGAACCCTGCGGTAAATGCGATCTGTGCGACAGCCCGCCCGAAGTATTCGACGGCACCACACCTGTTCGTATGGCCTTGTCCGCGATCCTGCGGACCGAGGAATGGTTTGGATCGGGTCATCTGATCGACATTCTGCTGGGCAACGAGACCGACAAGATCCGTGCCCGCCGCCACGATGATCTGTCGACATGGGGTATCGGCAAGGACTGGTCGCGCCCGCAATGGCAGGCGATTTTCCGGCAGATGATGGGCCACGACCTGGTCCGCCCCGATCCTGAACGCCACGGCGCGCTGCGCATGACCGAGGCCGCGAAACCGATCCTCAAGGGCGAGGCGCAGATCAACTTGCGTAAGGATACAATACGCAAGGCGACTCGTCGGCCTGCGGTCAAGATGATGGTGTCGGAAGAAGATGCGCCTCTGCTGTCTGCGCTGAAGGCCAAACGCCGGGCGCTAGCGGAATCAGCCCGGGTTCCGGCCTATGTCATCTTCCCTGACCGCACCCTGATCGAGATGGCCGAAAAGCGCCCCGCCACGCTGGATGACATGGCCCGGATCGGTGGCGTCGGCGCGAAGAAACTGGAGCGGTACGGCGATACTTTTCTTGAAGTAATCGCCGGTGCGGTCGAAACCGTGCATCCCGCACGGCGCAAGCTGGCCGGACGCGATCAGGGCGACATCTACGATCGCCTGCTTGAAATTCAGACTCGCTTATCACGCGGTCCGGACGGGATCGACAAACCGCTGACTTGCTCGGCTTCTCAACTGGCAAAGGTGGCGCAACTCCGCTCGGACGATCCAAGAGCGATCGAGCAGGTTCTGGGAGACCGCCGTCACGAAAGGTTTGGCGCTGCCTTTCTGGACGTGCTGCGTCAGGCGGGCTAGATACCCTGCATCAGGCAAGAAACGAGGGCGGATATGCTGGTAGTCATTTCCCCGGCCAAGCGGCTGGACTGGGCAGAGCGGGATGTCGATGTCACGCAACCGGACTTTCAGGTTGACGCGATCCGCCTTTCGAAGACCGCCAGAAACTTGACTCTGGGCGATCTGAAGAAACTGATGGACCTGAGCGACGATCTGGCCCGGTTGAACCGCGACCGGTACCGCGTTTTTTCCGATGCGCCGGACGCAGAAGTGACCCGCCCCGCCGCATTGGCATTTGCGGGTGACACCTATCAAGGGCTCGAAGCAACCTCATTGGACGCCGAGGAATTGGTCTGGGCGCAGGATCATCTGCGCATTCTGTCCGGCCTTTACGGTGTGCTGCGACCGTTGGATGCCATTCAGGCCTATCGGCTGGAAATGGGCAGCAAGCTTAAGACCCGGCGCGGCAAAAACCTTTATGAATACTGGCGCGACCAGTTGAGCAAGGCCCTTAACGCGCAAGGTAGCGCTATTGGGTCTGACATTCTGATCAACTGTGCCAGTCAGGAATATTTCGGCGCTGTCGACCCGAAGGCGCTTAAACTGCGGGTCATCACACCGGTGTTCATGGAAGACAAAGCCGGTACGCCGAAGATCGTCAGTTTCTTCGCCAAAAAGGCGCGCGGTGCCATGGCGCGGTATGTTATCCAGCACCGGCTGACCGATCCCATGGGGCTGCTGGATTTCGATACCGGGGGCTATCAGTACCGTCCCGACCTATCGGAACAGGACAAACCGGTCTTTGTGCGTCCCTATCAGACCTGATCCAGCATTGAAGGATCAAAAGCCACCAGTTCAACGGTGTTGCCTTCGGGGTCCTCTGTGAAGACTCCACGCCAGCCGATCCAGCCGAATTCTTCGACGCGGTAGGGTTGTCCTAATTCGGTGTACCAGCGCATGACGGACTCCTGCTCGGAAAACGGCAGAGAAAGGGCAATGTGATGCAAGGATGACCTGCCTCCGGTCACGGGCTTGTTCGCGCTGTTCGGATGCAACCCGGGCCGCGGAGCCGCCGTGTGATGAAACAACGCCAGCACCTGTGTATGTCCGCCAAACCCTTCGGCGATGCGAAAAAAGGTAATGGCGCTGTTGTGATCGCCCGACAGACGCTCAAGCCCGATCACACTTTCATAGAACGCAACCATCGCGGGCATGTCGGCGCAGCGGATCGCAATCTCGCCCAACGCACGAGGGCGAAATCCGCGGTGATCTGAGGTTTGCTTGCGGGTCATGCGATCAGGCTATTCGACATGTCCGGGTTCGGCAATGACCGGGCAGGCGCCATCGGGACAGTGGTCCAGGATCATCTGAAGTATGCGCTGCTTGTGTAGCGGTTTCGTCAGATAGTGATCCAGCCCGGCTGACAAAATTCCGGTGTCGTCCCCGTCCATCGCATGGGCGGTCAGGGCGACGATGGGTACATGGCGCCCTGTCCCAACCTCGCGCCGCCGAATTTCAGCCGTAGCCTGTTTGCCGTCCATTTTCGGCATCGAGATGTCCATGAAGATCAGGTCCGGGTCAAAATCCAGATGGGCCTGCACCGCATCACTCCCGTTATCTGCAAATCGCAGATCGATATTCGCATCCTTGACCATCTTTTTCAGGATCAGTTGATTGGTGCGATTGTCCTCGGCCGCCAAAACCCGCATCAGACGCTGCCCGGAAGGCAATTTGAGCCGGCTGGTTGCCTCGGTGACCGAGACCGCTTCCACTGTTTTGCTGGCTTTGCCAAGCGCCATCAGCTGGGAATACAGTTCGGCCCGGGGAATCGGTTTCTGCAAGACACCTTCAACCAGGTGCCGGGAAGCGCTGGCGTGGATCAAAGCCGGGTTGGCGGACATGACGACGACGGGTGTGTCACCCAGTCCGCGTTCTTTCAGGATTGCCGCCAATTCAAGCCCGTCCATATCGGGCAGGTCATGGTCGCATAATAGCAGGTCGACCGTCTCACCCACGATTTTCAATGCCTCTGACCCGGTCTCGCAAACTGTGACCCTGAATCCCAGGCGCCCCAACTGCTTGCTCAGGATGGCTCGATTTACAGCCAGATCCTCAACCACGACCACATGACGCAAACGTCCCCCCAGATCAGGTGGCTCCGGCTGTGGTCCCGGCATGGTCGGCAAAGAGATGCGAAACCCAAAACACGACCCCTTACCAGGATCGCTCTCGACCCAGATGGTCCCATCCATCAGGGTGATCAGTCGCTTGGTAATGGCAAGCCCCAGGCCGGTCCCCTCGAACAGCCGGTTTCTTTCATCTTCCACCTGGTTGAATTCACCGAATATGTGGCCGATCTTGTCTTCGGCAATTCCGATCCCGGTATCTTCGATCGCGACATGGATGTCGCACGTCTGCGCCTTGGCATTGGGGACTCCGGTTACGCGGATCAGGACGTGGCCCTGTGCGGTGAATTTCACCGCGTTGCCTACCAGATTGGTCAGAACCTGCCGAATACGCCCCGGATCGCCCATGAACAACGTTGGAAGAAACAGATCATAATCCACCAGTAAGGTCAGGCCTTTTTCCCGAACGCCGGGCTGCAGCAGCATCGCCACTTCGAGAATGCACTGTTCGAAATCGAACTGCTCGGGGTGCAGGGTCAGCCTGTCTGCTTCGATCTTTGAATAATCCAGCACATCATTGATGATGACCAGTAGCGCCTCGCCCGAGTTCCGGATGGTGTTGACGTATAAACGCTGCTCTTCCCCAAGCTGCGTCTCGGCCAGCAACTCGGTCATGCCGACAATGCCGTTCATCGGGGTTCTGATCTCGTGGCTCATATTGGCCAGAAACGAGGATTTGGCGCGGTTGGCGGCTTCGGCCCGTTCCCGAGCCGCCGTCAGTTCGGCCTCATGCCGGACCGAGGCGGTTATGTTCAACGCCAGGCTGACCACGTCCCCGCCATTGCCGCGTTGATCGATGAGCTTGATATACTGGCCATTCCAAAGCTGAATGACCACAGGTTCGGGGTTTGCCTGCATCCACCGCGACTGCATCCGCGCCTGCCAGTCGGCCGCGCACTCGGGTCCGGTATCGACGATCCCCTCGGTGGTCAGGATCTCGAGGATACGCGCGTAGGATATGCCCGCAGCGATCTCTTCCAAGCCTTCGAACACGCTCAGATACGCGGCATTGGCTCCAATCAGGCTGTGGTTTGCGTCAAAGAAGGCAAACCCGTCCTGAATGGTCTGGATCGAATGCCACAGACGCCGCTCAGCCACTTCGATCTTGGCGTGGGCGACGGTCAGGTCGGACTTGACCCGTTCGTTCTCGCCGCGAACCGTCTCAACCTCGGCCTGGGTTTCGCCGATGCGTCTGGTCAGGGCGATGGCGTGCTGGCCCAGTTTGCGGTTCGCTGCCGACAGTTCTGCCTGTTTCAACTCCAACAACCGTTCGGCTGCCAGCCGCGCACGCCGTTCCTGCGCCAGTTTGTTTGCAAGACTCATTTCAGATGATCCCGGAACACATTCCCGCACCATCCCGCCAGACCGTGAAGAAGTGTTTAAGCCGTTGCCAAACAAGCGGGCCACATGCGAGGGTTGCTGCAAATAGGAGGTTGCGATGCACCGCTTGGTTTTGATTGCAATAGTTTATTTTCTTTCACATTTTTTCCAGCCAGCCCCAGGTCAGGCACAAACTGCCGCGCCAGAGTTCCGATACATCACGACCCGCGACGCTGATTTAATCGGAACCGATCTGAATGCGCTGTTCGACACGGATCTGAAATCCTGCATTCAGGCGTGTTCGGCCATCCAAAGCTGTACCGCATTTACCTTCAACACTCGTTCGGATGCCTGCTTTCCAAAGAAGGACATAACCCGGCAGGAACCCTACAACGGCGCTTTGTCCGCACAGAAGGTTTCAACGCCAGAATCGACCCTAACACTGGCCGATACCCGCAAAGGCACGCTGGATTTCCTGCGACCGACCGATTTTGAACGGGCTCGTGACCAGGCCAGGAATCTTGGATTTCTGCACTCGGCCGGCGGGTTCAATGTCGAAGACGCGATGAACGCGGCCCGCGCCGCCAATACGCCGGCACTGGCCATGCAGTGGACCGGTGTGGCCCTGTCGATCAATGATGCCTCTGACCTGTGGACAGATTATGCCCGCCTGCTGCTTGCCATCGACGCGTCGGGTTGGAACGAAAAAAATGTCCTTTACGATCGGGCGCTTGGCGCCGCCATAAACGGATACTTGCGCGCGGAATCAGAGGGCGCTCAGGTATCAGCACTGATAATCCTGTCGAACGCGCTTGAAGCTGTCGAACGCGGGCGTGACATGATCCCTGCGCTGCGACTGGCCCAGCAGCTTCAGCCGCGCGAGGATGTTCTGGCCGCTCTGGATCAGGCGATCGGCAAATACGGGTTCCGGGTTGTGGACAGCAGCGTTGAAAGCGATGCTGCCGCGCCGCGCATCTGTGTTGAATTCTCGGAACCGCTGATCAAGGCCGGTGTCGACTATGACCCCTTTGTTCAGCGCAGCGTCGATGGTCTGGTGGTGCAGGCAGACGAGAAGCAGCTTTGCGTCGATGGTGTCGCGCATGGTGCGCGGTATCAGTTCACCTTGCGCGAGGGGTTGCCAGCCGCCTCGGGAGAAGTGCTGAACCGCAACGTCAGCCTGACCCACTACGTGCGCGACCGTTCGCCAACGGCCCGGTTTCCCGGGCGCGGATATGTGCTGCCTAAGTCAGCGGATGCGGCCTTGCCCGTTGAAACGGTCAACGTCGCCGAACTGGATCTGACCTTGCGCCGTATCAGTGACCGGAACCTGTTGCGTGCGGTTCAGCAGGGCTTTTTCGGCCGCCCCCTCAGCGAATGGGAAGAACGCGAGTTCAGCAACGAGATTGCCGAGGATATCTGGACAGGCACAGCGGAAGTCGAAAACCAGCTGAACCAGACCATGACAGCGCGCCTGCCGCTGGCTGAGGCGATTGCTGATCAATCGGCCGGTATCTACACGCTGTCCGCGCGGGTACCCGGCAGTGACCCCTACGACGACCCGTCAGCAACGCAGTGGTTCGTTCTGTCTGATCTGGGTCTCTCAACAGCTCAAGGCACGGGCGGCCTGCATGTCACGGTCCGTGGCCTGACCGACGCCGCACCCCGCGAAGGGATCGAGGTTTCGGTGATCTCGAATGCAAATGCGGTTATTGCCCGGGCCAAGACGGATGCCGACGGCCATGCCCTGTTTGATGCCGGTCTTGTTCGGGGAACGGGGGCAAGCTCGCCCGCGCTGGTCGTGGCTGTCGATGGTGACAGCGATATCGGGTTCCTGTCGCTGACCGACCCGGCCTTTGACTTGTCCGACCGTGGTGTCGAGGGTCGGGCACCAGCCGGACCAATCGATGTCTTTCTGACCACCGACCGGGGCGCCTACCGCGCCGGTGAAACGATTCACCTGACGGCCCTGACGCGTGACGATCAGGCGCAGGCCATCGAGGGTTTGCCGCTGACCGCCATACTGCACCGCCCGGACGGGGTTGAATATCGACGCGCCGTGTCGGGCGGCGGTGTTGCCGGAGGTCATGTTTTTGCGTTGCCCGTGGCTATGGATGCACCGCGCGGAACATGGCGGATCGAAGTCAAGTCGGACCCGAAGGCTGATGCGCTAGCGCAGCAGACCGTACTGATTGAAGACTTCCTGCCCGAGCGGATTGACTTCGACCTGTCCTTGCCGGACGCCCCGCTGCATCCCGGCGACAACCCGCCTCTGCGGATCGAAGCCCGCTATCTGTTCGGTGCACCGGGTTCGGATCTGAACATCGACGGCCAGGTCCTCGCGCGCCCGGCGGAAGCGGTTTCCGGATATGACGGGTATCGGTTTGGCCGCTATGATGCAGCGGTTTCCACCAAAAGCACCTATTTCGGCAATACGCGCACCGACGCCGCCGGTCTGGCAACTGTCGCGGTGGAAATCCCTGTATTAGAGACTGAGGGCAAGCCCGTTGAAGCCACGGTGATTGCCCGGCTGGCAGACGGGTCTGGACGACCGGTCGAGCGTCGGTTGACAGCTCCGGTCCGGCCAACGCAGCCGGTCGTAGGAATCAAACCACTGTTTGACGGTGTTGTGCCTGAAGGCACCGAAGCCGGATTTCAGGTCGTCGGACTGTCGCCGGACCTGTCGGCAACCCCGATGCGCCTGCGCTGGACCCTGAACCGGATTGAAACCCGGTATCAGTGGTACCAGCTGTACGGAGAATGGAAGTGGGAACCCACCACCCGGCGCACACGGATCGCCACCGGAGAGGCCGAGTTTCTCTCAGACCCGCTGACTTTGACATCTGCGGTCGACTGGGGCCGGTACGAGCTTGTGGTGCAGCGGATCGATGGCGCATACGCCGAAGCGGCTGTCGATTTCTACGCGGGCTGGTACCAGGCCGCCGACGCCACAAGCACTCCGGACAGGTTGGACATGTCATTGGACCGTGACAGCTATCGCCCCGGTGACACCGCACAGTTGAGGATTGTGGCCCGCATGGCAGGTGTTGCGCAGATCGAGGTTCTGTCGAACCGGCTGATCCAACGCCAGATGATCGAAGTCCCTGAAGGAGAAACCGTTGTTCCCATCGATGTCACGCCGGAATGGGGCGCGGGCGCCTATGTCGCCGCCACACTCATCCGGCCGATGGACGTATCCGCCGGCCAGAACCCGGCCAGGGCCATGGGGATCGCTCACGCCAGTGTTGAACCGGTCGGGCGCAGGCTGCAGGTCGGGATTGAGGTGCCCGAACTTACGACGCCAAGACAGGTGCAAAAGACCCGCATCAGGGTCGAAAATGCCCCGGCCAATGATCCCGTCTGGCTGACACTGGCAGCGGTAGATGTCGGTATCCTGAACCTAACGGGTTTTGAAACACCGGACCCGCAATCCTATTACTTCGGACAACGCCGTCTGGGCGTCGAATTGCGGGACGTCTATGGCCGACTGATCGACGGGATGAACGGGACCATGGGTCTCGTTCGTTCCGGAGGTGACAGCGACGCTGGTATGCGACGGCAGTCACCACCGCCGACACAGGATCTGATGGCCGTATTCAACGGTCCGGTTCAGGTCGATGAAGCAGGCGAAGTCGAACTGGACATTCCTCTGCCCGATTTTAACGGCACCGTGCGTCTGATGGCCGTCGCCTGGTCGCGCAGCGCAGTCGGTCAGGCCGAAGCTGAGATGGTCGTTCGCGACCCGGTTGTCGTATCGGCCAGCCTGCCACGTTTTCTGGCCCCTGGCGACCAAAGCCGGATGCTGCTGGAGATCGTGCATGCCGACGGTCCGGCAGGTGAAATGACACTGGGTCTGGCGGCTTCGGCCGGGCTGGAACTGGCCGCAACCCCGACCAGTTTCACGTTGCAACCCGGCGGCAAGACCGTTTTGGAAGTTCCAATTCGCGCAGCTGCGGTTGGTGACCCTGAGATCAACCTGTCAATCACAACACCGGACGGCCGCGATCTGTCTCGGACGTTGCGGATGCCGGTTCGCGCAAACGATCCTGCCGTTGCTCTGACACGCCGATTTTCGCTGGGCGAGGGTGACAGCTTTCTGTTTTCGCAGGATGTCTTCGACGGATTCCGGCCCGGATCGGTCAAGGCGATCCTGTCCGCCGGTCCACTGGCGAAATTCGACACGCCCGGCCTGCTGGATTGGTTGAACAGGTACCCATATGGCTGCACCGAACAGATCACCAGTCAGGCGCTGCCGCTGCTGTATTTGTCTTCGGTCGCCCAGGCCTCGGGGCTGGGGAACGAACCGGCGATCGAAGCGCGGATCAGCACGGCCATCCGCAGCATACTGACCCGGCAAACCTCGAATGGTGCCTTTGGGCTGTGGCGCGCCCAGGGCGGCGATTTCTGGCTGGATGCTTATGTCACCGACTTCCTGTCCCGCGCCCGTGCGCAGGGCCATACAGTGCCGGACCGTGCCTTTGCACAGGCGATGGACAACCTGCGAAACAGGATCAGCTATGCCCCTGATTTCGATGAAGGCGGGCAAGACATCGCTTATGCGCTGATGGTTCTGGCCCGCGAAAGCGCGGCATCCATGGGCGATCTGCGCTATTACGCCGACGTCAAGGGCGATGCTTTCGCCACGCCTCTGGCAGCCGCTCAGCTTGGGGCGGCGTTGGCCTCTTATGGGGATCAGACACGAGCCGACAGGATGTTTGCCCACGCTGCCCAGCTATTGGCCGAACGGTCGGATCAAAGACAAACTTACTGGCGCACCGATTACGGAACCGAACTGCGCGATGCGGCCGGACTGCTGACGCTGGCCGTGAACGCAGGCAGCGAGGTGATCGACCGGGACGATCTGATCCGGCGGGTCAGTTCCGCCCCGGCGCATTTGTCAACGCAAGAGGCATCATGGTCGCTGCTGGCGGCGCATGCGCTGATCTCAAACCCGGAAAGCGCCGGGCTGCGTGTGAACGGTGCGCCGGTCGAGGGACCGTTTGTGCAGGTCCTGCATTCGGACAGCGACGATGTTCTGAACATAACTGCCGCAGACGGGCAGGCCACGGATATCACGATGACGGTGACGGGAATACCCGACATCCCACTTGCGGCGGGCGGCACCGGATATGCGATCGAGCGTGTGTATTTCTCAATGGAAGGTGAACCGCTGGAACAGTCCGCACTTTCAGTGGGCACGCGATTTGTCACGGTTCTGACCGTCACGCCGTTCGAGGATGGCGGTGCGCGCCTGATGATCGACGACCCGCTGGCCGCTGGTATCGAGATCGACAATCCCAACCTGTTGCGTTCGGGTGATGTGCGGTCGCTGGACTGGCTGGATTTGTCCGAAGCCAGGCATACCGAATTCCGGTCTGACCGGTTTTTGGCAGCGGTTGACTTGCAGGACCGCAAGCCGGTCACGCTTGCGTATGTGGCACGCGCCGTAACACCCGGTGCCTTTCATCACCCGGCGGCCTCGGTCGAGGATATGTATCGCCCGCAGAACCGGGCGCACACCAACACTGGGCGCGTTGTAGTCGAATGATCGGGGGTCAAACATATCGAAGTTTTGGCAAGGCCGATGCCTAGGGCCAACCTTCTTTTATTGGCACTTGCGGGGCTATTGTATGTGACCGGCTTTGCCCGCGACCGCTTCGCGGACTGGGTCGACGCCACATCGCTGCCTGCGGTTCTGACAGAAACCTCGGTCGAGATGCGGGACCGGAACGGCGATCTGCTGCGCGCGTTTTCAGTGGCGAACGGCATCTGGCGGATGCAGCATGGCCCGGTCGATCCGGGTTTTGTCAACATGCTGATCCGTTACGAGGACAAACGGTTTCGCGCTCACTCCGGCATCGATCCGCTGGCCATGGTGCGGGCCGGGGCGCAGTCGCTTTGGAACGGCCGACCTGTTTCCGGCGGATCGACCCTGACCATGCAGGTTGCCCGCCTGATCGAGGATGGCCCGACAGGTCGGTGGAGCGGTAAGCTCCGCCAGATCCGGGTGGCTTTGGCGTTGGAACAGCGCCTGAACAAGGATCAGATCCTGTCGCTGTATCTGACCCATGCCCCTTATGGTGGCAATCTTGAAGGGGTCCGGGCGGGCAGTCGGGCGTGGTTCGGCAAGGATCCGTCCCGTTTGACGCCTGCGCAGGCGGCCTTGTTGATCGCCCTGCCACAATCCCCCGAGGCACGGCGACCCGACCGCAATCTTCAAGCAGGGCGCAAAGCCCGCGACCGGGTTTTGCAACGGCTGCATCGCAATGGTCTTTTGTCCAGACCCGAGATGCAAAGCGCCATGGCAGACCCGGTGCCAACCAGAATGCGGCCCTTTCCCCAGCTGGCACCCCACCTGACGGACCGGGCCCGTGCGGGGTTGCCTGAAGCTCTGGCGCAGGACCTGACACTGGACGGGGCATTGCAGGCAAAGTTGGAACCGCTAATCGCGCAGGCCGCCAAACGGGCCGGACCCCGCGTTTCCGGCGCAATGATCGTGGCTGACCATGAAACCGGCGCGATTCTGGCTTCGGTCGGGTCAGCGGGTTATCAGGATGCGCGTCAGGGGTTTGTGGACATGACGCAGGCGTTGCGTTCACCCGGATCAACCCTGAAGCCCCTGATCTATGGACTGGCCTTCGATCAGGGGCTGGCGCATCCGGAAACCCTGATCAGCGACAGCCCGGTGATGTTCGGGCGATATGCACCCCGCAACTTCGACGGCGTGTTCAGGGGTGACGTGCGTATTCGCGATGCGCTGCAACTGTCGCTGAACATCCCGGTGGTGCGCCTGACGCAGGAACTGGGACCTGCCCGCGTTATGGACGCCCTGCTGCGTGCCAACACCGAACCGCGCCTCACCGGAGGCGCACCGGGTCTGGCGATCTCGCTTGGCGGTGTCGGGCTTAGCCTGCACGATCTTGTGCAGCTTTTTGCGGTGGTGGCGGCAGGTGGCCAAGGCCCCGTCTTGCACTATCGGGCATTGGATGGCGACGCCGATACGCGACGTGTACTTTCGGAACCGGCGGCCTGGCAGGTTGGCAATATTCTGACCGGACTAACCCCGCCATCAGGTGCGCAATCCGGTGTATTGGCATATAAGACCGGAACCTCTTACGGGCACCGGGACGCCTGGGCGATCGGCTATGACGGCCGTCACGTCATCGGTGTCTGGCTGGGGCGGTCAGACGGCACACCGGTGCCCGGCGCTTTTGGCGGCGCGCTTGCGGCCCCAGTTTTGTTTGAAGCCTTCGGTCTTCTGAAACCCAAATTCACTCCGATGCCGCCGCCGCCGCCATCAACCCTGCTTGTCGGTGCCGCGCAACTGCCCCAGCCTTTGCGGCGGTTCCGCCCTCGCGAAGCGGCTTTTGAGGCGGACCCTTCTGCGCCGCAACTGTTGTTTCCGCCCAATGATGCCTTGTTAGAGACAAATGGAGCCTCCCTTACGCTGAAGCTGAGGGGCGGAACCGGGCCGTTTTCCGTCCTGTCTGACGGCGTGCCCGTCGTAACCGGCCAGCACCACAGAGAGATTGAAATTCCCAACCCCGGGCCCGGACACACCGCCCTTGTCGTGTTGGATGCACTGGGCAAATCCGACAGGGTTTCGTTCAAGATCAGATGACAGGAGAAAACGATTGCGCAATTGGCTTGTTTTACTTCTTGCTTTGACGGCCACTCAAACAGCGGCTGAATGCGCGTCTGACGCCCAGATCGACCGGTTTGTTCAGGACTATCTTACGAACACACCTACCGTTGCTCTGACCCCGGACGGAAGCATGGCGGATGCGCTTTGCACGCAGGCGAAACTTGTCACTGCGATGCAGCAGCATCTTGGACCGTTGATTGGCTACAAGGCGGGCCTGACCAGCAAACCCGCGCAGGACAGGTTTGGAGCTAGCGAACCGGTTCAGGGTATTCTGTATCGCGACATGATGCTGGATGACGGGGCAAGTGTTTCAGAAAATTGGGGGGCCCGTCCAGTATTCGAGGCGGACCTGATCCTGGCGGTCGGCGACGCAGCGATCAATCAGGCAACCACACCTGACGAAGTGATGGAACATGTCTCGTCTGTTCGACCCTTCATCGAACTGCCTGACCTGACCCTGGCCGACGAAGAACCCATTAACCCAGTCACCCTGACCGCAATCGGGGTTGCGCCGAAACTCGGCGTTTTAGGGTCTGAAATCGCCGTCACCGATCCCGCCGCCATGTCGCAGGATTTGATGGGCATGACGGTCACGCTTAGCGCTGCCGACGGTGAGGTTCTGGCACAGGCGCCTGGCTCAGCCGTGTTGGGTCATCCGGCAAACGCGGCACTCTGGCTGATGTCAAAAGGGATCGAATTTGCACCCGGCGATCTGATTTCGGTTGGCTCGTTCGGTCCGCTGTTTCCGCCTGCCAAAGGCAAAGGCGGCGCGTCCGTCAGGTATGACGGCCTGCCCGGCAATCCTACCGTCAGCGTGACATTCGAGTAGCCTATCGCCGCCCCTCACGCAGCCAACCAGCCAGCAGGAACCCGCCAGCCAACAGCAATACCAGCCAGGGCGGCAGCAACCCGGCCTGTGTAACATCGCGCGTCTCATAGGCGTTTCTTGGGGTCAGACCGATCCAGCCGCGCCCCGAGGCCGGCCGCCCGGCGCGCACATTGCGGATCGACGGCAGCCCGTCCTCCAGACGGACAACACCACCGCGCAAATCTGCCAGAAGCGGTTCCAGCAGGTCGCCGGTTGCTATGGTCTGCTCGAACTCTTTCGGCGCAGCGGGCCCAAGACCGATCACCGCTGAATTCTCACCTTCTTCAAGGCGGTAAAGCCCGATCTCAGGTCCGATATATTGGGCCTCGAACCGTCCTGGTGACACCTCCTCAAGCGTGATGTCCAGCGTTTCGCCATTTGGGCGTATCACGGTCACGGTTCCAACCTCATCGCTGAGCGTCTGGCGGATGATGCGCATGACCTGACCGTTAGCTTCGGCCCACAGGGCTTCTTCCTCAAGTTCGGGTTCTTTCATCATCCAATGCGCAAGCCTGCGCAGCAGTTCCAGTTGTGGGCCACCGCCTTCGAAGCCCCGGCTCCACAACCAGGCGTGGTCCGACGCCAGAAGCGCCACGCGTCCTTCGCCCACCCGATCGAGCACCAGCAACGGCCGGTCATCAACCCCGGACATCAACGCCTCACCTGACCGGTGTTTGACATCGATCTGACGCAGCCACGCGCCCCAGGTTTCGGGATCGCCGAGATCGGTTGTAACCGGGTGGCGCTGACCAAGATCCGTGACTTTCGGCACATAGCGTTCCTCAATCACACGCGCGGTCGGCTGCGCGGGCAGGATCGGAGCAAGCGGAGATCGGAAAATGCTGTCAGCCGTCGCAAAATCCGGCCCGGCCGCAATTAGAACCGCACCACCTTCGTTGATGTAGTTGGTGACATTGTCCAGATAGATCGCGGGCAGGATGCCACGACGCTTGTAGCGGTCAAAGATGATCAGGTCGAAATCGTTGATCTTCTCAAGAAACAGCTCGCGCGTCGGGAAGGCGATCAAAGACAGCTCGTCCACCGGCACCCCGTCCTGTTTTTCCGGTGGACGGAGGATGGTGAAGTGGACGAGATCAACAGAACTGTCCGATTTCAGAAGGTTACGCCATGTCCGCCCGCCCGGATGCGGTTCTCCGGAAACAAGCAAAACCCGCAGCCGATCACGGACACCGTTCATCTGAATCAGCGCGGTATTGTTGCGATCGGTCAGCTCGCCCTCGGCCTGCGGCACCGAGAACTGGATGACGTTCCGCCCGCCATGCGGCAGCGTTATGGGAAGCTCGACATCCACCCCAATGGGAATGCTGAAGCTTTCCGGCGCGGCCCCGTCGACCGAGATTTCAAGAGGCGCGGTGGCTGCTCCGGCAGGTGCGGCGCCGCTGTCCTCGACCCGCAAGGTCAGCGTCACGGGCTCTCCGATAATGGCAAAGGCAGGCGCGTTGCGGACAATCAGTCGACGGTCCCAATCGCTGGCACGGCCGGTTTGCAGCAGATGCAATGGCGCGGGCAGGTCCGGGGCCTGATCGACGTCATGCACGATACCGTCCGAGACCACCAGTATCCCGGCGATACGCGCACGGGGTTCTTCCGCAAGCGCCTCGTTGAGGGCAGCCATCACCCGCGTGCCTTCATCCCCGTCACCGTCGCCGACGGCGATGCGGCGCAGTTCGGTATTGTCGCGGGATTCGATTTCTGCCGCCAGTTCCTCTGCGGCCCGTGCCGTCTGATCGGCGCGATCCGACAGGGTCTGACTGGCGCTTTCATCCTCGATCATCAGGACGATATCCGTCAGAGGCGCGCGATCCTCGACCTGATAGACCGGACCGGAAAGCGCCGCGACAACGACCAAAGCCGCCAACCCGCGCAAGGCCCAGCCGGACAGGCCGCGCCACAGCGCAAGAATGACACCGCCCAGCGCAACCCCGGCGACAATGGCCAATACCGGCCATGGGATCAGCGGATCAAAGATGACGGTCCCGGTCATTGCCCCAACCTGTCTAGCAAAGCGGGCACATGGACCTGATCGGATTTATAGTTCCCGGTCAGAACATGCATCACCAGGTTCACACCGAAACGATTGGCCAGCTCGCGCTGACGTTCGCCGGCATAACCGCGGCCAACCGGCAGCAGGGCCTGCCCGTTTCGGTCGATGGCCCAGGCACCGGCCCAGTCATTGCCGCCGATCACCACCGGGGTGACATTGTCGTTGAGATTTCGGAACGGCATCCCTTCGATTTGTTCCGCATCCGGCGGCGCGGCTTCGACCCATACCTCGGCCCCGCCATATCGACCGGGAAAATCCTGCAGCAGGTAAAAGGCACGGGTCAGAACATGATCGCGCGGAACAGGCTCTAACGACGGGATATTCAAAGGTCCGGCCAATTGTTGAAGCTTGCGCCCGTTAGGACTGGCGGCGCCAAAACGGGCCACATCCGAGTCGCGGGTATCAAACAGAATCATTCCGCCCGAGCGCAGATACGCGTTGAGTTTCGCGTACGCCTCGGAGGAAGGCTGAGGCTGGTCCGGCGTAATGGGCCAGTACAGAAGTGGAAAGAACGCAAGTTCGTCGCGTTCCAGATCGACGCCGATTGGCTCGGCTGGTTCCACGGAAGTTCGGAACAACAGCGTTTGCGAAAGCCCGCGCATACCGGCCCCTGCAATCGCATCCACATTCTCGTCACCTGTCAGCACATGGGCCAGAACCAGTTCCTGCGTGGCGCTTAGCGCAAATTCGGTATCTTCGGGCGATTGGGCCTGAGCCTCGGGGGTCAGCATCATTGCGCCAAGGGCCACCACCGCTGTACGCGCCAAGCCCAACCGCCCGGACAAGGCCAGCGAGGCTATCACATCCACGGTCAGCAACAGCAGCGCGAGGCTCAGCAACAGGCCCCCGATCGGGGTTTCCGTGTTAACCTCCTGGCCCCTGATCGTCACATCCCCAGACCAAACCGCCGGCTGGAATGTCGCGTCATCGGTCAGCGCGTTCAGCGCCAGTTTCTGTTTACCGCTTTCATACAGTCCCGGCCGCAAGTCCGGACCGACCGCCCGGGACAACAGATCAACACCGTCCACCCCGGCCAGATTGCCCGCATCCGAAAGCGACCCGAACCCGTCCAGAACCTGAATCGGCTCCCAGACGGTGCCCTGCAACTGAGCCTCCTGCCGGGATTTTGCGGCCGAGGCCACGGCCAGACGGTCCAGCATTTCAACAAACAAACCGGACAGTGGAACAGTCGACCATTCCGCGTCAGCCGTGACGTGAAACAGGACGACCTGGCCCAGACCCAATGTCTTTCGCGTGACCAACGGCGTTCCGTCAGACAGCGATGCAATCACCCGATCGGCCAGATTTGGGTCTGGTTGGGCCATGACTTGCGTGGTCACCGTCACATCACCGGGGATCTGCAGGCCATAGAATGGCGAGCCTTCGACGAATGGCGCCAGCCCCTTGGCTTCACCCCAACTCATCGCGCCGCCGACAGAACGCCCGCCGCTTCGCAGACGAACCGGCAGCAAGGCGTCCTCATCCTTGCGGCCCAGATCACTTGCCGCCATGCGCGGACCCGCAAAGCGCAGCAACAGCCCACCCTGTTCGACCCATTGAACCAGTTCAGCCTGTTCCGTGTCAGAGAGTTTGGCCACATCGGCCAGCACGATCACATCAGGGTTAGCAGGCAACACATCCAGCAGACCGCCATCGACAAAATCAGCGGTCGGTCTGAGAACCTGTGTGAGATAGTGCAGCGGCGACAGCAGTTCCAGCCCCTCGCGGTTCAGCGTACCGGCGATCAGGGCAACCTCGCGCCGCCTCAGGCTGTCATCGGTCAGCGTCGTGGTCCCGGCTGAGCGCTGGCCTTGAATTTCGAACCGCGTAATCCGGGCGCGCAACTCGGAAGGCAGTGACAGATCAACCTGCGCCTGGCTTTCACCATCCTCGAACGTCACATCGACCGATTGCAGAACGCGCATTGCACCTGCGGGGTCGCGGCCCTGAGCCAGGATCGTCAGCGACATGGCCGGTCCGGGTTCCGACCGCAGCGCTGTCACCTGAATAACGCCGTCCTGATACGCTGCGGGCAATAGTGCAAAAATCGGCGCAGACGGGCGGTAGACCGTGACGCTCCCGCGCCCCTGTAGGGCGGACAACATCCGGTCGTGGCCGGGGTAGTTCAGCCGGTCGCTGAACCAGCGTGTCTCGAACCCGCCGTCAACATCGGCTAGCGCCGCCAATACCTGATCCAATTGTTTCGGGTTGGGCTGCCAAGGCATCGGCATCAGGCCCGGCAGGCGCCCGCGCCATGCCTCAGCGGCCTGAAATACAGGTGTTTCCGGGTCGGTCAGGCGTAAAATCGATACGGGGCGACCGGCACGGCCGGCCTCGGTCAATTGCGCGTCGATCTGATCCAGCGTAGCTGACCAACGCGTTCCACCGGCCCAACTGGCGTCCAGAACCATCAGAAGCGGCCCCGATCCTGCCTGATCGCGCGACGGGTTCAGAACCGGCCCGGCCAGCCCGATGATGATCGCCGCCGCCGCCAGCATCCGTAACAGCAGCAGCCACCACGGGGTCCGGTCCGAGACGCTTTCGTCATCTTTCAACCCAAGCAGCAACGTTACCGCCGGGAACAGTCGGCGAATGGGTGCCGGTGGCACGGCGCGCAGAATCAGCCACAGGATCGGCAGGGTCAGAAGGCCCAGCAGCACCCATGGGGCTGTAAATCCGATGCCTGCCAGAACCGTCATTGCGTACCCCCGTCCAACGCACGATAGAGCCACAACAGAGCCGCTTGCGCGCTTTCACCGGTGTGGTGCTGACCCAGTTGCCAGCCAGTTGCACGACAAAGCTGTGTCAGCGCATCCTTGCGCGCGGCCAACCTGCCAAGATAGCGGTCGCGCAGATCTCCGGCCTTGAGGGTTTCATGCCGGACCGAGCCACCGACGCTTTCGAAAATAGTGCGTCCCTGGAAGGGAAAGGTCTCCTCGCCGGGGTCCAGAACCTGCAGCAAAACACCGCGAACACCGCGATCCGCAGCCTTGGTGAGCGCCAGTTCAACCTCATCCAGCGGACCCAGGAAATCAGAGATGAACACAGCCCGGGCATGCGGAACCATGGCCCGGTGTTCCGGTGGTGCATAGTCGACCTCGGTGTCCTCGGACCAGGCTTGCGCCAGCCGGATGATCTGGGCGTTGCCCCGCCGCGGCGGCAGCGTGGTGCCGGTCAGTCCGACGCGCTCACCACCCCGCACCAGCAAGATCGCTGTCGCCAGACCCAGCAGCCGCGCCCGGTCCGCCTTGGTCGGCAGCGCCCTGTCCGAGGCAAACCGCATCGATGCGCCCTGATCCACCCACAGCATGATCGACTGGGCGATCTGCCATTCCCGCTCGCGCACGAACTGCTGATCCCCCCGCGCCGAGCGTCGGTGGTCGATCAGACGGCGACTATCACCGGCCTGCGCCGGGCGGTATTGCCAGAAATCGTCGCCCAGGCCCGAACGCCGACGCCCGTGGTCACCCAGCAGGACGGTTCCGGCCAGGTGTTCGGCCCGCGCCAAAAGGGGCGGCAGCCGGGACGCCTCGGCCTCGGATCTTTCACGAAGGGTCAGCGCGGCATTCACGCCGCGGCCTCGGTACGCACCAATCCGGCGGCGGTGGTGTCGATCAGGCTGGCCAGACTGTCACCACGCGCACGCGCTGCAAAGTTCAGCGCCATGCGATGGCTGAGCACCGGACGCGCCATGTCCAGCACATCCTCGGCATTGGGCGCCAGACGCCCCTGCAACATCGCGCGGGCGCGTACGGTCATCATCAGCGCCTGTGCCGCACGGGGGCCAGGGCCCCAGGCGACTGTCTCAGAAACACGGTCCGAAACGCCCGGTTCTTCGGGGCGGAAGGCGCGGACCAGATCAAGGATCAGTTCGACCACCGATTCACCCACCGGCATCCGGCGCAACAGGACCTGTGCCGCCAGCAATTCCTCTTTGGTGAAAATCTGGCTGGCCTCGTCTTCTTCCACGCCCGTTGTCGCCAACAGAATGTCCCGTTCGGTTTGGCGATCCGGGTATTCGACATCGATCTGAACCAGGAACCGGTCCAGTTGCGCTTCGGGCAATGGATAGGTGCCTTCCTGTTCGATCGGGTTCTGCGTTGCCAGCACATGGAACGGAACACCCAACGGGCGATCTTCGCCCGCGACCGTCACCGTGCGCTCCTGCATCGCCTGCAGCAGCGCCGACTGGGTGCGCGGGCTGGCGCGGTTGATCTCGTCCGCCATCAGCAATTCGCAGAATATCGGGCCGGGGATGAACCGGAAATGACGGCTGCCATCATCGGCGGTATCCAGAACTTCGGACCCCAGAATATCGGCAGGCATCAGGTCAGGCGTGAACTGGATGCGATTGCCATGCAGGCCCATCACGGTCGACAGCGTTTCCACCAGCCGCGTTTTACCCAGCCCGGGCAGACCGATCAACAATGCGTGACCACCACATAAAAGCGCCGTCAGTGTCAGGTCCACGACCCTCTCCTGCCCGATAAAGCGGCGGGTGATCGAGGTCTTGGCCTCTTGCAGCTTGTTTTCCAGCGCTTCGATCTCGGCGACGAGGTCGGCAGGTTCGGACATGGTTTTCCCTTCCGTGGACGAATATGATTGAAGTGTATCGCGCAGACAGGAAATGGCAAAAGCAATGAGCGGACAAAAACCTGTGACACCTTCTCCCGATGGTCTTGCGGCCTCGGTCAAATCAGTCAAAAGGCGGGGTTTACCGCCCGTTCACCTTTGGAATCCTCCGTTTTGCGGCGATCTGGACATCCGTATCGCCCAAGATGGTTCGTGGAGTTATTTAGGTTCACCCATCAACCGTTTCGAGCTTGTGAAGCTTTTTTCCTCAATTCTTAAGAAAGAAGACGGGAAGTATTTTCTGGTGACCCCGGTCGAAAAGGTGGGAATCACCGTCGAGGATGCACCCTTTGTCGCCGTGGACTTTGACAACACCAATGAAAGCGGTGTGCAAGTCCTGACGTTCACAACCCAGGTGGGCGATAGAGCTGCCGCAGGGCCCGATCATCCGATCCGCATTGTCATCGATCCGGAAACGAATGAGCCGTCCCTTTACATATTGATGCGCGCAAACCTTGAGGCGCGCGTTGACCGCAAAAGCTTTTACCGCCTTGTAGATATCGGCACTGACCATGACGGCTGGTTCGGCGTCTGGTCCGGGGGCGTTTTCTTTCCCCTGATCCAGTCTGATGCGCTGGAGCGTAACTAGGCCAGGCGCACCGATCTTCGGTCTTGTGCCAGCACAACCGCCAGCGCGACGATGCCCGCGCCCAGCGCGCGGGTCCAGTTCCACTCATCTCCAAGCATCACCATGATCAGCATCACGTAGAACGGCGCGATGTTGATGTGAAACGAGGCCAGCGCGACGCCCAGCCTTGCGATGGAACCGACAAACAGAATCTGACTGATCCCCATCGAAATCAGCGCATAGATCGCCAGCATCCCGACCTGATCAACGTCAATCGGAGCAGACGGCAGAATATCCATCCCCAACTGATGCGACAGGATCATCAGAATGGTCGCCATGACCAGACCACCGACAAAAACGATCGTGGTGCGCCCGGTCTGGCTCAGTTCGGGGAAATCCCTCGCCGTTGCCTGACTAGCCCAACAGAACAGAGCCGTTGAAAGCACGGCGCAGACCGCGCCCAAGCCCAGCTGCGCCGGGGCCATTGAACTGGTGGCGATCAGGCCTCCGATAATCGATACAGCAACGCCAAGGGCAAAGTTCCACTTCAGACGCCGCGTACCTGCGGCAAGTTCGAGCAAGGTCGCCGTCAGCGGGGCGCAGGACGCGATGATCGCGACGGTGACGGGATCCGTCAGTTTCTGTGCGAGGATGATCAGGAACATGCCGGTGCCTATGCCAAGCCCGCCCACCAACAGCGCGTGCCGCCACCGTGCGCGAAGAACACGTGTCGGACCGTCGATCAGGATCCAGACCGGCACCAGAACAAGCACCGCCAAAGCCAGGCGCGCCGCCAACAGGGCGACCGGGGGCCAGCTTTGAAGCAAAACCTCAGCTGCCGGAAACCCGGCAGCCCAGCACAGCATGGACGCAACCGCCAGGCCATTGCCCGACAAGGCAGAGCTCTGGCCTTGGGGCACAGACGCGGATTGACCGCGAACGGTTTCAGAGCTCATCGCCATGAATTTCAGACCTTCTGTTGGCAGGGCGTCGCAAAATTGATTCGCCGCACAGGCCCGACGGTCGGCGATGTGCCACCGCTATTCTGGTCGATTTTCGACAATCTGTCGTTTTCAGTCCCTTTCCCGGACATCACCCCGGGTCTAAGGTCCCGGCGAAAGGAACACCGAGCACATGCCAAGATTTGCCGCAAATATCTCGCTTCTGTTTGCCGAACTTCCCTATCTGGACAGGTTCGAGGCGGCCGCGCGTGCCGGGTTTTCGGCCGTGGAGATACTGTTTCCATACGATCTGGCGGCCCGTGAAACCAGCCGCGCCCTGCTGGAGAACGGGCTTGAGCTGTTGCTGATCAATGCCCCACCGCCCAACTACACAGGCGGACAGCCCGGCTATGCCGCCGTTCCAGGTGGCGAAACCCGGTTTCAGACCGATATCCGCCGGGTCCTGAGATATGCGCAGGTGCTGCGCGCGGGTCAGATCCACATCATGTCCGGCTATGCAGAAGGCTCAGCAGCGTTTGAGACCTTTGTACGAAATCTTCAATGGGCCGCTGATTTCGCGCCCACGCAGAAATTCACGATCGAACCGCTGAACACGACGTCGCAACCCGGATATTTTCTGAATGATTATGATCTGGCCGCCAATGTGCTGGACCGCGTGGATCGCCCAAATCTCGGCCTGCAATATGACAGCTTTCACGCAGAAATGATCCACGGTGATGCGCTTGCCATCTGGGACCGTTTTCACCCCCTTGTCACTCATGCACAGATCGGGGCGGCCCCAAACCGCGCTGAACCGGGGCGCGGTGAAACGGATTTTCCCGCGCTTTTCGATGCAATGGATCGCTGCGGCTATACCGGGTGGGTCAGCGCCGAATACACCCCGTCAACCGACCGAACCGCAGCCTCGCTGGGCTGGATGCAGGGATGGGGTACTGGAATTCAGGCCTGAAATGCCACACATGGGGGGCAATCAACTGACAGGATAACCGGATGATACCTGCTCGTTACGCTCATGCCCTGTACGGACTAATCATGTCTGGTCTGATGTCCTGCATGGTGACCGGCATTGCCACGGTCAAGGCGGTGGGGTTTGGGCCGGACACACTGAGCGACTGGATCGCATCCTGGATGTTTTGCTGGCCAATCGCCTTTACCGTGATCCTGCTGCTTGGTCCCGCAGTGAAACGGCTGGTAGAACGACTGGTCAGGCCCGAAGCCTGACCCGCCGCAAAGATGGCCCGCCGGGCCTGATGCGCGGCGCGTTCCCCGGGTTAGTGCGCCTCGGCCCAGTTTGCACCCTTCCCTGCATCGACAACCAGTTTGACATCCAGCCTGACCGCGGGATCGGACGCGCCCTCCATCACATCGCGCGCGATACGGATCGTTTCGTCCACAGCGTCTTCGGCCACTTCGAACAACAATTCGTCATGCACCTGCAGCAACATCTTGGCGGGCAACCCCCTGATCGCTTCCGGCATCCGCACCATAGCGCGGCGGATCACGTCCGCCGCCGTGCCCTGAATCGGCGCATTGATCGCCGCGCGGCGCGAAAACCCGGCATGCGGCCCTTTGGCGTTGATCTCGGGCGTATGGATTTTGCGCCCGAACAAGGTCTGCACATAGCCATGCTCTTTGGCAAAGGCGACCGTGTCATCCATGTATTTCCGTATCCCGGGGAACCGTTCGAAATAGCGGTCGATAAAACCCTGCGCCTCGGCCCTTGGGATACGCAGATTGCGGGCCAGACCAAAGCCCGAGATGCCGTAGATCACACCAAAGTTGATCGCCTTGGCCTGTCGGCGGATGTCCGGTGTCATTTCGTCCAGCGGCACATCGAACATTTCGGACGCGGTCATGGCGTGAATGTCCAGCCCATCAGAAAACGCCTGTTTCAAGGCGGGGATATCGGCAATATGCGCCAGAATCCGCAGTTCGATCTGACTGTAGTCGAGACTGACCATCACATTTCCGGGCTCGGCGATGAACGCCTCACGAATACGCCGCCCTTCCTCGGTCCGCACCGGAATGTTCTGCAGGTTCGGATCGGTCGAGGCCAGACGGCCCGTATTGGCCCCGGTGATCGAATATGACGTATGCACCCGGCCTGTATCCGGGTTGATATGGGTTTGCAGCGCGTCGGTGTAGGTCGATTTCAGTTTGGACAACTGCCGCCAGTCCAACACCCGGCGCGGCAACTCGTGCTCGGTCGCGAGATCCTCCAGAATATCGGCCCCAGTCGAATACTTCCCGGTCTTGCCCTTCTTGCCGCCCTCAAGCCCCATCTTGTCGAACAGTATTTCGCCCAGCTGGGCAGGAGAACCGACGTTGAAATTCTCTCCCGCCAGTTCGTGAATATCAGCCTCTAACCCGGCCATTTTCTGTGCAAATGCATTGGACATTCGGCTCAGAACATCGCGGTCGACCTTGATTCCATGCATTTCCATTTCGGCCAATACCGGGACCAGCGGGCGTTCCAGTGTTTCGTAAACCGTCGTCACCTGAACCTGATGCAGTTGCGGCTTGAACAGCTTCCACAGGCGCAAGGTTATGTCCGCATCCTCGGCGGCATAAGCCGTCGCCTCGTCAATCGGCACCTTGTCAAAGGTAATCGCCGATTTTCCGGACCCCAGCAGCGGTTTGATCGGGATCGGTGTGTGGCTCAGATACCGTTCGGACAGCGTATCCATGCCATGGCCATGCTCTCCGCCATGCATGGCATAGGACATCAGCATCGTGTCATCGATCGGCGAAACGTTGACACCATAGCGCGCAAAGATCTTGGCATCGTATTTCATGTTCTGCCCGATTTTCAGGATCGAAGGGTCCTCGAACATCGGTTTCAGCAGAGTCAGAGCCTCATCCAGCGGCATCTGCCCCTCGGCCAGTGCGTCCGAACCGAACAGATCATCAGCGGATCCATCGCGGTGCGTCAGCGG
Organism: Ruegeria sp. CDSB136; assembly: GCF_059610965.1. NCBI lineage: Bacteria > Pseudomonadati > Pseudomonadota > Alphaproteobacteria > Rhodobacterales > Roseobacteraceae > Ruegeria > Ruegeria sp. CDSB136. The sequence goes on from NZ_JBXWOP010000013.1 coordinate 138,228, forward strand.
AATGTAACAGGCCTCGCCCGCCTCCACGCACAGCGATATGCCAACAAGACCGGCGATCATTTCATTGAGGCCGGTGGTTTCGGTGTCCACGGCGACCCAGCCGCGTTCATAGGCCTGATCGATCCATTTCTGAAGCGCGCCTGCGTCCCTGACGCATTCGTATTTCGACGCATCGAACGGAACCGCTTCGGCTTCCTCAACCTCGGCGGCAGGCGCGGGCGCATCGACAATGACCGGAGCCTCGGCCCCCAGCTTGTCAGCAATACGCTTGGTAAGCGTCCGAAACTCCATCTCGGCCAGAAAACCCAGCAGGGTTTCGGCATCCGGGTCCTTCACCTCCAGATCGTCCAGCGAGAAATCCAGCGGCGTGTTTTCGTCCAGTTGCACCAGTTTCTTCGACAACTCGATCTGGTCACGCTTCTCGATCAGGGTCTGGCGGCGTTTGGGTTGTTTGATCTCTTCGGCCCGGTCCAGCAGGGTTTCCAGATCACCGTATTCGTTGATCAGCAGCGCTGCGGTCTTGACCCCGATCCCCGGAGCGCCTGGTACGTTGTCGACCGAATCCCCGGCCAGCGCCTGCACATCCACCACGCGCTCGGGCCCGACGCCGAATTTTTCGACTACGCCGTCGCGGTCGATACGCTTGTTTTTCATCGCATCCAGCATCTCGACCCCGTCACCGACCAGTTGCATCAGGTCCTTGTCAGAGCTGACGATGGTCACACGGCCCCCCGCCGCACGCGCCTGGACGGCCAGCGTGGCGATGATGTCATCCGCCTCATAACCCTCCAGTTCCTTGCAAGCGATATTGAAGGCGCGCGTCGCTTCGCGGGTCAGAGGCATCTGCGGGCGCAGGTCTTCGGGCATTGCCTCGCGGTTGGCCTTGTACTGATCATAAAGATCATTCCGGAACGTGTGCGAGCCCTTATCGAAGATCACCGCCACATGAGTCGGCGCATCCGGCCCGGCGTTCCCTTCCACATATTTCTGCAGCATGTTGCAAAAGCCCGACACAGCACCGATCGGCAAGCCATCGGATTTCCGCGTCAGCGGCGGCAGCGCGTGGTAAGCCCTGAAAATAAAGGCCGATCCATCGATCAGATGCAGGTGACACCCTTTTCCGAAATTGCTCATGCGCGCTCTCCCTGTCGGTCAGGGATGGTTCTGCCACAGGGGCGCTCGGGTGGCCAGTCAAGAAGGTGATCTATCTGGCGCAGATTATGTAGACCTACGCTGTGCTGAATGCCCTGCGCGCCTTGTCCCAACGCAACCCCGTGCGATCTGCGATCAACCGCATCTGCTTGTTCAGCGAGCGATCATTCAATCGGCGGTTCAGCGTGCGCAAGGGAATGAGGTTACGTTCCCCGTACCCATCAATCAAAAGAAACATGCGGACCTGACCACGCAGCCCGTAGACGATGTTCTGTTCGTGGATATCGCGCCCCACGATCTGATATTCGAACAGCTTTTGAACAAATCGATTGAGGTCGGCCAAGACTTCCTCGGTCAGCTTGTGCTGCTCACACATCCACAACAGATGTTTTGCCAGTTTGGAGTCTTCGGATTGAACACGCTCCACCACAACCCCCGGCCCGACATCCGTCTGTACGACGCCAAACGACCGCGCCAAAGGCAGTTGCGCAATGTCCTCACCGCTTTTCAACGCGGCTTTCAGCTCACACTCGATCTCTTTCAGGGCGTTGCGATATGCGGTGTCCGGCATGATCCGCCTGATCAGCCGCTTGGAAAACGAACGGTTTCGACGTGTTCGCGGGCGCGTTACCTTGATCAACAGGTCAGGCTGGCCCGGATACGCGTAAACGTTTCTGTGGCCGCCTTTTGCCAAGGGCTCCTGATCTGACAGGTGCAAAAGCTGTACTGCACAAAGCATCCGGCCTCCGTTCCGCGCGGCACGTGTCACGCTGTCAGCTGTGTGCCTCGCTGCCAGACAGCACGTATTTGCAGTCGCAATAGGGGCATTCAACCCAGCCGGTATCCTCGGGGATCTGCAACCAGACGCGCGGATGGCCCAATGCCCCCTCGCCGCCATCGCAGGCGACACGAGCGGTTTCGACGATCTTGGTTTCCGGCGCTTCGATGGTCACGGCTGGCGATCCTTCTTCGGTTGTCGGCCTCGCGGGCATGTATTAGGTGCGTTTATGAGCGATGAGCAAACCGGGGGCAAGAGCCACATGAGCGATGCGGCAATCAGGATCGAAGGGTTGCGCAAGACCTATCGCGGCGGCAAGGGGCAGCCCGAAAAGCAGGCGCTGAAAGGTATTGATCTTACGGTTCCGCGTGGATCGGTTTTTGGTCTGCTGGGACCGAACGGGGCCGGGAAGTCCACCCTGATCAATATTCTGGCCGGGTTGGTGATAAAATCCGCGGGCAACGTGTCGATCTGGGGCTTTGATCAGGATCAGCATCCCCGCCAGTCGCGGGCGGCCATCGGCGTGATGCCGCAGGAATTGAACCTTGACCCCTTCTTCACACCGCGCGGCGCTTTGGAGGTTCAGGCAGGTCTATATGGCGTGCCCAGGGCGCAGCGCCGCAGCGATGAGATCCTCGAACTGGTTGGCCTGAGCGATAAGGCCGAAGCCTACGCCCGCACCCTGTCGGGTGGTATGCGGCGGCGGTTGTTGCTGGCCAAGGCACTGGTCCACCACCCCAGGATTCTGGTTTTGGATGAACCGACGGCGGGCGTGGATATCGAACTGCGCCAGATGCTTTGGGCCAATGTTCGAAAGCTGAACGAGCAGGGCATGACCATTATCCTGACCACGCACTACCTGGAAGAAGCGCAGGAGATGTGTGACGAGATCGCCATCATCAACCATGGCGAAAAGATCGCGCAGGACAGCACCGCGAACCTGCTGGGCCGCATGGACAGCCGCACCATGGTGATCGTGCCGGACAACCCGGTCGCCGACCTGCCCGCGACGCCGGGGGTTGAGGCCACGCTGCGCGAAGATGGCAACCTTGTCCTTCAGTATCGAAGCGCGCAGACCAGCGCCGAGCAGGTTCTGGAATCGGTGCGCGCGGCCAATATTCGTATCCGCGATGTCCGTACCGAAGAGGCCGATCTCGAGGATGTGTTCCTCGCGCTGACGTCCAGCCGCACGGATGATCCCCCGGCTGCCGATCAGGACCAGCCGCGCCGGGGCATTCACCGGGTCAAGCTTTAGGCCCGGTCTATCCGCGCCTGATAGCAGTTGTTTCGTGCAGACCGGACGTGGATATATGCAACGTCCGGGCGGGTGAAAATCTCCGTGACCTTTTTACTGATCTGATCCGTTGCGGTGATCGCGCCGGTGCCATAGACGATCCGATCGTCCTGCCCGTAGCCCTTGATCAGATAGTCGGGCGATGTGGTCAGAATCTCGGGCAGCGCTTCACCCCCGTACTGCTCGCAAGGGGCGGCACATAAGAAGATCGGGCCGGTTTCGGCGTAGGGATGTGTCTCTAAAAAAGGCCGATGTGCCAATATCAGCATTTCCTCGCCCTTAGGAATGTTTTGCAGACAATGTCGGCAGGGATTCCCAGCCCCGGTGGAAACAACACGTTCCGGGGTGGCGCCATAGGCATCCGGTCCTCCTTTCTGAAAAGCGCGTACATCTTCGGTCGGTAATGCGGTGATTTTGAACATTTCGGGTCTCCTTTTGGCAACCATGCCCGTGACCTCAAGCCCAGGCGACCCGTTTCCTGCGCAAAGGACTCGAAAAAGAACAAAACGTGAATATAATATGGAATCGCCATGTATGCCGAACTGTCGATCACATCGAATTTCACCTTCCTCACCGGGGCTTCGCACCCCGAGGAGTACATGGAACGTGCCGTTACCTTGGGCCTGCCCGCCATCGCGATTGCCGATGACAACTCGGTCGCCGGCATCGTCCGTGCCCACACGCAGGGACGCGAGATCGCCCGCAAGGTGCGTGAACGGCTGGAGTGGGAGGCGCAGAACACCTCGATCGGCCCGCCCTGCCCTGATCACATCCCCAAACCGCTCTCTTATCCGGTCCATGCAGTGCCGCGCCTGATCCCGGCGGCGCGGCTGATCTTCACCGACGCGCCCACCGTCACCGCCCTGCCCCTGAACCGGCAGGGGTGGGCTAACCTGTGCCGTATCCTGTCGGCAGGTCGCCTGCGCGCCGAAAAGGGCGACTGCATCCTGCATCTGTCAGACCTTCTGGAGTTCTCCGACGGTCTCCACCTGCTGCTCTGGCCACTAGCGATCCGGTCCCGGGGCGGCGCGAACGCATGGCGGACACAGGCACAACAGCTGACGCGCCGCTTTGCCGGGCGCATACACCTGTTGATGCACCCCCGATATGATGGCGCGGATAGCGCATATTTCTCTGTGTTAGAGACTGAATCCAAGCAGCTTGACCTCCCCACACTCGCCAGCGCCACACCGATGATGCATCACGGTACACGCCGCAAGCTGGCCGATGTGGTGACCGCCATCCGCCTGCGCCGCAAGGTCGACGAATTGGGCCGCGATGCACTGGCCAACGGGGAACAGCGCCTGCGATCCGAGGCCGAGATGCTGCGGATCTTCAAAGGCTATGAGGGTGCCGTCGCCCGCGCCCATGCGCTCAGCGAGCAACTCACCTTCTCGCTGGATGAGTTGCGCTATGAATATCCCAGTGAAGGCAGCGAACAGGAAACCCCGACGCAGCGTCTGCACCGTCTGGCACATGAAGGGCTGAAATGGCGCTATCCGGCAGGCGCATCGGAGAAGGCGCAAAACATGCTGGCGCATGAGCTCACCCTGATCGGCAAGCTGAAATACGAACCCTACTTCCTGACCGTCCGCGACATCGTCCATTTCGCCCGCTCCCGCGGCATCCTCTGCCAGGGGCGTGGCTCGGCGGCCAACTCTGTCGTTTGCTTCTGCCTCGGCATCACCGAAGTCAGCCCCGAGATGGGCACAATGGTCTTCGAACGTTTTGTCTCGGAAGCTCGCGATGAGCCACCCGATATCGACGTGGATTTCGAACATGAACGCCGCGAAGAGGTGATTCAGCACATCTATGACCGCTACGGTCGCGAACGCGCAGGCCTCTGCGCGACGGTCGTGCATTATCGGGGCAAGCGCGCCATACGCGAGGTCGGCCGCGCCATGGGCCTGACCGAAGACACCATATCTGCGCTCTCGTCGCAGCTCTGGGGATTCTTCTCAGCTGCCGGGCTCGAGGCGCACCGGATGCGCGAAATCGGCCTCGATCCCGAAGATCGACGGCTGAAACAGACTCTAATGTTAGTGTATGAGATCGATGGCTTCCCCCGCCACCTGTCACAGCACGTGGGCGGGTTCATCATTACCGAGGGGCGGCTGGACGAACTTGTCCCCATCGAAAACGCCACCATGGAAGGCCGTACGGTTATCTGCTGGGATAAGGATGATATCGACAGCCTGGGCATCCTCAAGGTCGATGTTCTCAGCCTCGGGATGCTGACCTGTATCCGCAAGGCGTTTGATCTGATCGGGCAGCATCATCAGACCGATTACACATTGGCCACCCTGCCGCCCGAGGATCCGGCGGTTTATGACATGCTGTGCGTGGCCGACAGTGTGGGCGTGTTTCAGGTGGAATCACGTGCACAGATGAACTTTCTGCCGCGGATGAAGCCGCGCAAATTCTATGATCTGGTGATCGAGGTCGCCATCATCCGCCCCGGCCCCATTCAGGGCGACATGGTCCATCCCTATATCCGGCGGCGGAATGGCGAAGAGCCGGTTGTTTTCCCGTCTGATGCGTTGGGTGAGGTGCTGGGCAAGACCATGGGCGTGCCGCTGTTTCAGGAACAGGCGATGCAGATCGCCATCGTGGGCGCGGGTTTCACCCCGGAACAGGCTGACCGATTGCGCCGTTCACTGGCAACATTCAAGAAACATGGCAATGTCAGTGAATTCCGCGCCCTGTTTCTGCGCGGCATGAAGCGCAACGGCTATGAGGATGATTTTGCCGAGCGTTGCTTCTCGCAGATCGAAGGCTTCGGCTCATACGGCTTCCCCGAAAGCCACGCGGCCAGCTTTGCGCTGCTGGTCTATGCTTCGGCCTGGATCAAATGCCACCATCCCGGCATCTTCGCCTGCGCGCTGCTGAACTCGCAGCCGATGGGGTTCTATGCCCCGGCCCAGATCGTGCGTGATGCGCGCGAGCACGGGGTTCAGGTCCGCCCGGTCTGCATCAATGCCAGTTTCTGGGACAATGTGATGGAACCCGATGGCCATGGTGGGTTGGCCCTGCGGCTGGGGTTCCGCCAGATCAAGGGTCTCAGCGAGGAAGACGCCAGTTGGCTCACCGCCGCGCGCGGCAATGGCTACCATCAGGTCGACGATGTCTGGCGTCGTGCGGGCCTTGGCCCCTCGGTGATCGAACGCCTGGCCGAGGCCGACGCCTTTGCCGCCTGCGACCTGACCCGGCGCGAAGCGCTGTGGCAAGCCAAGGCGATTGCGACCGCCAAACCCTTGCCGCTGTTCTCGCAGGATCTGGAAGGTGAGGCGCTGGATGAGCCCGAAGCCTACCTGCCACAGATGACATTGGGCGAGCAGGTGGTCGAGGACTACGTCGCCACCCGTCTCAGCCTCAAGGCGCATCCGGTGGCCTTGCTGCGGCACCTGCTGACGCCGGGCCAGCGCGACAAAACCACCCCTGTAGCCTGACCGGATAACCGGATATTGCCCAAGAACAGAGTCGAATCCCAGGATCGTCATGACCCGACCTACCCTGCCCCCACGCTTTCCGGCGACACCGGACCAGATCAACACGCAAGTCCGCGCTTTCTATGCACGTGTGCGCGAGGAAGCCGTGCTTGGCCCGGTCTTTGCCAACCATGTCGACGACTGGCCCGCGCACGAGGAAAAGATCGCCGCCTTCTGGCGCAATGCCATCCTGTTCGAGCGCAGCTATGACGGTAACCCGCAGCGAGTCCATATCGAACGACCCGATGTGAAACCCGAACTTTTCGCCCGCTGGCTCGACCTGTTCGAAGAAGTCGCCACCCAAACGCTACCGCCTGAAACCGCCACGCCGTGGGTCGCATTGGCTCGTCGCATCGGTGTGGGGATGAAGGCCGGGGTGCAATCGGCGCGCCAGCCCAAGGACGCGCCGCCGATCCTGCAATGACCTCAGATCATGGCGGCTTTGCCATGTTAGCGGTAAAATAGGGGCTATCCGCCCCCGGAAAATGTGTTTAGTCAAAGGAAAAGCCAGCCCGAGAATTCATCCGGGCTGCCGCGTCAATCGCAACCACACCGACCCACGACCCGAGGCCAACTGATGAGCACTCAAAACTCCACCCTTCGGGGACTTGGCTACGCGTTTCTGGGCTTTGCGGTCTTTGCCAGCCATGACGCGCTGATCAAGGTCCTGGGCGGCACCTATTCGGTGATGCAGATCATCTTTTTTGCCACGCTGTTTTCCTTTGTCCCCATGGCTGTCACGATCCTGACCGACAGGACGACAGGAAACTTTCTACCCCATCATCCATGGCTGGTGCTGCTGCGGTCCGGACTGATGGTCACGGCCATGTCCTGCGCGTTCTATGCCTTCTCGGTCCTGCCGCTGGCCGAGGTCTATTCGCTGCTGTTTTCCTTCCCGCTGATCGTCACGGTCCTGTCGATCCCGATTCTGGGCGAGGTGGTTCGCGCGCAACGCTGGGCCGCGGTCGGCGTGGGCCTGATCGGCGTGCTGATCGTTTTGCGCCCGGGCACAACGGATATCACGCTGGGCCATCTGGCCGCCCTGACGGCCGCCTTCTGCAGCGCCTTTGCCTCGGTCCTGGTACGCAAGATCGGAAACGAAGAACGCTCGGCCGTTCTGATCCTCTACCCCATGCTGCTGGCCATCGTGGTGATGAGCCTCGCCCAACCGGCGGTGTATCTGCCTCCATCGCTGCTGCACCTAGCGATGATGGCCCTGGTCGGCGTTTTCTCGGTGATCGCACAGCACCTGATCATCATGGCCTATCGTTCAGCACCTGCAGGGGTGGTTGCACCCAGCCAGTACAGCCAGATCATCTGGGCCACGATATTCGGCGTGGTCTTCTTTGGCGAACAGCCCGACGGCTGGGTCGCAGTCGGCGCCAGCATCATCATTGCATCAGGCGTTTTTGTGGTCTGGCGCGAAAGCCGGTCCAACACCACTTCGGCTAACACCCCGGTTCTGCGGGTGCGATCACCAAGGTCGGATACGGGGGCGTCGAGACCGGGAGAGTAAGTTGTGCTCTGCTGTTTCGGTTTCCAATAAGTTACTTTCCAGCCTTCAGTCTGATTTTGTAGTCGCCATTTGCTCCTTTCTCATCAAATTTTCCTGTGGCACGAACCAAATCGCTTAGCTTGGAAAACCCATAGGTTCTAGGATCAAAATCCGTATAGATTTTGTTAAGCTGGCTACCCACAAGCCCCAGTTTCAACCAACCTTCTGGCTCGTCAGAATTCCGCACTACGTTCCCGATCAACTGGAACGCGTGATTCAATTCCCGCTTCGGTTCTTGGTTATCAGCTTGTTTTTTGTGACATACGCCTGCTTCGATATTCTCGATGTAGATGAACCTTTTGCAAGCCGCTACAAACGCTTTCGGGGCTTTCCGTTCCCCTATTCCAAAAACGTCCAGCCCCTGCTCTCGAATACGGCTTGCCAGACGCGTGAAATCACTGTCGGAGGAGACCAGCACAAATCCACTGAACCGGCCAGTGTGCAGTATATCCATTGCATCAATAACCAGAGCAATATCGCTTGAATTCTTGCCGGATGTGTTTGCGAATTGTTGATGCGGTACGATGGCGTATTCGGCCAGAGATTTCGCGTCCCACCCCTGTGGAGGCCCGTTGGAGAAATCACCGTAAATCCGTCTTAACCCTGCCTCACCCAAAGTAGCAATTTCTTCAAAAATATCGGCAGCGTGTTTTGAGGGAACGTTATCCGCATCAATCAGAACCGCCAGCCGGTCCGTACTCATTGTCGTCACTTCAATTCCTCAAATCAGAATTTAATTTGTAATGAGGAATGTATGCACGAAAAGAGGCGGGAAAATGCCCGCCCCGTGATTTTTTAATCTGATCAGTAAACGACGACCGAGCGGATGCTCTCGCCCTTATGCATCAAGTCGAACCCGTGGTTGATGTCGTCCAGACCCATGGTGTGGGTGATCATCGGGTCGATCTCGATCTTACCTTCCATGTACCAGTCGACGATCTTGGGCACGTCGGTCCGGCCACGGGCGCCACCAAAGGCGGTGCCGCGCCACGAGCGGCCGGTGACCAGCTGGAACGGGCGGGTCGAGATTTCGGCCCCTGCAGGTGCCACGCCGATGATGATCGATTCACCCCAGCCCTTATGCGCCGATTCAAGTGCTGCGCGCATCACGCCGACATTGCCGGTGGCGTCAAAGGTATAATCCGCGCCGCCCTTGGTCAGATCGACCAGATAAGGAACCAGATCGCCTTCAACTTCGTTCGGGTTCACGAAATCGGTCATACCGAACTTGGTGGCCATCTCGACCTTGGACGGGTTCAGGTCGACGCCGACGATCTGATCCGCTCCGGCCAGACGCAGGCCCTGAATCACGTTCAGGCCGATACCACCCAGACCGAACACGATAGCACGGCTGCCGATTTCGACCTTGGCGGTGTTGATGACGGCGCCGATGCCGGTGGTCACACCGCAGCCGATATAACAGATCTTGTCGAAGGGTGCGTCCTCGCGCACCTTGGCCAGCGCGATTTCCGGCAGAACCGTGTGGTTCGAGAAGGTCGAACAACCCATGTAGTGCAGGATCGGATCGCCATCCAGCGTCGAAAAGCGTGACGTGCCATCCGGCATCAGGCCCTGACCTTGCGTGCTGCGGATCGCCTGGCACAGGTTGGTTTTGGGATGCAGACAGTATTCACACTCACGACATTCCGGAGTGTAAAGCGGGATCACATGGTCGCCCGGCTTCAGGCTGGTCACACCCGGACCAACCTCAACCACAACACCTGCGCCTTCGTGGCCCAGAATGGCCGGGAACAGGCCTTCGGGGTCAGCACCTGAAAGGGTGAATTCGTCAGTATGGCAGATGCCGGTGGCTTTGATTTCAACCAGAACCTCGCCCGCCTTGGGGCCTTCAAGGTTCACGTCCATCACTTCCAAAGGTTTGCCCGCCTGAACGGCAACGGCGGCACGGGTACGCATGGTGTTTGTCTCCCTGTCTTAAATTGCCCCGACCCTGCGTCAATTGCAGAGCGTTTTCAACTGCGCTTTGATGGCAAATTGGCTAATTGTTTGATATTGCAGAAACGACATTGTCAGAAAGAGGAACGCCAATGCTTCGATTAATCCCGCTTGTGATCCTTCTGGCAGCCTGTACCGACACCAGCATTCCCGAAGATGTCGCCGCCACCCCCCAAGCCGCTTCGGTGGAACTGGCCTTTTGCAATGGGGAACCCTTTGCCGATTCCGTTGGCCAGCCGGTCTCGAGCATCCGGGCGGATCTGCCCGAGCGAGCCCGTGTACTGGGCCCGGATGACATCGCCACACAGGATTACCGCATCGACCGGCTGAACGTTTACGTGAACGGGGCCGGGATCGTTCAGCGGCTGGCCTGCGGGTAGGGGTCGGACTCGACTCTGGCATCGATTCTCAGATAAGAACAAAATGAGAACACTTTGATGTCTGCCGATGCCCAAACGCCGAATACTTTCGCTGTGGTTCCCCCGTCTGGGGGCTGAACGGCTGGTCCGCGCCGCGCGGGGCCTGCAGGATGGGCCTTTGGCCGTGGTGACCGAGCAGTCAAATATGCAGGTCGTCACCTCGCTGAACGCCGAAGCCCAGGCCGCCGGTCTGCGCGTGGGTCAGCCGGTGCGCGACGCCCATGCCATGTGTGCAGCACTTGTGACACGCCCCCGCAATGCCCCGGCCGAGGCCGCGTTTCTGACCGCGTTGCGTCGCTGGGTGGGCAAGTTCAGCCCTTGGGTGGCCGAGGAATCACCGGACGGGCTGATTGTCGACCTGTCGGGCTGCGCGCATCTGTTCGGTGGCGAAGAAGCGTTGCTGAGCGTGATCGAGACCGACTGCGCCGATATGGGGCTGAGCGTGCAGATGGGCATCGCAGATACGTTGGGGGCAGCCTGGGCCTTGGCGCGCTATGCCGGGCAAGAGGCCACGTCCGACCGCAACGGTGACGCCATCAGCCAGGAGGCCCGCGCCACGCGCGCCCGCGCAGGCAAGCGGCGGCACTGGACCAAAGGCGGGGCCGCGCCGCAGGTGATGGCACTGGGTGGCGGCGCACGGATCGCAGCACCGGGGCAATCCTATGGCGCGCTCAGCCCCCTGCCCATCGCAGCGTTGCGGCTCGAGGATCAGGTGGTCGCGCAACTGAACCGGCTGGGCCTGCGCCGGATCGGCGATCTGCTGGGCCAGCCCCGCGCCTCTCTGGCGCGGCGGTTCGGGCGGGGGCTGGTGCTGCGGCTGGATCAGGCGATGGGCAGCGCCCCCGAGCCGGTCTCGCCCGCCCGTCCGCCGCATCACTTTGCGGTGCGGATGACCCTGCCCAACCCGATCGGATTGGTCGAGGACGTGATGGCCGCCATCGACCGGGTTTTGCCCACGCTCTGCGCCAGATTGGAAGAGAAGGGCCGCGGCGTCCGTACCCTACGGCTCGAAGCGCATCGTGCGGATCAGGCGGCCGAGATCATCGAGGTCGGTCTGGCTCGCCCAACCTATGACAAACACCGTATTCGCCCTTTGTTAGAGATGAAAATCGACAAGATCGACGCAGGTTATGGCATCGACATGCTGCGACTTGAGGCGGTGCAGTCCGAGCCCATCCACGCCCGGACCCGAACCGGCCATGCCGAAGCCAGCCGCGCCGCCCGGGAACGGCTGGAGGGTAACAGAGCCGTCGAAGACCTGATCGGAAAACTGGGCGCGCGGGTGGGTCTGGAGGCGATCACACGGCGCCACCCGGCGGCTTCTCACATCCCCGAGAAAACGGCTCAGACTCTGGCCGCCGCGTGGTCGGAACCCGCCCGCAACTGGCCCGTTCCGCCACGCCCCCGGCCTTTGCAGATGTGGCAGCCCGAACCGGTGATGGCCCCGGAAACCCCAGAAGTGCCCGGTGCCTTTCGCTGGCGCGGGCGGGACTGGCAGTTGGCACAAGCCACCGGTCCGGAACGCATCGCGCCCGAGTGGTGGCTGGACGATCCAAACTGGCGCAGCGGGGTGCGCGATTACTGGGTGGTGGTGACGGAACAGGGTGAGCGGCTTTGGCTGTTTTACGGCCATGGCGGCACCCTGTCGGCGGGCTGGTTCTGTCAGGGGCAGTTCGGCTGATACTACCTGCCGCGAAACACCAGAAAGTCCGGCAGATAATCAAAAAACCGGACCAGCCACGAAAACGGAGCCGGAAAATCGGTGCGAAACCGGCGTCGCGACATCGCCTTGACCACACGGTTTGCCGCATCTTCCGGCGTCATCAGCATCGGCATCTTGAATTTGTTCTTCTCTGTCAGCCGGGTCTTGATGAAACCGGGGTTGACGATGCGCACAGTCACACCGGTGCCGGCAAGATCAAGCCGCATGGATTCCGCCAATGAAATCAGCGCTGCCTTGCTGGCGGCGTAACCAATCGCCGCCGGTAACCCACGATAACCCGACAACGACCCGATCAGCGTGATATCCCCGCGACCAGCCTGAACAAAGCCCGGCACTGTTTCGCCAAGAACCCGCAGGGCACCCGTGAAATTCACGTCATTCATCGCAAGAACGGCCTCGGTATCCCAGTGTTTTGCGGGCATCGGCTCGTAGATGCCGGCATTGTAAACCAGTCCGTCGACCTCTCCGACCTGTTGCCGCGCACGGCGAACCGCCTCAAGGTCCGCGACATCAAATGGAACGGCGCGCGCATTGGGCAGCGACCCGCAGATTTCTTTCAGACGTTCGGCGTTGCGGGCGGACAGGACCAGATGCGCCCCTTTGTTGCTCAGCGCCTCGGCCAGCGAGCGGCCCAGCCCTTCACTTGCGCCAATGATCCAGTAGGTCTTTCCATCAAAATCGATCATGCCTTTTCATTCCGGTTGTAACAGTCGTTTTACGCACCGGTGACCCGAAAGGATCACCCACCGTCCGGACCTGGGGATGCCACCTCAAACAGCCTTGGGATGCTAAGATACAGCAAAGTATTGCTTTTTATTGATCCACTGTCTTTGGCCCCGCGTATCTCAGTAAATAACGCATAACGAGGATGGAATGTTCGACGAAACCCCGCGTGTACGCAAGAAAATCGCAGTCATCGGCGCAGGCATTTCAGGCCTCTCTGCAGCTTATTACCTTTCCGAAGACAACGACGTAACCGTGTTCGAGGCCGAGCCCCGGCTGGGTGGTCACGCCCGAACGGTTATGGCTGGAAGGAACGGCGACCAGCCCGTCGACACCGGGTTCATTGTATTCAACTACGTTACCTACCCGCATCTGACGCGCCTGTTCGATGAACTGAACGTTCCCGTCAGCAAAAGCGAGATGAGTTTCGGGGCAACCATCGACAACGGCCGGATCGAGTACGGGCTGAACAACCTGCGAACCTTGACGGCGCAGAAACGTAACCTGACACGCCCTGCCTATTACAAGATGATTGCGGACATTTTGCGCTTTGGAAAAGAAGCACCCGATGCGGCCAAGGATGACGACACCACAATTGGCGAACTGGTTGACCAGTTGCGCCTGGGTCACTGGTTCCGCCACAACTATCTGATGCCAATGTGTGGCGCGATCTGGTCTACACCGGTCGAGTTCGTCGACCAGTTCCCGGCCCGTTCACTGGTTCAGTTTTTCCGTAACCATGCTCTGTTGGCCTCTGGCCGCGCCAATCAGCATCAATGGTACACGGTCACGGGCGGAAGTATCGAATATGTCCGCCGGATTGATGCGGCATTGCGTGCGCGTGGCTGTGAGATCCGTCTGGCCGCACCGGTTGATCACATTCAGCGCAGCGATCTGGGGGTTACAATTCACAGCCATGGTGTCTCGGACCTGTTTGACGAGGTGATACTGGCCACGCATTCGGATCAGTCGCTTGCCATTCTGGGCCAGGGTGCCACTGCATCAGAGAAGGCTGCATTGGGCGCAATCCGGTATCAGCCGAATGTCGCAACGCTTCACTGCGACCCCGCCCAGATGCCGCGTCGGCGCGCCTGCTGGTCCAGCTGGACCTACCGGTCGCAAGCCGGACAGGTAGGCGTGACATACTGGATGAACCGGCTTCAGAACATTCCTGATAGCGATCCTCTGTTCGTTACGCTGAATGCGCCGACCGAAATCGGCGACGACAAGATCTATGATCAGGTGGAATTTGCGCATCCGGTCTTCGACAAGGCCGCCATAAAGGCGCAGACGCAGATTCGAAACATGCAGGGGCAAAACCGGACATGGTTTGCCGGAGCCTACAACCGGCATGGGTTCCATGAAGACGGGATTGCCAGCGCAATGCATGTTGTCGGGTTGATCAAAGGAAACTCGCAAACACCCGGAGCTGAACATGGCGTTCCTCAAGAAGCTGCCATCCCTGTTTCAACCGACGCATAACAGCTGGCGTTCCGCGCTGTTGTCCGTCGCGATGCTTGCCCCCGGCGGGCTGGCGGCGTCTCCGGTCTTTGGTGTTCTGGACAATGCTCAGACGCGCGGCGCGGCGACCTTCCGGTACCTGGGCTTTCCTCTGTATGACGCGCAACTGTTCACGCAAGGAGGGGCGCCGCTCAGCTGGAGCAGAGATTTTGGCCTGGAACTGCGTTATCGGCGGAACCTGACAAAAAAAGCGCTCGTGAACTCGACACTGGATGAAATGAAACGCATCGGGCGCGCCGCGCCGGTTCGGCAACAGCTGGATGGTTGTTTCGACGCCGTCAGCAAAGGCGACACCTTTCTGGCCGTGTCACAGGGGCCGGACAAAGTGAGCTTCTGGCTGAACGGTCGCAAGACATGCACGATGGCTTACCCGGGGATCACACGCAGCTTCATGTCCATCTTCGTGGGCGAAAACACGCGCTCCGCCGCTTTCACCAAGTCGCTGTTGGGGAAATGATGCTTTATCCGCGGGTCAGCCTGTATGCGCTAATGCTTGCTGCGGCCGGTATCCCGCTGTACATACATTTGCCTCGGTTTGCGGCCGTCAATCTGGGCATTGGACTGGCCACGATCGGCACGGTACTTCTGGCGATCCGCCTGATCGATCTGGTGCAGGATCCACTGATCGGCTGGGCCATAGACCGTTGGGCAGGTGCGCAGGTTCTGTTTGCGGCCATGGCCATGGCGGGTCTGGCGGTCGGATTTCCCCTGCTGTTCTCATTACCTCAGGGCGCAAGTGTGGCGGCTTTGGTCGCCATTCTGATCCTGTTGTTTTCAGCCTATAGCCTTGGCACTATCCTGCTTTATGGCCGCAGCGCGACACTTGCCAAACGGCCTGACCCGAAAGAGCTGATGACGCTGGCCGCCTATCGGGAAAGCGGGCAATTGGCCGGAGTGATCCTTGCCGCAGGTGCGCCGGCATTGCTGGCGGCCCTTGGGGCGCAATCGCAAGGATATCCCGCATTTGGGCTGTTCCTTGGGATAATGGCTATCCTGTCAATAGTTTTGACATTCCCCATGTGGCGGCGACCGCCGATAACCGGAGAAGGGCTGACATATTCCGGCCTGGGCCAGGCTGGTGCGCTCAGGCTGCTGGTGCTTGCTCTGGTAAACAGCCTGCCTGTGGCAATAACATCCACACTCTTTCTTTTCTTTGTCGAAGACCGGCTGCAACTGCCTGGTAAAGCGGGACCTCTTTTGATCCTGTTTTTCCTTAGCGCGGGCGCAAGTGTTCCGTTCTGGGCGCGTCTCAGCAACCGAATTGGCCCAAAACAGACTCTGATTATTGCGATGCCTCTGTCAATTGCCAGCTTTGTCGGGGCGGCCCTTCTGGCGACCGGGAACCTCACGGGGTTTGCGTTGATCTGCATGACCTCGGGCGCGGCGCTGGGGGCAGACATGGTGGTCTTGCCCGCCATGTTCTCGGTGGTTCTGACACGTGCCGGGCTGAATGCTTCGGCTGCGTTCGGCATCTGGTCATTCGCTGGGAAACTGGGCCTGGCCTTGGCCGCCTTCTTCACATTGCCCCTGCTTGAACGCAGCGGATTCACCCCCGGACAGGCTAACTCGGCCCAGGCATTGAAAACACTCAATCTGGCTTACGCCGTGCTGCCCTGCATTCTGAAACTTGGCGCGTTTGGATTGGTCCTGACGTTGCCCTCAAAGGAGCCCGTCCAATGAAACTCCTTGCAATTCTCCTGTTTGCCCTGCTTGCCCTGTTGTTTGCAAAAAGGCGCTATTTCAGCTTTCGGTCTCAATCACCCGCAGATTATTCCGACACAGGCCCGAAGTTTTCGCTGAAAGAGCAACTGAACGGGGAAATCCTGTCCGAAGGGCTGATCTTTGGGCCAAACGGAAAGATGTCCAACAGCTTTGTCGCGCGCATGGTGGGGGAATGGACCGGAAATTCCGGGACGCTGACCGAGCATTTCACCTATTCCAACGGCAAACAAATTACCCGCAAATGGTACCTGACCCTGGGCACCGGCAACACTTTTACGGCAACCGCAGACGATATTGTCGGAGAAGGAAATGGCGTTATCGCAGGCTCGACCGTCAGGCTTTCCTACCGGATCGTGCTGCCTGAAGACGCCGGCGGGCATATTCTGGACGTCACCGACTGGATGTATCTGACCGAAAACGGCGCGATCATGAACCGGTCCGAGATGCGGAAATTTGGGGTGAAGGTCGTCGAGTTGATAGCGACCATGCGCCCCGCCCCAGCGGTCAAGACCAACCACCTGAACGGTGCACATGGCCGGGACGCGGCGACTGAGGCGAGGCCAATGCAATGACCTTTCGCCGCTTTCTGGCAGGCTGTATGGCCATTGCCGCGCTTACGATCCTTGCCGCCTGTTCCGCCAAGCCAAAGGTTCCCAAGACCTTTCTTTCTGATCGCCAACTGAACCTTGAGGAATTCTTTGATGGTCAGACGGTGGCCTATGGGCAGTTTCAGGATGTTTTGGGAAACGTCTCGCGCCGCTTCACGGTCGATATTGAAGGCAGATGGACCGGCGAAACACTGACATTGGTCGAAGACTTCACTTATGACGACGGTGCGACCGAGCAGCGCGTCTGGACCCTCACAAAAACAGGTGAGGATACCTGGACCGGAACAGCCCCGGGTGTGCTGGGCACCGCATCTGGCATCGAGCGGGGAGACACTTTCAACTGGAAGTACAGCATCGACCTGCCGGTCAAAGACGGCACGATGCGGGCCGATTTCGATGACTGGATGTGGCTGCTGGACGACGACAGGCTTCTCAATCGTGCATACCTGTCACGATTTGGTGTCCGTTTGGGCGAGGTTATCCTGTTCTTCGAAAAGAAGTAGTTCGGGCGTGAGCGGCCACGGTCATGCAACCGCAGCCTGACGCAACAATCGGCTAGGCACCGAATTCTGTCTGAACACTAGGCCGACTTTTCAGTTTTGTCCTCGACTGGCTCAGCATCCATTTCGATCACGTCCGCCTCGTCACTCGAAACATCCACAACGTCTTGTTCCGTCTCGGATTTATCCTCGAGCGCGCCGACGATCAGAGGCAGCATATGCACCCCTGTGGCACTGGCGATTTCCGGTGTTTGCGGCGTTTGCCAGCTGAGCGTATCAAAGCTGTGACAGTTCTGGCAGACCGGGGCCCACTCAGCCTGAATGTCGTGACAGTTGTCACAGACCCATTGCGGACCGCGCGGCGCGTTCAGCGCCTTGGCCAGCCACCCTTGCACCACCGCGTCCGACGAACCCTCGCCCCGCTCAATTGCAGCCATCAGCGTATAGGCCCGGGCATCTGCCTGTTTTTCCACCACATCGCCCAGCGCGCGGCGGGCTTCGGGGAAATCTTCGGCAACGATATTGAGTTCCGCCAGTATCAGCCGGGTTTCCTGATGCTGAGGATGAATGCGGGTCAGTGCCGTAAAGCGCTTGATCCGTTCGGATGGCGTTTCATCCGGCACGATCTCGGCAAAGGCATGCGCCAGATCGGGGTGAGGCTGAACCTCCCAGGCTTTTTTCAGAATCTTGGTTGCCGCCCGGGGCTTGCCCTTGGCGATATAGGCCCGCGCAGCCATTGCAGCGGCCGGAACCAGATCGGGTGACAGCCTGTTGGCTTCTATCGCGTGCTCCTGCTGTTCGAGAGTCGCATCTTCGTCCAGAATATCCTTGGCCTCGGACAGGGCCAGAACTGCATCGCGGCGTTTGAACACATCACGCGGCAGGTGGCCCGCTTTCAGTTTGGCCGTCAAGGTTGAACGCGCGCCAGCCCAATCCTGCGCCTTGGTCTGGAGACCCAGCAGAATATCCTGCGTTTCCTGATGCCTCGGCTTGATCGCCAGCGCCTTTTCGGCCAGCTTGCGCGCGGTTTCATCATCACCTTCGGCAAGTTTCTGTTTCATGATGCCGCGCACACCGACAAAACGGGTCGAGTTGTTCGTAACCAGTTTCTTGTAGGTCTCTGACGCCTTTTTGGTGTCGCCATTCAATTCGGCCGCCTGCGCCACCAGCAGGTTCGTCAGCTCGGGCTTGTTCAACAGTTTTTCGGCCTTTGTGGCCTTGTTCAACGCTATGCGTCCTTCCCCCGAAGCCAGCGCCATCAGGCCGTCAGCCAGCGCCTGATAGCCGCGCTGTTCGCGACTGCGGTCGAAATAGCGCGACAGGGCGGTTTCGTCGCCATTCAGGAATTTCAGCGTCGCAACCAAAAGGCTGAGCAGCTTGAAGAACAGCCAGACACCCAGGACCAGCAGACCCAGCCCAATCACTGATTGAAGCGGCCCTAACGTGTATTCCGTGCCCCCGGCCGTGATCTGAACACCGCCGCTGGTTTCCATAAGGAACCCTGCGCCCATGGCCAGCAGACCGATAATCGCAACAAAAACAAGAATCTTAAACAATGACCACAGCATGGCAGGCCCTTCAGTTCGAGTTTGCGCTTGGTTGAAGCGCATTTGCGGCGGCTACAGCGGCGACCCGTGTCTGAGCCGCCTGTTCCCAGTCTGCCATTGCCGATTGTCCGGCTTCAGGCAGGGATTTGAGTTCATTCAGCGCCGCCGGCAGGTCCCCGCTGGCCAAAGCGGCCTGCGCCCGCGACAGGATCGCGTCCGGGCTGTCCCCATCCTGCGGTGTAACTGACCGGGCGCCGGTCTGGCGCTGCAAAAATGCAATCACACCCGCACCTTTGTCCGCATCACGAGCGTCCGCCAGCGCCGCCCGGGCCGCCGGATCAAACGAGGCCCGCAGGCTGGACAGGCTGTCCACACCCTTGTCCGACGGACCCGACAAGGCGTCAGGCACATCCACGCCGTTGGCTGTCAGTTCGGCCACCAGATCGGCATAAGGCTGACCCGCATCCAGTTGACCCTGCAGGCGCGACACGATCGCTGCGTTGGTCGCAGCCAGTGCTTCGGCCGAAGCTTTCGCCTCAAGCGCCTGTGCGTCGCTTACCATCTTCTCGACCTCGGCGCGCTGTGCGGCCAGGGAATCCTGCAGCTTTTTCAACTCAGCCTCGAAGGCAGCTGATGTTTCCTGAGATGCCCCCTGGGTCAGAGCGTTGCTTTCAAGATCACTCAGGCGGGTGTCCAGAGGAGCAACCTTGCTGCTGAGTGTGTCGACACTGGATTTCAGGGCACCCAGATCCGTTTCGACCGGGGCCAGCTTGTCAGCCAGGGCAGTTACCTGATCGGAAAGACCGGAAACATCCGGGGCGTCTGCAAGAGATTTCGAAAGCTCCGCAATCTGGTCTGACTGTTCGGCCAGTTTCGCCTCAAGCGCGGAAAGGGCGTCTTCTGAACCCGAGCCATTGGTCAGATACCCGCTGCCCACGACATAGCCGACAGCCGCCGCGACCACGCCGCCGATCAGGGCCGGCACGAACCCACCCTTCTTTTCCACAACCCGTTCGACAGTTTTTTCTGCAACCGGCGCAAGCGCGGCTTCGGCTTCGGCTTCGGCTTCGGCTTCGGCTTCGGCTTCGGCTTCGGCTTCGGCTTCGGCTTCGGCTTCGGCTTCGGCT